>JASCPG010000052.1 GCA_029960085.1 Microbacteriaceae bacterium PS02067 | reverse complement strand
GCCCCCGGTGCCAGCGAAGCGCCCGGCGCCGCCCGCCAAGAAGCGCGCTCCCCGCACGGCCAAGGCCACGCCGCCCCCGCCGCCCGCCGTTCCCGCCGCCGTCGCGGCGGCACGTCTCGACGCCGAGGCGCACGCTGTGCCGGTCGACCTGCCGCCTGTTCCCGCCCTCCCTGAGGTCGTCGATGTGCCGGCGGTTCCGGACGTGCCGCCGATGCCGGGGCCTGTCGCGACCGATGAGCCGGCTCCCGAGGACGTGCCGGATGCCGCGGCGGAGCCCGTCGCGGAACCCGAAGCGGTCCTCGACTCGAGCACCGGCGCACAGCCGGCCCCCGAGCCCGACGCGACCCTTGAGATCGCGGACGAGGTCTTCGCGGCGGAGGCCGTCGTCGAGACGGCGCCCGAGGATATCCCGGACGCACGCGAGGAAACGGGGGACGTCGGCGACGACGTCGACGTGCTCCCGCAGATCGACGTCGAGATCGACGCCGACGCCGCCGTCCCGGCGCTGCGCCTCAGCGGCGTCTCGAAATGGTTCGGTCAGACGGCGGCCGTCGACGCGATCGACCTCACCGTCCCGGCGGGCACCTTCTACGGGATCGTCGGCCCGAACGGCGCCGGCAAGACCACGACGCTGTCGCTCATCGCCGGCCTGTTGCGCCCGGATGCCGGTTCGATCGAGGTCGCCGGCATCGACCTCACGAAGGACCCGGCCCGGGCGAAGCGGCAGATGGGCATCCTGCCCGATCGCCTCCGCACCTTCGACCGCCTCACCGGCCGTCAGCTCCTGTACTACTACGGCGTGCTGCGGGGCCTGCGTTCCGCCGTCGTCGAGTCGCGCACGGCGGATCTCGCCCGCGCGTTCGATCTCTCCGATGCGCTCGGACGCAAGGTCTCGGACTATTCCACGGGCATGACGAAGAAGATCATGCTCGCCGGTGCGATGATCCATTCGCCACGGGTCCTCGTGCTCGACGAACCCTTCGAGTCGGTCGATCCCGTGTCGTCGTCGGTCATCCTCGACATCCTCTCCGCGTACGTCGAGCACGGCGGCACGGTCGTGCTGTCGAGTCACGGCATGGAACTCGTCGAGCGGGTCTGCAGCGGCGTCGCGGTGATCGTGGCGGGACAGGTGCTCGCGCAGGGCACCCTCGACGAGGTGCGCGGAGGGTCGACCCTCGAAGAGCGATTCCTCGAACTGTCCAGCAGCGGCGGCGACGTGGAGGGCCTCGAGTGGTTGCACACGTTCTCCGACTGAGATTCGACCTCCTCGTCGGAGCCCTGCGCGGCCGAGGGCGCCAATTGACGCGGCGCATCGTCGGGCTCGTGCTCCTCGTGATCGCCGTGGGTGCGGTGTTCTTCGGGGCGCTCCGGCTCCGCGGCGTCGACACCGAGGTCGCGTACACGGTCACCGTCGTCGCAGGAACCGCCCTCACCCTCGGCTATTTCGCCGGAGCCCTCGTCGGCGGGTTCGACGATCAGCTCGACCCGCGACGCTTCGCCGTCTTCGGCGCCTCACCCGCGCGGGTGGCCGGCGTCACGCTCCTCGCGAGCATCATCAGCGTCCCGGTGATCGCGTTGACCGCCATCGCCGTCGCATTGGGGATGCTGTGGGTGGCGCAGGGCGCGGCGCCCGCCCTCACGGTGTTCGCCCTGGTGCTGGGCGTGCTCACGTGCCTCCTCGCGGCCAAGGTCGCCCTCGCCCTCGGTGGCTTGGCGCTCAGGGAGCGGCGCTCGCGCGAGCTCAGCGGACTCCTCCTCGTCGGTCTCATCATCGTCGCCGTGCCGATCGCGGTGTTCTTCGTCTCGCTCGAGTGGGACGGCGAGGTACCGTCCGCACTCGCAGAGGCCGTGCGTGTCCTGGCGATGACTCCGCTCGGCGCCGCGTGGGCGCTTCCCGGTGCTTCCGTCCTGCACGGGTCCGTGGGTGTGAGCGTGACCGTCGCGGTGCTCACGGTGCTGGGCCTCGGCGCCCTGTGGTTCTGGCTCGTCCGACTGCTGCTGACGACGACGGAGCGGCCCGGATCCGGGCGCGAGCGCGCGGGCCTCGGATGGTTCGCCCTGACCCCCAGCACCCCCGGCGGAGGCATCGCGGCGCGGAGCCTCCTCTACTGGCTGCGCGATCCGCGGCACCTCGTGGACCTCTTCATCGTGCCCGTCGTCGCCGCCGTGGTCGTCGTCCCGCTCCTCATCGTGGGAGTCCCGCCGGAGTACGTCGTGCTCGTCCCCGCGCCCCTCATGGCGCTCTTCTTCGGGTGGATCGCCCACAACGACCTCGCCTACGACTCCTCCGCCGTGTGGATGCACGTGGCCGCCGCCGTGCGCGGGGCATCCGATCGCAGCGGCCGCCTCGTGCCGGTCGCGCTCATCGGCACCGCGGTGCTCGCGGTCGCCGTGCCGATGCTCATCTCACTGCATGGCCGGTGGGCGATGCTACCCGCCATGATCGGGGTCTGTGCGAGCCTGTTCCTCTGCGGACTGGGTCTGTCGTCGCTGTCTTCCGTGCTCCTGCCGTACCCCGTCTCCCGGCCCGGCGACAGCCCGTTCCAGCAGCCTCAGCGCACGTCGGGCGGGCTCGCACAGGCCGTCGTCCTGCTCGGGGCGATCGCGCTGAGCGCCCCGGCGCTGTGGTTCGCGTGGCGGGCGCTCAGCGACGATCCGTCGTTCGCATGGACGGCCTTGTGGACGGGACTCGGCGTCGGGTTCGTCGTCCTCCTCGCCGGCATCTTCGGCGGTGGCGCGGTCTTCGAGCGCCGGGGTGGGCGCCTCATGGAGTTCGCCGAGTCGACCTGATCGGATCCCGTGCGGTGTGCCACGGCTACACTCGGATGCCATGAGCACCCCTCTCGACCGCCCCGACGAGGGCGGCACCCTGACCCTCGACCGCGAGCTCGAAGAGCTCCTGCGCGAAGAGAACATCGAGCCGGGCGATCACGAGCGGTTCTCGCACTACGTCAAGAAGGACAAGATCCTCGAATCCGCCCTCACCGGAAAGCCGGTACGGGCCCTGTGCGGCAAGAAGTGGACCCCCGGCCGCGACCCGGAGAAGTTCCCCGTGTGCCCGACGTGCAAGGAGATCTACGAGTCGCTCATGAACTGACCCGGTTCACTCCGCGTCGACGTAGACCGTCGGCAGCGCCGGGTCGGACCTGCTGAGCGCGAGCGCCTTGACCGGCAACTCCTCGCGGACCATGGCGTGGTGCTCGCGGGCGAGGGCGACGCCGGCGTGGCCTTCGTACGCCGGGTCGGGCTCGCCGTGGTCGACGAGGACGACCTGCAGCGCCCGCGCGTCGGGGTGCTCCGCCGCCGACGCGACCTCCTCGAAGCCGTCGGAGACGACGATGAGCTCACTCGTCGCCGTGCCGCGCTCGAGTGTCCGGAATGCCGCCTTGCGTCCGCCCTTTGACGCCTTGTCGGTGGATGCCTTCGCGACCCCCACCCAGCCGCCGTCGGCGCCCTGGCGTGCCACGAGCTTGTAGACCATGCCCGCCGTCGGGGCCCCGGACCCGGTGACGACCGAGGTGCCGACGCCGTAGGCATCCACGGGGGAGGCGGCAAGCGCCGCGATCGCGAACTCGTCGAGGTCGCTCGTCACGGTGATCTTGGTTCCCGTCGCCCCGAGCTCGTCGAGCTGCGCACGCACCTCGGCGGCGACCGTCGGCAGATCGCCCGAGTCGATGCGCACGCCGCCGAGCCCCGTGCCCGCGACGCGCACGGCCGTCTCGACACCCGTGCGGATGTCGTACGTGTCGACGAGGAGGGTCGTGTCGGCGCCGAGAGCCTCGATCTGGCTGCGGAACGCGTCCTCCTCCGTGTCGTGCAGGAGCGTCCACGCATGCGCGGCGGTGCCCATCGTGGGGATGCCCCATGCGCGGCCCGCCTCGAGGTTGCTCGTCGCACCGAACCCGGCGATGTAGGCGGCACGGGCGGCGGCGACGGCCGACCGCTCGGCGGCGCGGCGCGAGCCCATCTCGGCGAGCGGGCGGTCACCCGCGGCGATCGACATGCGCGCCGCGGCGTTCGCGACGGCCGAGTCGTGGTTCAGGATGCTGAGGGCGAGGGTCTCGAGCACGACCGCCTCCGCGAACGTGCCCTCCACCGTGAGCACCGGCGACCCCGGGAAGTACGCCTCGCCTTCGCGGTAGCCGAGGATCGACCCGCTGAAGCGGTACCCCTCGAAGAACGAGATCGCCTCTGCGCTCACGACCCGGTTGTCGCGGAGGTAGCGCAGCTCGTCGTCGTCGAAGCGGAAGTCGCGCAGCTGCTGCAGCAGGCGGCCGGTGCCCGCGACGACGCCGAAGCGTCGCGCACCCGGGAGGCGTCTGCCGAACAGCTCGAACACGCACGGGCGCGAGGCGGTGCCATCGCGGAGCGCCGCATCGATCATCGTGAGTTCGTACCGGTCGGTCAGCAGAGCGCTCGAGGCCATGCCGTCACTCTAGCGACGACGGGTAGGCTGGGTGATCGTGAATGACGCGCCGATCGGGATCTTCGACTCCGGCGTCGGCGGGCTCACGGTGGCGCGTGCGGTCTCGCAGCTGCTGCCCCGCGAATCCCTCCTCTACATCGGGGACACGGCCCATTCGCCGTACGGGCCGAAGCCCATCGCGGACGTCCGCCGGTACAGCCTCGAAGTGCTCGACACGCTCGTCGACGAGGGCGTCAAGATGCTCGTGATCGCGTGCAACACGGCATCCGCCGCGATGCTGCGCGACGCACGCGAACGCTACGACGTGCCGGTCGTCGAGGTGATCGGCCCTGCGGTGCGCACGGCCGTCGCGACGACGCGCAACCGCCGCGTCGGCGTCATCGGCACGGCGGGCACGATCGGCTCGGGCGTCTACCAGGACATGCTGGGGGTGAACCCCGACCTCACCGTCTTCGCGCAGGCGTGCCCGCGGTTCGTCGACTTCGTCGAGGCCGGCATCACGGGGTCGCCCGAGGTCCTCGCGGTCGCCGAGGAGTACCTCGCGCCGCTTCGGCACGCGGGGGTCGACACGCTCGTGCTCGGCTGCACGCACTACCCGTTCCTCGAGGGCGCGATCAGCTACGTCATGGGGCCGGACGTGTCGCTCGTCTCGAGCGACACCGAGACCGCGAAGGACGTGTACCGCCAGCTCGTGTCGCGCGACCTGCTCGCGGGGCCGGATGCCGTGGCATCCCATGTCTACGAGGCGACCGGCGACTCGGCCGACGACTTCCTGAACCTCGCCGACCGGCTCATGGGCCGCGGCGTCTCCGCCGTCCGCCTCGTGCAGACCGGCGCCATCGACCTTCCGAAGGGAACCCCATGACCGAATCGCAGACCTCCACGACCGTCCGGGCCGACGGCCGCAGCGTCGACCAGCTGCGTCCCGTCACGATCGAGCGGGGCTGGAGCGCCCACGCCGAGGGCTCGGCGCTGATCTCGTTCGGCGGCACGAAGGTGCTCTGCACGGCATCCTTCACGGGCGGCGTGCCACGGTGGCTCACCGGCAAGGGCAAGGGCTGGGTCACGGCGGAGTATGCGATGCTGCCGCGCGCGACCAACAGCCGCAACGACCGGGAAGCCGTGAAGGGGCGGATCGGTGGGCGCACGCACGAGATCTCCCGTCTGATCGGCCGAGCCCTGCGCGCCGTCGTCGACACGAAGGCCCTCGGTGAGAACACGATCGTGATCGACTGCGACGTGCTGCAGGCCGACGGCGGCACACGCACGGCCGCCATCACGGGCGCCTACATCGCGCTCGCCGACGCCGTCGAGTGGGGGCGCGCGAAGGGCCTCGTCGGCAAGAACGCGAAGGTCCTGTTCGACTCGGTCGCCGCCGTGTCGGTCGGGATAATCGACGGGGAGCCGATGCTCGACCTCGCCTACGTCGAGGACGTCCGCGCGGAGACCGACATGAACGTCGTCGTAACCGGGCGCGGCCTGTTCGTCGAGGTGCAGGGCACGGCCGAGGGCGCCCCGTTCGACAAGCGCGAGCTCGACGCGCTCCTCGAGCTCGGCGTCGCCGGGTGCGGCGAGCTGCGCGACGCGCAGACGGCCTCCCTCGAAGGCTGATCCCGTGCCGAACTCCTCCAACTCGGGCTCCGCGGCCCGCCAGATCGTCCTCGCGACCCACAATCCGCACAAAGTGGAGGAGTTCGGGTCGATCGTCGCCGCGACCCGCCCCGACATCGAGGTCGTCGGCTACGACGGCCCCGAGCCGATCGAGGACGGGGTGACCTTCGCGGAGAACGCGTTGATCAAGGCGCGCGCGGCGGCCGCGCACACGGGGCTACCGGCGCTCGCGGACGACTCGGGCATCTGCGTGGACGTCCTCGGCGGGTCCCCGGGCGTCTTCTCGGCGTACTGGGCGGGGCATCGGAAGGATGCCGTGGCGAACCTCGATCTGCTGCTCGATCAACTCTTCGACATCGCCGACCCGCACCGCGCGGCGCACTTCACCTCGGTGATCGCCCTCGTCGTCCCGGACGGAGCCGAGCACGTCGTCGAGGGGATCTGGCCGGGCCGGCTCGCCGTTGCGCGCGCGGGCGCCGGCGGATTCGGGTACGACCCGATCTTCATCCCCGACGGCCAGGAGCCGGGTCGCGAGCGCACCGCGGGGGAGTTCACCGCCGAGGAGAAGGCCGCGCAGTCGCACCGTGCCCGCGCCTTCGCCGCCCTCGTGCCGCTGCTCGGGGAGCTCTGACGCACTCGGCTGTCAGCGCTGCGCCGCGAGTGAGAATCACGTTCATTCCCGACTGGGCGGAAGGCTCCCAGGGAACGCCTTCGGGGCAATAGCCTCGAAGCATGCACGACCACGCGCACGGCGTCTCCGGGATCCGCGGGCAGGCCAACCATCGTCTGCTCACGATCTCGCTGTCGCTGACCGCGACGGTGATGGTCGTGCAGATCGTCGGGGCGATCCTCACCGGCTCGCTCGCACTGCTGGCCGACGCCGCGCACATGTTCGCGGATGCCTCGGCCCTCGTGATCGCGCTCATCGCGAGCCTCGTGGCCGCGCGTCCGGCGAACGAGCGGAACACGTACGGCTACCAGCGCGCCGAGGTCTTCGGTGCGCTCATCAATGCGGTGCTCCTGATCATCCTGTGCGTGTGGATCGCCGTCGAAGCGGTGGGCAGGCTCCTGCAGCCGGCGGAGGCCCATGTCAACGGCGGGCTCATGATCGTCGTGGCCGTGGCGGGTCTCGTCGCCAATGCCGTCTCGATGTGGCTCCTCTCCGCCGCGCAGCGGACGTCGATCAACGTCCGCGGGGCGTATCTCGAGGTGCTCGGCGACCTCATCGGCTCGGCTGTCGTCATCGTCGCGGCCATCATGATCGCCGTGACGGGATGGATGCCCGCGGATGCCCTGGCATCCCTTCTCATCGCGGTGATGATCGTGCCGCGCGCGGTGACGCTGCTGCGCGAAGTGTTCGCGGTGCTGGGGGAGCGGGCGCCGGAGGGCACCGACGTCGGCACGATCCGGGACCACATCCTGAGCGCCGAGGGCGTGGCGGAGGTGCACGACATCCATGTGTGGCAGCTCACCCGCGGAGCTCCCGTGTTCACCGCGCATGTCGTGGTGGAGCCGAGTGTTCTCGAGGACGGCAGCTCGGCGCGGCTGCTCTCGAAGCTGCAGAACTACCTCGCCGATCACTTCGACGTCGAGCACTCGACGTTCCAGTTCGAGCCCGCGGGTCATCGGGAGCATGACGCGCACTGACGTGCGACGATGCAGGGGTGACATCCACCACGCCCGACGCGCAGGAGCTCGCCGCGCTCCAAGCGCGCGCCTATGGACCTCGCGCCGATCTCGATGCCGACCCGGTCGGGCTCGCCCGCCTGCGAGAGCTCGAGGCGGCGGCGCGCGCGAGTGCGCGCAGCGGTGAGACCTCACCGTCGGACACCGCCATCGCCGGTGAGGCCCTGAACGCACCCGCCCCGGCGGAGGGAGAGCCGCGGCAGGAGACGCCGTCTGCGCCCGCCGTGGCGGCTGCGCCCACCGAGAAGAGTGAGGCGACAGCGCCCGCGGAGCCTGCCGTGCCGCGAAACATCCGGCCCATCGCGCGCGTCTGGATCATCGCCTGGGCGGCGTCGATCGTCGCGGTCGCTCTGATCGTCGGGGGAACCGTCTTCGCACTGGCATCCATTCGCCCGGTATCTCCGCAGACCGGCGCCTTTCAGGTCGCCACGCTCGATGAACCGATCACCGACGACGAGCTCCGCAACTCGTGGTTCCCGACGACGAACGACGGCCTCATCTACCGCTTCCACGGTTTGACGGTGGGAGTGACTGGGGCGGCGCAGATCTACGGGCGGGCTGCGGAGGCAACAGAGAGATGCCTGTTCGTCGGCATGGTCGGGGGAAACGATGAGCAGTATTCATCCGGATGGTCGGGATGCGCCGCCGGATCCTTCCCCGCGGTCGTGGCATTCGTCGTCGGTCCAGACGCACCGCGTGAGCTGCGCGAGAGCTACCCACCCGGTACGGCGCTGCAGTTCGTGCTGGACGGCGACCGGGTCGGCGTCTTCCGGGGCAGCGGCACGACGCAGGACGCTGCCGCGGACTGAATCGCCACCCTCAGCCGCGTCGCACGTCGCCGGGGTCGATGTCCGGGCGGATGCCTCGCCAGCGCGCATGTCGCAACGTGCCGCCGGGCGTGAACTCGGCGTACTCGACCTCTCCGACGATCTCGGGTCGGAGCCACTGCGCGTCCGACGCGTCGGCTGCGGGGACACCCACGAACGGGTTCTCGGTGGAACGCAACGGGCCGAGCAGTTCGCCGAGCCGGGCGAGTT
This sequence comes from Microbacteriaceae bacterium PS02067, assembly GCA_029960085.1. Taxonomy (GTDB): domain Bacteria; phylum Actinomycetota; class Actinomycetes; order Actinomycetales; family Microbacteriaceae; genus Microbacterium. Next base: position 13,517 of record JASCPG010000052.1, on the reverse strand, counting down.
CGCGGTCGCTGAACCCTGAGCCGACGCGGCCGACGTAACGGAGGCCCTCCTCCGTGGGGATGCCGAGGAGCAGCGATCCGATCGACCCCGTCCGGCCGCCGCGGCCGGGGCGGATCCCGCCGACGACGACGTCCTGCGTCGCGGTCAGCTTCACCTTGAGCCATTCCCCCGACCGGGCGCCGCGCCGATAGGGGGAGCGGGGATCCTTCACGACGACGCCCTCGAGGTGCAGTTCGCGTGCAGCGGCGAGGGCCGCGTCGACGTCGTCTTCGACCGGCGGCACGACGATCGCAGCGCGCGCCCCCGCGGTGATCTGCTCGAGCAGGGCGCGGCGTTCGCGGAGCGGACGCGGTGCGACATCCTCCCCGCCGACCCGCAGCACGTCGAACAGCAGATAGGTGACGGGCGTCCGTGCGCTCTCGCGTTCGATCTCGTGCGGCTTGGTCAGGTGCATGCGCGCCTGCAGACGCGTGAAGCTCGGGCGGCCGCCGGCATCCATCGCCACGATCTCGCCGTCGAGCACTGCCGCCTCATCGCCGAGACCCGCGTCGACGGCGGTGAGTTCGGGGTAGCGTGCGGTGATGTCGGTGCCGCTGCGCGCGCGGAGCGTCAATCGGTGCCCATCCCACGTGCCGATCGCGCGGATGCCGTCCCACTTGAACTCCACCCACGGCTCGCCCCACCGCTGCGCGGCCGCGGACGCGAGCGCGGGCGTCGACGGTGCGGCGAGCATCGGTGCATCGCGTGCGGGCGGCTGGCCCGTCGTGGCCGCGCTCGCCGGGCGTTCTGCGGCGGTTCCGCCCGTCGCGGCGGCGTGCTCCGCCGCGGGCGCATCGGCCATGCGGTGCAGCAGCCACTGGGACTTCTCGCCCGCTCCGCTCGTGCGGATGAGGGCGAGCCGCGCGGTGCCGAGCGGGCCGCCCGGCCTGCCGGTCGCGGTGAAGATCACCTCGTCGTCGCGCCACTTCTCCGCCTCGTAGACGCCCGTGTCCCAGATCGTCATCTCCCCGGCGCCGTACTGCCCGTGCGGGATCGTGCCGGCGAAGTCGAGGTACTCGAGCGGATGCGGTTCGGTCATGACGGCGAGGTGGTTGCGCTCGCCGATGGCGGGGATGCCACGCGGCACCGCCCAACTCACGAGCACCCCGTCGTGTTCGAGGCGCAGGTCGTAATGGAGCCGCCGGGCGTGGTGCTCCTGCACGACGAACCTCGCCTCCGGAGACGCACGCGGCGGGGTGGCGCCCGGGAAGGGCTCGGGAGTCGCGCCGGCCGTGCGCTTGGCGACGTAGGCGCGGAGGGTGTGCGTGGCATCCGGAATGAGGGGAGCGAGCAGGTCGCCGCGCTCGTCCGCGCGCGCGAGCACCTCCGTGAACGACAGCTGCCGCAGGCCGGAGTCGTCGAGCTCCTCCCACGTGCGGGGGGCTGCGACCCAGGGTTCGGGGCGACCGCGGAGTGAGTAAGGGGAGATGGTGGTCTTCGCGGCGGTGTTCTGGCTCCAGTCGACGAGGATCTTGCCCGGCCGCGCCGCCTTCGACATCGTGCTCACGACGAGATCGCCGTGGTCGGCTTCGAGGGCGCGGGCGAGCTCGCGGGCGAACGCGGTGATCTCCTCCGACGAGCGGGTGCCGTCGAGCGCCGCGTACAGATGGATGCCTTTGGATCCGCTCGTCACGGGGAAGGAGGCGAGCCCCACTCCGTCGAGGATCTCGCGGGCCCACCGGGCGACCTCGGCGCAGTCGGCGAGCCCGGCCCCCGGCCCGGGGTCGAGGTCGAGGACGAGCCGGTCGGGCCGTCCGCGGCCGGCCGAGCCCGTGGCATCCGTGAAGCGCCACTGCGGCGTGTGGAGTTCGAGGCTCGCGACCTGGGCGAGGTAGACGAGACCGGCGACATCGTCGATGAGGGGATAGTCCTTCGCCCCGCCGGAGTGGTCGATCGCGCGGCGGCGGAGCCACTCCGGCGCGCCGCGCTCGAGGTCCTTCGCGAAGAAGGACTCCCCGTCGACACCGTCGGGCCAGCGGATGCGTGTGACCGGCCGCCCGCGCAGGTGGGGGAGCATCATCGGTGCGATGCGGGAGTAGTAGTCGATCACCTCCGCCTTCGTCGTGCCGGTGCGCGGGTAGAGCACCTTGTCGAGGCTGCTGAGCCGCACGCGGCGCCCGCCGACCTCCACCACCACCCCACTGCCCGCCATGCCCCGAGGTTAGCCCTCCGGGGCCCTGGCGCGGCCGGGGTGGGGCAGTGTTGACTGGGACGATGAGAGCGATCTGGAAGGGTGCGCTGACCTTCGGGCTGGTCAACGTGCCGGTGAAGGTGTACTCGGCGACCGAAGACCACGACGTGCCGCTCCACCAAGTGCACGCGGCCGACGGCGGGCGCATCCGGTACCAGCGGATCTGCGAACTCGACGGCGCGGTCGTCCCGTACGCCGAGATCGACAAGGCCTACGACGACGGAGAGCGGACCGTCGTGCTCACCGCCGAGGACATCGCCTCGCTCCCCGCGGAGCGCTCCCGCGAGATCGAGGTGGTCGAGTTCGTCCCGAGCGACCAGATCGACCTGCTCACGCTCGACAAGGCCTACTACCTCGAGCCCGACTCGGCCTCACCGAAGGCGTACGTGCTTCTCCGCCAGACGCTCGAGCAGACCGACCGCACGGCGATCGTGCGCTTCTCGCTGCGGCAGAAGACCCGCCTTGCGGCCCTCCGGGTGCGGGACGATGTGCTGGTGCTGCAGACCCTCCTCTGGGCCGATGAGGTGCGGGCGGCCTCGTTCGCGAGTCTCGACGAACCGGTGAAGATCTCCGCGAAGGAGCTCGAACTGTCGGCATCCCTCGTGGAGAGCTTCTCGGCCGACTTCGATCCCAGCCAGTACGTCGACGAGTACCAGGCGGAACTGCGCACGCTCATCGACGCGAAGCTCGAGAAGGGCGACGCGATCGACACGGCCGAGACCTTCGGCGAGTCGGAGCGCGAGGATGCCGGAGGAGAGGTCATCGACCTCATGGCCGCCCTCAAGGCGAGCGTCGAGAAGGCACGCGAGGCCCGAGGGGGCAAGGCGTCCTGACGGGCTCAGGCCTCGTCGGTGAGCGGCTCGACGGGGGTCTGGTCGACGCCCTCTCGCTTCTCCTTGCTGACCTTGCGGCGCTCGGAGATGTAGTGCCAGAGCGTCACGAGCGCCGTGCCGCCGACCGCGGCGAGCAGGATCAGGTCGATGTAGTGCTCGACGAAGTCCGCCACGGGCGGGATGAATCCGATGAGGTAGCCGAACATCGTGAGCCCGAAGCCCCACAGGATCGCGCCGATCAGGTTGTAGAGCGTGTAGCGGCGCCACGGCATGTGGCCGACGCCGGCCGCGACGGGGGCGAACGTCCGCACGATCGGGACGAAGCGCGCGAGGATGACCGTGAGGCCGCCGTAGCGCTCGAAGAACGCGTTCGTGCGTTCGACGTTCTTGCGGCTGAACAGGCCCGATTCCTTGCGTTCGAACACGGCCGGTCCGCCCTTGTGGCCGATGAGGTATCCGACCTCGCCGCCCGCGAACGCCGCGAGGCCGATGAGCAGCGCGACGATCCACACGTTCACGCCGAACACACCGTTCGGCAGCGTCTCGCTGGAGTGCGACAGGAGGCCCGAGATCACCAGCAGCGTGTCGCCGGGCAGCAGGAACCCGATGAGCAGGCCCGTCTCGGCGAACACGATGAAGCACACCACCAGCAGCGCCCAGGGGCCGGCGGCGCCGATGATCTGGGCGGGGTCGAGCCACGGGATGAGGGCCAGAGAGTGCACGCGGTGGTTCCCATCGATCAGGAGGTGGATGCCTGAGAGCACAGACAGTCAGAGCGTAACGACATCACGCTGTGCGGAAGGTGGGACTTGAACCCACACGCCCGAAGGCACAGGAACCTAAATCCTGCGTGTCTGCCGATTTCACCACTCCCGCGGGGTGATCAGTCTATCCGGGCGGGCTCTTCGGCCTGTGCGGGGGCGGTGGCAGAAACGCGCGGCGAACCGCCGATGATCCAGTAGCCGAGCCCGACGACGACGGCGCCGCCGATGAGGTTTCCGAGCCCGACCCACAGCAGGTTGTTCGCGAACAGGCCCCAGGTGGCATTCGGGTCTCCGGAGAACAGGCCGATGCCGTAGGTCGTCATGTTCGCGACGACGTGCTCGAAGCCGGAGGAGATGAAGGCGAGGATCGCGGCGAAGATGAGGAGGATCTTCGCGACCTCGGAGCGCACGCGCGCCGCCATCCAGATCGCGAGGCAGACGAGGACGTTGCACAGGATGCCGCGGACGAGGAGTTCGATCGGGCCTTCGTGCGCCTTCGCGGCGAGCATGTCGGAGAGCATCTTGCCGGCCGCGGCATTCGAGTGCAGGACGCCCGACGCGACGATGAGACCCGCGAACACGAGCGAGCCGGCGAGGTTCGCGACGAACGTCGCGACGAGGACGACGGCGGCGCGCCCCGGACCGATCGCGCTCATCAGGGCGCCCTGGGGAGTGATCATCATGGCGCTCGTGAGGAGATCGGCGCCCGCGAAGACGACGAGGGTGAGGGCGACGCCGAACACGAGTCCGCTCACGAGCTTCGCGAGCCCGTCCCCGGCCGCGAGCAGAGGACCCGCGGTACAGACCATCAGCACGACGCCGATGCCGATGTAGGCCCCGGCGAGCATTCCCGAGACGGCGAAGCGCCCGGGGGAGCGCAGCGCATCGGACTTGTGCACCGCGGCGTCGGCCTGCACGGCGAGGGTCTCGGGAATGGTCAGCACGGCGACAGTCTATCTGTGGTCAGACCACAGGGTCAATCGTGTTGTGGATAACTCCGACGGGGCGATGGGGAGTCTGGTCAGGATACGGAGGTGAGCTTCGCTGCGCCCGTTCCCGCTCCCGTGCTCGACGCGGTCGCCGCGCGCGTGCGGGACCGGCTGCGGGAGGAGCAGGCGGACCCGCTGCGAAGCCCCGACCGCGCGCAGCAGGTCGCGCTCGCCGAGGTGCGCCGCCACAACGACTACGCCCTCGCGCGCGGGCTCGATGTGATCGACGATGAGGCCGCCTGCATGCGCGACGTGCTCGCGCGTGTCACCGGGTACGGGCCGCTGCAGGCGCTGCTGGACGATCCGGAGGTCGAGGAGATCTGGATCAACGACCCCGCGACCGTCTTCGCCGCGCGGGCCGGTCGCAGCGAACGCGTTCCGATCCGGCTCACCGACGACGCCGTCCGCGATCTCGTCGAGCGGATGCTGCACGCGACAGGCCGACGCGTCGATCTGAGCCAGCCCTTCGTGGATGCCTCCCTCCCGGACGGCAGCCGGCTCCACGTGGTGATCCCCGACGTCACGCGCACGCACTACGCCGTGAACATCCGGAAGTTCCTCACGGCGCGTCGAACCCTGCGCGACCTCGTCGCCGCGGGCGCCATGCCCGAACGGCTCTCGGCGCTCCTCCGACATGCGATGGCCGACGGGCGCAGCATCCTCGTGTCCGGCGCGACGCACGCGGGCAAGACGACCCTGCTTGCGGCGCTCATCGGCGCGTGCCCGCCGGAGCACCGGATCGTCACGGTTGAGGAGACGTTCGAACTGGCGGTCTCCGCACCGGATTCGGTGGCGCTCCAAGGGCGACAGCCGAGCCTCGAGGGCACAGGCGCCGTGAGCCTCCGGCGCCTGGTGAAAGAAGCGCTGCGCATGCGGCCCGATCGTCTCGTGGTCGGCGAGGTGCGGGATGCCGAAGCCCTCGACCTCCTTCTCGCGCTCAATACCGGTGTGCCCGGCGCCGCGACGATCCACGCCAACTCGGCATCCGATGCGCTGCGGCGCCTCGCGGCACTGCCGCTGCTCGCGGGCCAGAACATCGACGCCGGCTTCGTCGGCCCGGCGATCGCGACCGGCGTGGATCTCGTCGTCCACTGCCGCCGCGCCGCCGATGGACGCCGCTTCGTCGAAGAGGTCGTCGAGACCACCGGGCGCCTCGTCGGCGGGGATGTGGAGACACGGGTCGTGTACCGCGCTTCGGATGCCGCGTCGGCGCGGGAGGCATCGTGACCGTCGTCTGGGGCGCGGTCCTCGCTGCGGGTCTCCTGCTCATGCTGTCGCCGTGGCTCTGGCCGGTGCGGGGCCGCACGGAGCGCCCGGGTGCGGACGGCCGCGTCTCTCGTCTTCTGCAGGAGGCGGGCTTCGCCCATGTGCCCGTCGGGCGGCCTGCCGTCGTCGCCGCGGTTGTCGGCTGCGTGTGCGCGGCCGCGGCGTGGCTCGTGACCGCACTGCCCGCCGTCGCCCTCGTCGCCGGTGTCGCGGGCGCGGTCGCGCCGTTCTCGTGGCTGCGCGCACGCGGACGGCGCCTTCGTCGCTCCCGCCGCGCGCTGTGGGCCGACGTCTGCGACCTGCTCGTGTCGGCCGTCCGGGCCGGCATGTCGCTTCCGGATGCCGTGTCGGCCCTCGCGATCAGCGGACCCCCGGCGCTCCGGGCCGCGTTCGAGGGGTTCGCGCAGGACGTCGCGGCCTCTGGGCATTTCGATTCCAGCGCGCTGCGTCTGAAGGCCACCCTCGCGGACCCCGTCGCCGATCGCATCATCGAGACGCTCCGCATGGCCCGCCACGTCGGCGGGACGGAGCTCACCAACGTGCTGCGCGCCCTGTCGGCGTCGGTGCGTGCGGATGCCACGCTGCGTGCCGAAGTCGAGGCGCGCCAGTCGTGGGTGCGCGGCGCCGCAGTCGTCGGGGTCGTCGCCCCCTGGATCGTGCTGTTGCTGCTCGCGCTGCGCCCCGAGGGTGCGGCCGCATATGCGACGGGCACAGGAGTCGCTCTGGTACTGGCGGGGGCGGTCGTGTCGGTGTTCGCGTATCGCCTCACGATGCGGCTCGGCCGGCTTCCCGAACCGCAGCGGTGGTTCGGATGAGCGACCTCTCGCTGCTGTCGTCCGCGATCGTCCTCGGCGTGGCCCTCGCCTGTGGTCTTCTGCTGATCGCTCGTCGCGTGCCGCGCTGGGCGGCGCCGAGCCTCATTCGCCGGATCTCACCGTATGTGCGCGACATCGCCGATCCGGCGGGACTCACGCCACTGCAGCCCGTCCCGGCGGTCGCCGATTGGCGATCGATACGCGATCGCGTCGCCGCGGGCTGGGGCGGTGGGGATGCCCTCGCCCAGCGCCTGCGCCAAGCGGGGCGGGCGCCCGACGTCGTCGCCTTCCGTGCCGTGCAGCTCGGCTGGGCGGTCGGAGGGCTCTTCGCAGGAGGCGCGCTCGCCGTGGCATCCACTCTCGCCGGTCGCGGCGGCGTCATCGCGGCCGTGCTGCCGCCGCTCGGTGCCGTGATCGCCGCAGTCGTCTACGAGCAGCAACTCACCCGGGCTGCGAGGCGGCGGGTCGCGCGGATCGAGGAGGAGCTTCCCACCGTGCTCGAGTTCCTTGCGCTGTGCCTGGCCGCAGGGGAGGGGCTGCGCGACGCGCTGCGGCGCGTGGGGGACGTGGGCACCGGTGTGCTCACGGAGGAACTCCGCGGAGCCGTGCTCGCGAGCGGCACGGGGTCGAGCCTCGCGGACGCGCTACTCAGCGTGGCGAAAACGTGCGAGGTGCCGGCGCTCTCCCGTGCCGTCGAGCACCTCGTGGCGGCGATCGATCGGGGAGCTCCGCTCGCCCTCGTCTTGCAGGAACAGGCGGTCGATGCCCGTGAGGAGGCCAAGCGGGCGCTGATCGAAGCGGCCGGGCGCAAGGAGATCTTGATGCTTCTCCCGCTCGTCTTCATGATCTTGCCCTTGTCGGTGGTCTTCGCGGTGTTCCCGGGCATCGTCCTGCTGAAGCTCGGCCTCGGCTGAGGCTGTGGAAAACTCGCACGCAGGCGGCGGCGATTGACGACACTGGCGCCATGTTCGATTTCATGCGTGAGAACGTGCGGGAACTCCGCGAGGACGAACGTGGCGACGTTCCTGGCTGGGTGCTCGTGACGCTGATGACGGCAGGACTCGTGATCGCGATATGGGCCGTCGCGGGCCCCGCACTTGCCGACCTGTTCAACCAGGCGATCAGCCGCGTCTCGGGCTTCTGAGCCCGCGGTCGTCACCGTGCGGACGCTCCGAGACGACGACACCGGCTCCGCGACGGTCGAGTTCGTCCTCGTCGGCACGCTGCTGACGCTGCTCACACTCGCGGTCGTGCAGTTGGCGATCGCGGTCTACGTCCGGAACGTCGTCCACGACGCCGCGGTCGAGGGCGCCTACTACGGAGCGCTCGCCGACATGGCTCCCGGCGACGGTGCGAGCCGGGCCGAGCAGCTGGTCGGTGCGGCCGTCGGCGACGGGTTCGGCGCCACCGCTGTCGCCACCCCGACCGACGGAGCCGCCGGCCCGCAGGTGCAGGTCACCGTGACGGCCACCTTGCCACTCGTCGGGCTCATCGGCATCCCCGGCGCACTGGAGGTGACCGCGCATGCTCCGCGCGAGAGCTTCGACTGAGTGGCCCCGCGATGAGGGGATGCCCGCAGACGAGGGCTCCGCGCCGCTCGAATTCATCCTCGTGGGGCTGCTGCTCCTGACGCCGATCGTCTACCTCATCGTCGCCCTCGGTGCGATCCAGGGGCAGGCGCTCGGGGTCGAGACGGGCGCGCGTCAACTCGCGCGGACGATCGCGACGTCTCCCGATGTCGTGACGGCGGATGCCCGTGCCGATCGGGTGCGTGATGCGATCGTCGCGGAGTACGGCCTCGATCCCGCCACCGTAGCTGTGACCGTCGACTGCGCCCACACCACGACGACCTGCCCGGCCGCAGGCGCGATCCTCACCGTCACGGTGCGAGCCGAGGCGACGCTGCCGTTGGTGCCGGCGATCCTCGGGCTCGAGAAGATCGCACGGGTCCCGGTCGAGTCGACCTCCGTGCAGAAGGTGTCGCGCCTGTGGGGGATCACACCGTGAGGCCAGCGGATCACCCCGAACGCGATCAGCGCGACGACGAGGGCTCGGTGCTGCTGCTCACCCTCGGCTACGCGTTCATCGCGATCCTCCTCGTCCTCGTCTGCGTCGACGCGACGAGTCTGTACCTCGCCCACAAGCGCGCGGATGCCGCCGCGGATGCCGCTGCGCTCGCCGGCGCCGACGGTTTCACCGTGTCCGTCGGCCCCGACGGCGCGACCGCCGTCCTCACCGACCAGGGCGTGCACGATCAGGCATCCGCGCTGCTCGGCGAACTCGGAACGGCGACGCTCGTGTCCGCCGGGACGCCCGACGGCCTCTCCGCGCGCGTCACGGTGCAGACCCGGTGGCGCCCGCCCGTCCTGACGCTGTTCGTGCCGGACGGCTTCACTCTGGAGGCGACCGCGACGAGCCGGACGGCGCTGCGCTGAGGCGGCCCGACCGGGATCAGCGCGGGCCCTCGACGGTCGCGTCAATACCCATGGGGGTATGCTGACTGCATGGCTACCCGAGAGATCACCCTCGACAACCTCGAGACCACCATTACGGGCAACGACATCGTGCTGCTCGACTTCTGGGCCGCGTGGTGCGGCCCGTGCCGCGCATTCGGCCCCGTCTTCGAGACCGCGTCGACCACCCACCCCGACGTCGTGTTCGGCAAGATCGACACCGAAGCGCAGCAGGAACTCGCCGCCGGCTTCCGGATCACCTCCATCCCGACGCTCATGGCGTTCCGTGAGCACGTGCTCGTCTTCTCCCAGCCGGGAGCCCTCGCAGCGCCGCAGCTCGAGCAGGTGATCGACGCCGTCCGTGGCCTGGACATGGACGAGGTCCGCGCGCAGATCGCCGCGCAGGATGCCTGAGCGCCGCGTGTTCCGTTCGTGCGCGACCACTCCCGCCGACCGTGTCTTCCGCGTCGTCGCCGCAGTGATCGCCGGGTCGTTCGCGCTGAGCGTCGGCCAGCTGTGGTGCGCGATCCCCGCCGGGATCTGCTCCGCTTTCCTTCTCATCGGTGCGATCACGGGGTGGTGCCCTACCCAGCTGCTCCGCCGTGATCGAGACGAACCCGTCGAGCAGAACGCGTTCGGCTACGCCGAGGCGCGCCAGCCCATCGACATCACCTGATCGCGAGCGCGCGAGCAGGAGCCCGGTGCACGACATCCCGGCACGCGTCCGAGCGACCCGAAGGCCCCGCCCACGCCTCAGCGCTGCCGGGGCACGAACCGCGGCACCCAGCGCGCGAACGCCGCAGCACCCAGCAGCCCGATGACGCCCATCGCGCCGGTCGCGAGCGACAGCGAGAACGTCGCCGACAGCGCCGAGACGAGCAGGGGAGCGGTGGCACCCCCGGCATCCGTCAACGTCCGCCACGACCCGAGGAAGGCCGCGGGATCGGTTTGCGGTGCGACGTCGGCGCCGAGGGTCAGGAGGATGCCGCTGGAGAGCCCGTTCCCGACGCCGAGGACCGCGGCGAACAGGGCGAACCACATCGGGGCCTGCAGAGCGTCGTGCGTGAACGACAGCGCGAGGAAGCCCGCGCCCATGAGGACCATCGCGGGGAGGGCCGCCCACAGTCGCCCGAACCGGTCCATGACCTGGCCGCTCGCGTAGAACAGGGCGAAGTCGATGGCTCCCGACACACCCACCACGAGGGCGATCGTCTGCGCGTCGAGCCCCAGCGACACGCCCCACAGGGGCAGCACGACCTGACGCGCCGAACGCACCGCCGACAGCGACGCGGCCGCGAGCCCGAGGCGCGACAGCACGGAGCGGTAGCGCCACATCGTGCGGAACACGCCCACGCGCTCGGCGGTGGGGATCGAACCCGTCACCGCTTCGCCGGTGTCTTCGGCGAGGCGCGAATCGCCCTCCACGCGGGCGACGCGGCGTGCGGGGGTCTGCGCCTCGGGATCGGGGCCGAGGAGCACGAGCAGCACCGTCGCGACGAGGCAGACGCCGAAGAACCACACGGTCGCATGACCGTCGCCGAAGACGGCGATCAGCGCGGCCGCGATGAAGGGTCCGACGAACATCCCGAGCCGGAACGTGCCACCGAGCAGCGACAGCGCCCGCGCGCGGAATGACAGCGGTACACGCGTCGTCATGAACGAGTGCCGGGCGAGTCCGAAGACGGCCGCGCAGAACCCGATGACGAAGACGGATGCCGTGAGCACGCCCAGGTTGGGGGAGAGGGCGAGCCCCGCGACGCCGAGCATCGCGATGACGCCGCCGATCGCCATCGTCACACGCTCCCCGACCCGCGCGACGGCCCACCCGGCGGGGATGTTGCCGCACAGCTGGCCCACGACGAGCGCCGCCGCGACGAGGGCGGCCGTCGGCACGTCGGCGCCGAGGCGCGAGGCGAAGACCGGGAGGAGCGGGATCACGGCGCCCTCGCCGAGGGCGAACAGGACGGTCGGGCCGTAGATCACGGGTGCGAGCTTCCACAGCATGCCCCCGATGGGTTCGGGGGTGGAGGCATCCGTCACCCCATCCACGTTAGTCTGGAGTGTCATGCTTGATTTCGATCCCTCCGCCGACATCCAGGCCCTGCGCTCCACGTTCTCCGACATCGCCGCAGTGGTCGACGTCGTCGCGCTCCGCGCGGAGATCGAGCGGCTCTCCGAAGAGGCCGGCGCGCCCGACCTCTGGGACGACGTCGAGAAGGCGCAGAAGGTCACGAGCGCACTCAGCCACCGCCAGGCCGACCTCAAGCGCGTCACCGATGTCGAGCAGCGCCTCGACGACCTCGATGTGCTCGTGGAGCTCGCCCACGAGATGGACGACGAGGACACCGCCGCCGAAGCGCGCCGCGAGATCGCCGACCTGCAGGACGTCATCGGCCAGCTCGAGGTGCAGACGCTCCTCGACGGCGAGTACGACGACCGCCCCGCCGTCGTCACGATCCGATCCGGCGCGGGCGGCGACGACGCCACCGACTTCGCCGAGATGCTGCTGCGCATGTATCTGCGCTGGGCCGAGCGGCACAAGTACTCCGTCAAGGTGATGGACACGTCCTACGCGGAAGGCGCCGGCATCAAGTCGGCGACGTTCGAAGTGGATGCCCCGTACGCCTACGGCACCCTCTCCGTCGAGGCGGGCACGCACCGTCTCGCGCGCATCAGCCCGTTCGGCGGCGCCGACAAGCGCCAGACGTCGTTCGCGGCCGTCGAAGTGATCCCGGCCCTCGAGGAGGCCGTCGAAGTCGACGTGCCCGAAGGCGACATCCGCGTCGACGTCTTCCGCTCCTCCGGCCCCGGCGGTCAGTCGGTCAACACGACCGACTCGGCCGTGCGCATCACCCACCTTCCGACCGGTCTCGTCGTCTCGATGCAGAACGAGAAGAGCCAGATCCAGAACCGTGCCGCCGCGATGCGCGTCCTGCAGACGCGCCTGCTGCTCCTCAAGCGCGAGGAGGAGGCGGCGAAGAAGAAGGAGCTCGCCGGCACCATCACCGCGAGCTGGGGCGACCAGATGCGCTCCTACTTCCTCTACGGTCAGCAGCTCGTGAAAGACCTCCGTACCGGCTACGAGGTCGGGAACCCGGCAGTCGTCTTCGACGGCGACCTCGACGGCCTCATCGCCGCCGGCATCCGCTGGCGCAAGCGCAAGGACGACGACGACTGAGTCGACCTCGCGCGCGCGGGGTGTCGCGCCTGGCATCCTCCGGGCGCGCGCTTAGGCTCGACGGGTCATGATCCGGTTCGAGCACGTCACCAAGAAATACCGCGGGACGAACAAGCCGGCGCTGAACGACGTCGATTTCGAGGTCCAGCGCGGGGAGTTCGTCTTCCTCGTGGGCGCGTCGGGCTCGGGGAAGTCCTCGTGTCTGCGGCTGATCCTGCGTGAAGACACGCCGAGCGACGGCCGCGTCGTCGTGCTCGGCCGCGACTCTGCGACGCTCTCCACGCGCAAGGTGCCGTACTTCCGGCGCCACATCGGGTCGGTGTTCCAGGACTTCCGGCTGCTGCCGAACAAGACGGTGTTCCAGAACGTCGCCTTCACGCTGCAGGTGATCGGCTCGTCCCGCGCCTTCATCCAGCAGGCGGTTCCCGAGGCTCTCGCCCTCGTCGGCCTCGACGGAAAGCAGAAGCGGCTGCCGCACGAGCTCTCCGGCGGTGAGCAGCAGCGCGTCGCGATCGCCCGCGCGATCGTCAACCGCCCACAGATCCTCCTCGCCGACGAACCCACGGGGAACCTCGATCCCGCAACGTCGGTCGACATCATGCGGCTGCTGGCGCGGATCAACGAAGGCGGTACGACGGTCGTCATGGCGACTCACGAAGCCGGCTTCGTCGACCAGATGAAGCGTCGCGTGATCGAGCTGAGCGGGGGAGTCATGCTGCGCGACGACCGCCACGGCGGCTACGGCGACACGTCCGCCATTCCGAGCCTCGCTCCGCAGCAGGAGCGCGGGGTCGCGGCGACGGCCGCCTTGAGCGCCGTGATGGAGCTGCAGCGCGAGATCGCCACCTCCTCGGTCGAGCCCGTCCCTGCCGAGGATGCCTCGGTGCCGACGGGAGCGCCCGCGGCGCCCGCCGCGGCGGCAGCGCCTGCAGAGGCTCCCGCCGCCTCCCCGTACCACGCGAGCCCCGAGCCCGCGCAGGCGCCCGCGC
>JASCPG010000051.1 GCA_029960085.1 Microbacteriaceae bacterium PS02067 | reverse complement strand
CGCTCTACGGGGTCCGCCGCACCCTCCACACCGGCGCGAGCTTCCTCACCGAGAAGCAGACCGCGCGGCTCGACGCGGTGTTCGCCGCCGAGGAGCACGTCGAGGTCGAAGCGACCTGGGGCATCTATCAGCGCATCGTCGCGGCCTACCGCGAACCCGACAAGAACAAGGCGAAGGAGATGATGCGGGCGGTGATCGACTCTGTCAGCAGCGGCGTCCCCGCGCTGCTCAAAGAGGTCCGTCGCCTCGGCCGCACGCTGAAGCAGCGCGCCGCGGACATCCTCGCGTTCTTCGACCGCCCCGGAACGAGCAACGGCCCAACGGAGGCCATCAACGGCCGGCTCGAGCACCTTCGCGGTTCCGCCCTCGGCTTCCGGAACCTCACGCACTACGTCGCCAGATCGCTCCTCGAAGCCGGCGGATTCAGACCGCTCCTACACTCTCATTCGCGATGAGCCTCCAAAGACCCGCTCGGCGTATCCAGGCTCAGTCGTTGCGACGGTCTGTGGATGACCCGGAGCCGAGGCGTCGCCCGGTCCATGCACGTTCAGCAGACGTGCGCCTTGCTGGCTGCATCCACAGAGCAGTACAGCAGCGAGTGCGACCGTGGCGAAGGTGATGGAAGCAACGCCGCCAGCGGTGACCGCACCGATGCCGACACATGCACCCGCACGCGGCTGCGGAGCGCGCGTCTCCAGCACATATCGCGGTACGATCGACATCGGGACCCTCCCCACCCTCTCGGCTCATCCGGGCACGTCGAGCTGAGCCCCTGTTCAGGAGCAATGCAGTGGAGCGTGCCCGCCCCGAATGAAAAACGCGTGCTCACCGCGCCCCGTCCGGCCTCGGTGGGCTCGCCTCAGGGCACTACGACGATCTTTCCGGCGGCATGTCCGGTTTCGACTGCGGCAATCGCCTGGCCTGCTTCATCCAGGCCGAACTGGGCGTCCACGTGCGGATCGACGAGCCCGTATTGGATCACCTCGGTGATCTTCCCCATAGCCTCATTCGTGCGTGCCAGGGCCAGGCCGCCTAGCTCGGCGGCGGTGTCCGGATCAGCCGCTGAGATGATCCGGGTCCGGTCGGGCACCAGGTCCGCGACGGCGCGCAGCGCGTCCCCACCGACGAGGTCGACAATCAGATCTGCCCCGTCGGGGGCGATCTCGCGCACCCGTTCGGGCAGGTTCGGACCGGATTCGACGAAGATGGCACCGGTGGACTGGACCAGGCCCCGCTTGGCTGCGCTGGCCACACCGATGACCCTGAACTCGTGCACCCGGCCGATCTGTGCGGCCATCAGTCCCACCCCACCGCCAGCGCCCAATAGCAGCAGGGTCTGGCCCGCTTCGAGTTCGATCTGGTGGGTGGCGTCATAGGCCGTGGCCGCGGCTACCGGGATGGTGGCGGCGTCGGTGAAGGAGATCTCCTCGGGCTTGGCCACGGTCGTGGACGCGCGCAACACTGTGTGCTCGGCCAGCCCACCGTGCCCGGGTGCCACCAGCCCGAGCACTTCGTCGCCCACGGCGAAGTCATCGATCCCGTCGCCGAGCTGGGTGACCACGCCGGCGGCCTCACGTCCCATCGGCGCCGGCAGGCTCCAGTGATGGCCCAGCTGGCCCTCGCGGATCTTCCAGTCGGCGGGGTTCACTCCGGCGGCCCGTACCTCGATGGCCAGCTCTGCGGTCCCGGGCACTGGAACAGACCGGTCGATCAGCTCCTGGGTCTCGGGCCCGCCGTAGTCGTTGAACACGTAGACCTTGGACATGGGATGGACTCTCTCTCAGTGGTTGGATTTGGCGTCGCAGTGGGTTCGCCAGGACGGTGTTGTTCAGTGCCGCGGTGGTTCGTCTCGGCCGGCGGCCTCGGCAGCGTCGGCTTCGCCCTTTGTGGCGAAGGCGACACCGATAGCGTGTTCCGGCGGGCTGTAAACGGTGTAGAGCACCAGCGACTCCTCGCCGGTGTTGCGGAAGTTGTGCTGGGCGCCGGCAGGAACCGCGCACTGGTCGCCTGCCTCGATGGGGTGGGTGTGGCCGTTGAGGTCCGCCTCGCCGGTACCGGAGACAAAGGTCAGGATCTGGTCGGTGTGTTCGTGGACCTCGTCCCCGATCTCGCCACCGGGCGGGATGGTCATGACGACGATCTGGGCGTGTTCGCCGGTCCACAGCACCTTCCGGAAGTCCGGGTTGTCCCTCGCGACGTCCGCGATGGTGAAGTGCTCGACGTTGTCTCCAAGGGTGAAGCTCTTCTCGGTCATGGCTGATCTCCTCTGCTTCCTGTATGGCTGTCTCTATGTCGCTGTCTGAGTTTTCGTGCTTATCGCGTCCTCGGGATGACCCGGAGGCGTGCGGGCCCCAGGGCCCCGGTGCGGATTTGGATGTCAGGCGGTTACCTGCTGTGCCCCTTTCTCCGTGGTCCTCTCGGCCGGTGGCGTCGTGGTCGAACCGCGGGTCTTCCGTAGCAGTCGCATTGCGTTGATGATGACGACCAGTACGGAGGCTTCGTGGACGAGCATGCCGACGGACATGGTCACCCCGCCGGCGAAAACACCGGCCAGCAGCAGCACCACGGTGATCAGGGCGATCGCGATGTTCTGCCGCATCACGGCCACGGTCCGCTTGGCCAGGCCGATGGCCTCCGGCAGCTTGAGCAGGTTGTCACCCATCAGGGCGATGTCCGCGGTCTCCACGGCCACGGCCGAACCGGCCGCACCCATCGCCACGCCGATGTTCGCGGTGGCCAGCGCCGGCGCGTCGTTGACGCCGTCCCCGACCATGGCCATCACATGGCCCTGGCGCTGCATCTGCGCGACCACGTCCAGCTTGTCTTCTGGGAGCAGGGAGGCGTGGATCTCGTCGATTCCGGTGGCCTTCCCGACGGCCTCGGCCACCAGTCGGGTGTCACCGGTGAGCATGACCACCTTCTCGACACCGGCTCGATGGAGCCGGGCGACCATCTCGGGGGCATCCTGGCGGATTTGGTCGGCGACGGCGACGACGCCGATCACCTGGTCGTCGACGGCCACGATCATCGGCGTCTTGCCTTCGGAGGCCAGCGCTTCCGCCGCCCGAGCGGCGCTGCCGTCGTCGGGAACGCCGTACTGGTCCAGCAGCGGCGGGTTGCCGATGAGCACCCGCTGGCCGGCAACGTCGGACACGATGCCCTTACCGGGGACCGGGGTGACGGTGCCGGGGACCCCGTCGGGGGCCACCCCCTCATCGCGCGCCGTCTGAAGAATGGGACGGGCCAGCGGGTGCTCCGACCCGGCCTCGGCGGCCGCGGCCCAGCGCAGCACGTCGGCACGGTCCCGTGCGGAATCCAGGACCACGACATCGGTGAGGACAGGTTGGCCCTCGGTGAGGGTGCCGGTCTTGTCCACGGCGACCGCCGAGATCTTGGCCGAGGTCTCCAGGAACTCGCCGCCCTTGATCAGGATGCCATTACGGGCGGCCCGGCCGATGCCTGCCACGATCGCGACCGGAATGGAGATCACCAGGGCGCCGGGGCAGCCGATGACCAGCAGGGTCAACGCCAGGACCACATCACCAGCGATCAGTCCGGCCGCCAGTGCCAGCGCCATGACGGCGGGGGTGTACCAGCGGGAGAAGCGGTCCATGAAGGCCTGGGTGCGGGCCTTGGCGTCCTGGGCCTCCTCCACCCGGTGAATGATGCGGGCCAGGGTGGTATCCGCGCCGATGCCGGTGGCCAGCACTTGCAGGAAGCCGCCGCGGGAGACAGTGCCGGCGAACACCTGGTCACCTTTGGATTTCTCCACCGGGATCGATTCGCCGGTGATGGAGGCCTCATCGATGGCGCCGGAGCCGGAGACGACCTGGCCGTCCACGGGGACCTTCGAGCCGTTCTTGACCAGGACGATCTCGCCCATTCTCACCTGTCCGGCAGGGATCTCCTGTTGTTCACCATCGCGCACAACGACGGCGGAATCCGGGGCGACGGCGACCAGCTCGGCCAGGGCCGAGCGGGTCTTGTTCAGGGTCGCCGCTTCCAGAGCGTGTCCGATGGCGAATAGGAACGTGACCGCCGCGGCCTCCCAGAAGTTGCCGATGATGACCGCGCCGATGGCCGCCACCGACACCAGCAGGTCGATGCCGATGACCTTGGCGATCAGCGCGCGAACCGCCTTGATCACGATCCCGTAGCCGGCGACCACGGCGGCGGCGACCATGAAGGCATCCGCGAGGGTGAAGACCGCGGTGGCATGGGTGGCGTGGGCGCCGGCAGCGAGCCACCACTGGGGGCTGATGGTGAGGTTGGCCGCACCCTCGGCCAGCCGTTGAACGGCGAAGGAGATGATGATGAGTACGCCGGACACGACGGGGACCGACCAGTTCCCATAGACCCATTTCTGGAGCCTGTTCACTTTCGGGTACGACCCTTCTGCGATGAGTGCCAGCGGACCGGCAGATCGGGTATGAGCGAAAAATGTGCGACCCCACAGGGGCCCGCGTGCCTCAGAAGGCTGAAGGAGTGGCCTTATAGCCGGCCTTCGCCACGGCAGTCACGAGGTCATCCACGGAGACGCGCTCGGCGTCGTGGTCGATCTCGATGCGGGATGAGGCGAAATGGACCTTCACGTTCTCGACACCCTTGAGGCGGCCGACCTGCTTTTCGATCTTCGCCACGCAGGACGGGCAGGAGAATCCCTCGGCCCTCAAAAGGGTGTGGGTGGCGGTGGAGGTAGTCATTGTGAGAATCCCTTTCTTGGTGGTGTTCCGTATTGACACCTTCACGATAGGTTCGCGCCACTGCGAACTCCTTGACCCAGGTCAAGTCCGGACGGCACCGTACGAGGCGCCCCCTGGGGCATCTGGGACGGTGGCGCCCGCGCCGATTCCGGTAGGCTTGAGGCATGTCTGAGGATGACCTGTGCGTAGCTCGCGTACCGATCTTCCAAGGACTGACGCGCCAGGAGCAGCTGCACGTCGCCGACTTCGTTCGCCCGGTGTGCGTCCACAAGGGGGATATTGTTTGTTCCCCCGGACAGTCGGTGTCGCGTCTGCTGGTGATACACAGCGGACAGCTCAAGGTCAGCCACACGGCGGCCAATGGTCAGGAACAGATTCTGCGAACGGTGACAGACGGTGATGTCGTGGGAGAACGGGCCTTCCTGACGGGCCACCGCCCGGTCGACCTCGTCGTCGCGCTAGAAGACAGTCGGATGTGCGTCTTCGACCACGCCGACCTCTCGGCCCTGCTCCGCGACTACCCCGACATCAGTCAGCGGATGCTGCGGACACTCTCCGACCGGCTCTCCTCAGTCGAGCGACTGCTGGGCGCCGTCACCTCCAGCGACGTCAACGCCCGCGTGGCGGCCTACCTGCTAGATCTGCCCGGCAGCATGCGAGCAGGCGTACCCACGGTGAGGCTGCCGATGGCGAAAAAGGACATCGCCGCCTACCTCGGAACCACGCCCGAAACCCTGAGCCGACGCCTCGCCGCGCTCTCCACCTCCGGCATCATCGAACTCCACGGACGCCGAGACGTCTCCATCCTCGACATTGATGCACTCGAACACGTCGCCACACCCCGATAGCCCGGTACCGTCAGGATGCATCCGAGACGCGTCGATACGCCGATCACGGGTCGCGCCAGGAGGATCGAATTCCGACGGCTAAAGGTACGGGTGGTCGCGGTCGCCGTCATTGAACCTGGATCCGCCGGCCGGATCGGGCTGAGGGGCGGGTCGTGAGAGCCGAATGCTCCTGTGACCAGCAAGAATGGACTTGCTGAGAGTCCCAGACCGCTGAGTTACAGGAGCATCGGTAGTGCGAGTTTCCCACAGCTTCTCCGCTGAGTTCGATGATGACAATCTGATCGCTGCCGGTGGGCTGGTGCCGGTGATGCTGCTGGCCGAGTCGGCGGGGCTGTCGGACCTGGTCGATGCGCACATCACCCTGGCCGGCAGCGCCGGTGCGAACGCGCAGGTGAAGGTCGGTGCGCTGGTCGGCGGGATGGTGGCCGGGGCCGACAGCATCAGCGACATGGACCTGGTCCGCCACGGCGGGATGGGCCGGGCGTTCAGCGAGTTGCGGGCTCCCACGACGCTGGGCACGCACCTGCGCGGCTATAAGTTCGGGCACGTTCGCCAACTGGACGCGATCGCTTCTCGGCTGCTGGCCGCGCTGGCCGCTCGGGTGCCTGCGCTGGTGTCCGGCGTCGATGAGATGGCCTACGTCGATCTCGACGACACGATCCGCGAGACTCACGGCTACGCCAAGCAGGGCGCGGGATACGGCTACAGCGGCGTCAAGGGCCTCAACGCGCTGGTGGCCACGTTGTCGACGCCCACGGCGGCGCCGGTGATCGCCGGCATCCGGCTGCGCAAGGGCTCGGTGAAGTCACCGCGCGGGGCGGGCAAGATGATCGCCGAGGCCCTGGCCGCGGCTCGCAGGGCAGGGGCCGGGGGCATGGTCACGGTGCGCGCCGACAGCGCCTTCTACCAACACGATGTCGTAGCCGCGGTCCGCCGCGGTGGCGCGCACTTCTCCATCACCGCGCGCATGGACGCGGCCGTGGTCGCCGCCATCTCCCGCATCCCCGAGGAGGCGTGGGTGGGAATCAAGTACCCCGAGGCCATCTGGGACGAGGACGAGCAGCGCTGGGTCTCCGACGCCGACGTGGCCGAGATCCACTACACCGCCTTCACCTCTCGTAAGAAGGACGACCACACCAGCGCCCGGCTGATCGTGCGCCGCGTCAAGCGACTCAACCCGCGGTCGGTGCCCCAGGGCCAGGGCGAGATGTTCAACGTCTACCGTCATCACGCCGTGTTCACCGACTCCCCGCTGTCGATGCTCCAGGCAGAGGCCGCTCACCGTGACCACGCCATCATCGAGCAGGTCATCGCCGACCTGAAGAACGGTCCGCTGGCCCACATGCCCTCGGCAGTGTTCACCGCCAACAGCGCCTGGACCGTCCTGGCAGCGATCGCCTTCAACCTCACCCGCGCAGCCGGGGTGCTGGCCTCGCGCTTCCACGCCAAAGCCCGCATGGCCACCATCCGCGCTCAGCTCATCGCCGTCCCAGCCCGCATCGCCAACCGTGCCCGCACCTGGCTGCTGCACCTACCGCGCAACTGGCCCTGGCAGCAGGCCTGGGATGAGCTCTTCGAGACCGCCAGCGGCCAACTGACAGCCGCCACCTGACCAGCAAGCCCTGTCCCGACGAGAAGGGACCGAAAGTGGAAAAGCCGGGCAGACCGGCAGGTACCGCGCGCCCCCCGTCAGCACCGACAGTCAGGCCATCCACGAGCACCGCTCAATCCGCTCCAGAAACCGGCTCGGCGGATCCAGGCTGAGGCCCCGCCCCGACCTTCACGCCGACCTCTGCCAGCGTCAACCCGCTGAGGTAGAGGTCGGCTGCTTCGTGGATGCGGGAAGGATCGAACCGTCCACGGCGGATCGTCACCTCCCGCCGGGTGAGGTGGGTGGCGACCGTGCGGCGGTTCACTCCGAACAGGGACGCCAGCTCCACGAGCGTCGCGCCCTCGCGGTACTGCGCCACCAGGTCGTCGACCTGCTCGGGCCGTAGCAGGGTTTGAGCCATCTCAAGTGATCGCACCACTCGACCCCTGGAGTCGAAGACTGTAGGCTCCGATGAGCGCTGGTCATGGTCGTACAAGCCCCGTGACCTGCGCAAAGACAAGGTTTTCAGGTGTGGGCAGGGGTTCTCAAACTCTCTACGGAGGTCCACCGAATGAGTCGCGACAGCTGACCTTCACGAAAGAGCCCGGCCATCGGCCGGGCTCTTCGCATTGCCGCCTCGCGCGTTTCCTGTGTGAGCGCTGTATAACTGCTCGGAAAATCGATAGCGTCGGTGCCACGACGGGCCACCGCTCGCCGACGTTCTCGGATGGAGGTCGGAATGAAGTTCTTCCAACGCTTGGGCCGGTCGCTCATGCTTCCGGTGGCAGTGCTGCCGGTCGCCGCGATCCTGTCCGGCATCTCGTACTGGATCAGCAGCGCCGCGGGCGGAGCCAACACGTTCTCCGCGTTCGTCGGTGCCGCCGGCGGCGCGCTGCTCGACAACATGCCGCTGTTGTTCGCGGTGGGCGTGTCCATCGGGATGGCGAACAAGACCGACGGGACGTCCGCCCTCGCGGGCCTCGTGTCCTGGCTCACGATCACGACGCTGCTGGCGCCCGCGACGGTCAAGAACCTCATGGGCATCGCGAAGCTCGAGGAGGTGAACCCGGCTTTCGGCAAGGTGCAGAACGTCTTCGTCGGCATCATCGCGGGCCTCATCGGGGCTTGGTGCTACAACAAGTTCAAAGACACGAAGCTCCCCGATGCGCTCTCGTTCTTCTCCGGCAAGAGGTCCGTCGCCATCGTCACGGCGGGCCTGTCGCTCGTCGTCGCCGTCGTCCTGATGTTCATCTGGCCCGTCGTCTACACCGGCCTCGTGACGTTCGGTGAGTGGATCTCCACGCTCGGGCCATTCGGTGCGGGTCTCTACGGCTTCTTCAACCGTCTGCTGATCCCGACAGGCCTTCACCACGCGCTCAACTCCGTGTTCTGGTTCGATGTCGCGGGCATCAACGACCTCCCGAACTTCCTCAACGGAGCCAACGGCGACGGCGTGTACGGCGTCACCGGCCAGTACATGTCGGGCTTCTTCCCCGTGATGATGTTCGGCCTGCCGGGCGCGGCCCTCGCGATGTACATGACGGCGAAGACGAGCCGCAAGAAGGTGACCTACGGCATCATGCTGTCGGCCGCGGTGGCATCCTTCTTCGTCGGCGTGACGGAGCCCCTGGAGTTCGCCTTCATGTTCGTCGCACCCTGGCTGTACCTGATCCATGCGGTGTTCACCGGGATCTCGGTCGGCATCGCGGCACTGCTCCCGACAAGGCTCGGGTTCGGCTTCTCGGGTGGCTTCATCGACATGTTCCTTCAGTGGATGAACCCGCTCGCGCAGAACCCCTGGATCCTTCTGCTCATGGGCGTCGCCTGGTTCTTCATCTACTTCTTCACGTTCTACTTCGTCATCAAGCGCTTCAACCTGAAGACGCCGGGGCGGGAGGACGACGATGATGCGCAGGATGCCGACAACCTCGAGACCAGCCTGTCGGGCTACCACGGTACGGCGGAGAAGTTCATCGCCGCCCTCGGCGGCCGAGAGAACATCATCGATGTCGACAACTGCGCGACGCGCCTCCGGATGGAGATCGGCGACACCTCGAAGGTCGATGAGCACGCGCTCAAGCGTGCGGGTGCCGCGGGCACGATCAAGACCGGCGGGCATTCCGTGCAGGTGATCTACGGTCTCAACGTGCAGTTCGTGAAGGATGCCATGGACGACCTCATCTCGGGTCGCACGGCGAGGATCGAGGCGGCGCAGGCCGCCGGCGACCTGCCCGCAGCCACGACGGCCACTGCGACGCTCGCGCCCACCGCGACGACGCTGAGGCTCCGGCAGCCCGTCGAAGGACGCGTCCTGGCGCTGTCGGAGGTTCCCGATGCGATGTTCGCGGAGGGCACGATGGGGCCTGGCGTCGCGATCGACCCTACCGGCGACACGGTGGTGGCGCCGGCGGCCGCCACGGTGGCATCCGTCTTCCCGACGGGGCACGCGATCGGTCTCGCGCTCGATGACGGCACCGAGGTGCTCATCCACATCGGAATCGACACGGTCGGCCTCAAGGGCGACGGGTTCGAGACACTCGTGAAGGCGGGCGACCGCGTGAGCGCGGGGACACCCCTGGTGCGATTCGACGCGGGAAAGATCCGCGCTGCAGGGCTCTCGATGGTGACCCCGGTCATCGTCCTGAACAACGAGAACGCGACGATCAGCTTCGACTGACGGGCGCGGACTGCGCAGTCAACGGGCCGGGGCGATGAGCTCCGGCCCGTTGTTGCGGACGTTCCCGACGTCGCGTCCGACTTCGCGCATGGACAGCCCGTCGACGAGTTCTGGCGCGGCGTCGATCGTCGCATCCAGGAGGTCGCCGACGTTGTCGGTGGTCGGATCGAGCCACACGTCGGCGTAGTCGGCGTCGATGAACAGAGGCATCCGATCGTGGATCGAACCGAGCTGCCCGGTCGCCGCGCGCGTCATGATGGTGAAGCTGAGCAGCCAGCGCGCCGGATCGTCATCGGACTTCGACGGGTCCTTCCACCACTCGTAGAGGCCCGCGAACAAGAGCGGCGCATCGTCGGCGGGGTGCACGTAGTACGGCGTCTTCACGCCGCCCTCGGTGTGCCACTCGTAGTAGCCGGATGCCGGGATCACCGCGCGACGCTTCACGAGCGCCTGCCGGAACATCGGCTTGTCCTCCACCTCCTCGGCCCGCGCGTTGAACGCCTTCGACCCGATGGAAGGGTCCTTCGCCCACGCCGGGACGAGGCCCCACCGCGCGGCCTCGAGGCGACGCGTGGGCGGCTCCGTCTTGGCCGAATCCAGCACGATCGCGACGCGGTCGGTCGGCGCGACGTTGTATGACGGCTCGGGCAGATCATCACCGACGAGATCGACGCGGAGGACCCCGACGAGCTCCGACCCACGCTCCGCCACGACAAAACGTCCGCACATGATCGTCAGCCTACGCGGGGCATCCGACGTCGCTCAGTCGGCGCGGATGACACCGATGTTCGTGAGGTGATCGAGGATGCCCGCGCCGTCCGAATCGGACACCCACGGCACATCGGCGGCGGAGTGGTCGTTGACCACCGTGCGACCGCCCGCGAGTACGGCCTCCGCCGTGGAGAGCCTGCGGATCGCGACGGCGGTGACGTGCTCGGGGAACTCGCTCGTGAAGGCCGTATAAAGGTCGTCGTCGTGCTGACCGTCGTCACCGATCAACATCCACTTGATCTTCGGGAACTCGCGGGCGAGGCGCCGCAGGTTCTCCTCCTTGTGCTCCCGACCGCTCCGGAACCACCGGTCGTGCGTCGGGCCCCAGTCGGTGAGCAGCAGCGCCCCCGGCGGGTAGAGGTGCCGCCGCAGGAACCGCTGCAGAGTCGGCGCGACATTCCACGCACCCGTGGACAGGTAGATCACCGGCGCGCCGGGGTGATCGCGCACGAGCCGCTCGATCAGCACCGCCATCCCGGGTACGGGCTGTCGGGCGTGCTCGTCGACGACGAACGAGTTCCACGCAGCCACGAGCGGTCGGGGGAGAGCGGTGACCATGACGGTATCGTCGACGTCCGACACGAGACCGAAGTCGACGTCGGATGCCACGACGAACACCCGCGTCTCGAACGGTTCCGACTCTTCGACCGACATCGTGATGGACTGCCAGCCCGGGGGGAGCGTCGCGGGGAGCACCGTGTCGATCACACCACCGCGGTCGGCGACGACATCGTGTGAGACGCCGTCGATCGTGACCGTGACCTGCGCGTATCCCACCGGGACCGACGCGAACGCACGCCAGCCGCGCACGCTCGCATACTCACCGCGGTGCCGGGTCTTGAGGGGCGGCACGATCAGCACGCGCCCGAGCACGCGCACCCACTCCTCGGAACCGTAGCCGGGGTAGGCGGCCACGCTCGGACGGTGCCCGCGACCGCGGGCCCGACGCTCGCGCCACGCGTGGAAGCGGTATTCGAGCCGGGCGATCCACAGCACCTTCGTGCGTGGCTCGGGTCGGTTTGGCATCGACTCAGTCTCCCACGCCCTCGCCCTCGTCCTCCACCGCCGCGGCGAGGTGACGGGCCTCGCTGCGGCTGATGAGACGCTTGGCGACGTAGGCGAGCACGAGGAAGACGACGATGATCGCGACGAAGATGTAGCCCGCGTAGTGCAGGCGGTCGGCGAGTTCGCGGTACGTGCCCGCGGCTGCTGCTCCGACACCGACGTAGGCGACCGCCCAGATCGTGCAGGCGGGCACGGTCCAGGCGATGAAGCGACGGTACGAGAATCCGCTCATCCCGACCGTGAGCGGCACGAGGGAATGGAGCACCGGAAGGAAACGGGAGAGGAAGATCGCCGGCCCGCCTCGGCGACGGAGGTAGAGCTCCGAGCGGGCCCAGTTGTGCTCGCCGATACGCGCGCCGAGCTTCGAGAACCGGATACGGGGGCCGAGCCAACGCCCGAGCCAGAAGCCGATCGTCTCGCCGAGGAGCGACCCCGCGATGACGGCGACGACGAGCCACGCGCCCTGGGCGAACGAATCCACGGCGGTCGAGGCGATGATGACGACGGTGTCGCCCGGGACGATGAGTCCCACCAGCACGCTCGTCTCGAGCACCATCGCGACGCCGGCGAGCACGGTCCGCAGAACGGGGTCGACGCTCTGCACGGCATCCAGCAGCCACGTCAGGAACTCGTTCACCGCTCAAGCCTACGTTGCACGCGGCTACCCTGTTCGCATGCCCACCGGTCCGGTCTTCCAGCGCATCGCGTGGACCGATCCCGCGACGCTGTTCCGCGCCGGTCCCGGGCGCTCCACGCACGCGATGTGGCTCGACGCGGGGGCTGACGCGACGGCCGGCTGGAGCTGGATGGGGGTGGGGGAGCGCGCTCAAGGGCTCCCGCACGACCTCACCCTGTCCTCGGGGCTGCCGCCCGTGGAGGTACCAGGCGGCTTCGCTGGAGGGTGGGTCGGCTGGGCGACCTACGATGCGGCCGCACGACGGGCGGGCGCACCGGCACTCGACGACGGGTCCTCCGACGCGGCGATCCGTGTGCGGCGGATAGTCGCGTTCGACCATGCGCGGCGCGAGGCCTGGGTCATCGCGGAGGACGGTGACCTCCACTCCGCGCTCGACGAGGTGACATCGTGGAGCGACGCCGCGCTGGCTGGCGAAGCCCCGGCATCCACCATGCCGACCCGGTACGTCGTCGCAGACGCCCGGCACACCCCGGAGGAGTATGCGGCGCTGATCGAGCAGTGCCGCGATGCGATCCGAGCCGGGGATGCCTATCAGCTCTGCCTCACCACCCGATTCAGTGTCCCGTCGCGGGGCACGGAACTCGACCCCGTCACGACCTACCTGCGGCTGCGCGAGAGCCTTCCCGCACATCACGGCGGGTTCATCCGCATCGGTGACCGCGCGCTGCTGAGTGCCAGCCCCGAGGTCTTCCTCCAGGTGCAGGGCGGCGTCGTCCGCACGAGGCCCATCAAAGGAACACGCCCGCGCGGAGCGGACGATCGGGCGGATGCCGCGTTGCGCGACGACCTCGCGAACAGTGCCAAGGAGCGCGCAGAGAACGTGATGATCGTCGACCTCATGCGCAACGACCTGCAGCGCGTGTGTCTGCCCGGCACGGTCGCCGCCGAGCGGCTGCTCGAGGTGGAGAGCTACCCGGCTGTGCACCAGCTCGTGAGCACCGTCGCCGGGCGGCTCAGGCACGCGGTCACACTCGGCGATCTCCTCGACGCGGCGTTCCCGGCCGGGAGCATGACGGGGGCGCCGAAGCTCTCGGCCATGACCATCCTCCGCGGGCTCGAGGGCGCTACGCGCGGAGCGTACGCCGGATGCTTCGGATGGGTCGGTGTGGACGGGCGCGCAGACCTCGCCATGACCATCCGCTCGATCATCGTCGAACCGGGCGGGGCGTACGTCGGCGCAGGCGGAGGCATCACCTGGCTCTCGCGAGCAGATGAAGAGGTGGCGGAGGTCGGGATCAAGGCGCGGGGCCCGCTCGCCGCGCTCGGCGCGACGCTACCCGACGGCTGGTGAGCGCACGCGGACGCAGGCCGCCGGCAGGGGCGGTCCGATAGTCTTGAGGGGCGCGCTCTGCGTCATCTCCACCCGCACGATTGGCCACATCTCTCCATGAGCAGTTCCGTCGACTTCGTTCCCGCCGCCGGCAACGGCGCGCCCGACACGCACGCGATCCAGGAGAAGTGGCAGCGACTCTGGGCGGAGGCGGACCCGTTCCGCGCAGGTGGCGACGACGACACGCGCCCGCGCAAGTATGTCCTCGCGATGTTCCCGTACCCCTCCGGCGACCTGCACATGGGGCACGCGGAGAACTATCTCTACTCCGACATCGTCGCCCGGTTCTGGCGTCACCGCGGATACAACGTGCTGAATCCGATCGGCTGGGACAGCTTCGGGCTGCCCGCCGAGAACGCCGCCATCAAGCGCGGTGCGGAGCCGCGCGCGTGGACGTACGAGAACATCGCGCAGCAGCGCGCCAGCATGCAGCAGTACGGCGTCTCGTTCGACTGGTCGCGCGTGCTCCACACGTCGGACCCCGACTACTACCGCTGGAACCAGTGGCTGTTCCAGAAGCTGCACGAGCGCGGGCTCGCGTATCGCAAGGAGAGCCCCGTCAACTGGTGTCCCTTCGACCAGACCGTGCTCGCGAACGAGCAGGTCGTCGACGGACGCTGCGAGCGGTGCGGCACCGAGGTCGTCAAGAAGAAGCTCACGCAGTGGTATTTTAAGATCACCGACTACGCCGACAGGCTGCTCGATGACCTGAACCAGCTCGAAGGGTTCTGGCCGCACAAGGTGCTGCAGATGCAGCGCAACTGGATCGGCCGCTCCGTCGGCGCCGACATCGACTTCGAGATCGAGGGCCGCGCGGAGAAGGTGACCGTCTTCTCGACGCGCCCCGACACGCTCCACGGCGCCACGTTCATGGTCGTCGCGCCCGACTCCGACCTCGCCGCCGAACTCGCCTCCGGGTCCTCGGCCGAGGTGCGGATGCGCTTCCAGGACTACCTCGAGACCGTGCAGAAGACGAGCGAGATCGAGCGGCAGACGGCAGACCGGCCGAAGACCGGCGTCTTCCTCGATCGGTTCGCGATCAACCCCATCAACGGGGAGCGACTGCCGATCTGGGCCGCCGACTACGTGCTGGCGGACTACGGTCACGGCGCAGTCATGGCCGTACCGGCGCACGACCAGCGCGACCTCGACTTCGCCCGCGCCTTCGACCTTCCTGTCAAGGTCGTCGTCGACACGACGGCGCCCATCACGGGTGCGATCTCCGTCATCGAACTGGATGCCGAGGGGGTGCCGATCGATCCGGGCCCGCAGCTGGACGACATCGACCCGGCGCGCACCGGCATCGCCCTCACGGGCGAGGGCCGCCTCATCAACTCCGGCTCGCTCGACGGGCTGAGCAAGCGCAACGCGATCGCGCGCGCGATCGAAGAGCTCGAGGCATCCGGCAACGGTCGTGCGGCGAAGACGTTCCGCCTGCGCGACTGGCTGATCTCCCGTCAGCGCTTCTGGGGCACGCCGATCCCGATGATCCACACGGAGGACGGCCGCATCGTCCCCGTGCCGAGCGACCAGCTGCCCGTCGAGCTCCCCTCGGTGGAAGGGCTCGACCTCACCCCGAAGGGCACGTCGCCGCTCGGCGCCGCGACCGACTGGGTGACCACGGTCGACCCCGAGACCGGTGCTCCCGCGCGCCGCGACCCCGACACGATGGACACGTTCGTCGACAGCTCGTGGTACTTCCTGCGCTTCCTCTCGCCGGGAGACGCGACCGAGGCGTTCTCGTCACGTCAGGCCGATCGCTGGGGTCCCGTCGACTTCTACATCGGCGGCGTCGAGCACGCCATCCTGCACCTGCTCTACGCCCGCTTCATCACGAAGGCCCTGTTCGACATGGGCCTCGTGGAGTTCACCGAGCCCTTCTCGAGCCTCATCAACCAGGGCATGGTGATCCTCGACGGCGCGAAGATGAGCAAGAGCAAGGGCAACCTCGTGCTCTTCCAGGAGGAGCTGAACGCGCACGGCGCCGACGCACTGCGGGTCGCTCTCGCCTTCGCCGGCCCGGTGGAGGACGACAAGGACTGGAACGACGTGTCGACGACCGGCGCGGCGAAGTTCCTCTCGCGTGCGCTGCGCATCGCGGGGGAGGTCTCGAGCAGCCCCGACGTCGTCTGGGCAGAGGGCGATACGGCGCTTCGCCGCGTGACGCACCGCCTGTGGGCGGACGTGCAGGGGCTTGTCGAGCAGACGAAGTTCAACGTCGTCGTCGCGCGCCTCATGGAGCTCGTCAATGCGATCCGCAAGACGATCGACCAGGGTCCCGGCGCCGGCGACCCCGCCGTCCGCGAGGCGGCGGAGGCGCTCGCGCTGATCCTCGACTTGTTCGCCCCGCACACGGCGGAGGAGATCTGGGACCGTCTCGGCTACGAGCCGTTCGTGGGCCTCGCGACCTGGCGACAGGCGGATCCGACGCTCCTCGTGGAGGAGTCGGTGACGGCGGTCGTTCAGATCGACGGCAAGATGCGCGGGACGCTGACGGTGCCCGCACGCATCTCGCCCGAGGAACTCGAAGCGCTCGCTCGGGCCGACGAGAAGATCGTCCGATCCCTCGCGAGTCGTGAGATCGTCCGGGCCGTCGTGCGCGCGCCGAAGGTCGTCAGCTTCACGACGGCCTGACCCCCGGGCGTCGAAGCCCTCTCCACCGAGGGCCGTTCCCGGCATCCGTCCACGGATCGCTGTTTCGGCGCCACGCGCGCGCCCGCGGAGTGACACGGTGAGCGGGTGTCCGTCTCCACCCTCGAGGCTCCGACGCGGCGCCGGCTCGGCATCGGCGCCGCGATCGTGCTCGTGCTGGTCGCGGCGATCGTCGCGGTCGTCATCGGGCTCGTCCGTGGGGCGGGCTCGCCGGGCGCCGGGGATGGGATGGGGGAGCGCGTCGCCGTTGCGACGGATGCCGCGACCATGCCTTCACTGTACGTCCACGTCTTCGGTGCCGTCGCCCGCCCCGGTCTCTACCGGCTGGAGGAGGGCGCGCGCGTCGTCGATGTGATCGCTGCCGCCGGCGGGTTCGCCGACGGTGCCGATCAGAGCTCGATCAACCTCGCGCGTCGCCTGACCGACGGGGAACAGCTCCGCGTGCCGCTCGTGGGTGAGGCTCCGCCAGCCGACGCTACGGGGACGTCGGCGGGCACCACGGCAGACGGGCGCGTGAACCTCAACACCGCGGATGCCGCGACGCTCGACACCCTGCCCCGCGTCGGCCCTGCCATCGCGCAACGCATCATCGAGTGGCGCGAGACGAACGGTGCGTTCACGAGCGTCGACGATCTCCTGTCGATCCCCGGCATCGGAGACAAGATGCTCTCGGCCCTGCGCGACCTGGTGACGGTGTGAGCGTCGATGTCACGGCTCGCGTCGACGGCGCACCGAGTCTTCGACGCCTGCGACCGAGGGATGCCCGCCTCGTTCCGGTGGCGGGCGCGGCGTGGATAGCCGCTGCGGTGGCGACGCTGAACCCAGGCGGTGCCGGTGCGGCCGCGCTGGTGCTGTGGGCGGCGGCGCTGCTCGCGGTCCTCGTCGCCGTGCGCGCCCGGCAGCCGATGCGGACGTGGTGGGCGCTCGGAGCGGTCAGCGCGGCGATCGCCGCCGCCGTCTGCGTCCACGTCGCGGTAGCCCTTCCCGCGCGCGAGGCGCTGGCAACGCTCGAGATCGACGGTGGTCGGTCACTGACTCTCGACCTCGACATCGTCGGAAAGGTGGAGCCGAGCCCCGCCGGCGTCCGCTTCGATGCGCTCGTCACGCGCGTCGCGCGTGGAGACGACACGGTCGGCGCCGTGGACTTTCCCGGCGGAGTTCCGGTCGTCGTGCGTTCCGCGCACACGTCCGCGGGGCTCGATCTCGGAGCCCGCATCAGGGTGACCGGTACCGCCTGGCGTGCCGATGCGGGGGATCGTGCCGTGCTCGTGGTCGATGCAGCGGCGGCCCCCGAGATGGTCGAGCCGCCCGCGGGCGTGCTCGCGGTCGCATCCGCCCTGCGGCAGGGACTCCTCGACGCGACATCCGGGCTGCCGCAACCCGGTGCCGGTCTCGTCTCGGGGCTCGCGGTCGGTGACACGACCGGGGTCGACGCGTCGCTGGATGCCGCGATGAAGGCATCCTCGCTGTCGCATCTCACGGCGGTGTCGGGCGCGAACTGCGCGCTCGTCGTCGCGGGCGCCTTCGGGCTCGCCGCGCTCTGTCGCGCCCGGCGGGGTATACGCGTCGCGGCGGGGGTTGCAGCCCTTGCCGGCTTCGTCGTGCTCGTATCCCCGGAGCCGAGTGTCGTGCGCGCCGCCGCGATGGCTCTCATCGCGATGCTGGGCCTCCTCCTCGGTCGCCCCGGGGCGGGCCTGTCGCTGCTCGCGGCGGCAGCCACGGTGCTCCTGGTGCTCGACCCCTGGCTCGCGCTCTCGCTCGGCTTCGCCCTCTCCGCCGTCGCCACCGGCGCGCTACTCGTCGGCGCCGGGCCGCTCGCCGACGGACTCGCGAGGTGGGTGCCGCGGCCCCTCGCCCTCGCGATCGCCGTGCCGCTCGCCGCTCAGCTCGCCTGCGGGCCGCTCATCGTCCTGATCGCGCCGCAGTTGTCGATGTACGGGGTGGTGGCGAACATGCTCGCCGCTCCGGCGGCGCCGCTCGGCACGATTCTGGGGCTCGCCGCCTGCTTCGGAGCCGGTGTGCCCTTGCTCGGCAGCGGGCTCGCGGCGCTGGCATGGCTGCCGGCGGCGTGGATTGCAGCGACCGCGACGACGATCTCCGCGCTCCCCGGCGCAGTGACGCCCTGGCCGGAGGGCTGGGGCGGGTTCGCCGCACTCGCTGTCGTCGGGGCCGCAGTGGCCGCGCTCATCATCCCGGTACGGCGACGCCTGCGTCTGCTCGCGATGGCGACCGTGTCCGTCACGGTCGCTGTGGCGCTCGCCTTCGGACCGGTCGGGAGCATCGTCGAGCGCACCGCGACCCCTTCCTCGTGGGCGATCGCCGCGTGCGACATCGGCCAGGGGGATGCCGTGCTCATCCGCTCGGCTGGAGCCACCGCACTCATCGACACGGGGCCGGACCCGGGCCTGCTTCGCTCGTGCCTCGATCGGCTGGGCGTGGGCCGCATCGACCTGCTCGTGCTCACCCACTTCGATCTCGACCACAGCGGCGGCGTCGACGCGCTCCGCGGCATCGTCGGCAGCGTCCTGCATGGTCCGGTCGATACCCCGGATGACCAGCGCCTGCTCGACGGGCTGTCCGCGGCCGGTGCGCGGGTCACTGAGGCCACCGTCGGAATGGGTGGCGCGCTCGGTGCTGCACGATGGCGCGTGCTCTGGCCACGGGCCGGCGCCCCGCCGGGGAATGACGCGAGCGTCGTCGTGGACATCCAGGGCCCGGGCGTGCCGAGCGCTCTCTTCCTCGGCGATCTCTCCGCCGAGGGGCAGCGGGCGATGCGTTCGCGAGCG
The DNA here is from genome assembly GCA_029960085.1 of Microbacteriaceae bacterium PS02067. GTDB lineage: Bacteria > Actinomycetota > Actinomycetes > Actinomycetales > Microbacteriaceae > Microbacterium. Next base: position 4,532 of record JASCPG010000051.1, on the reverse strand, counting down.
CTGATGCCGCTGTCCTACGCCGTCGTGAAGGTGTCCCATCACGGCAGTCGAGACCAGGACCCGGAGCTCTACCGCCGAATCCGGGCCGCGCTCGCGCTCATCTCAGTGGGGGAGAACACCTACGGCCATCCCCGTGCGGAGACCCTCGACATGCTCACCGCGCTCGGGACGCGTATCGCCCGCACCGACCTCGAAGGACTCCTGCTCGTCGGAGAGGACGACGGTGCGCTGCGCCTCTGGCACGAGCACGCTGCGACCTGATCGAGCGCCCCCGGTCGTCGACCGACTGAAGCCCCGCCGGTCGTTGACCGAGCGAAGCGAGTGGAAACGTCCCGTGCACCGTATCGCGTTTCGACTCGCCGCTGCGCGGCTCGCTCAACGCCCGAGGCCGCCCGGCCGTGTCGACGGCGCCCGAGGCCGCTCGGCCGTGTCGACGCCACCCCCGGTCGTTGACCGAGCGAAGCGAGTGGAAACGTCCCGTGCACCGCCGTGTCACGTTTCGACTCGCCGCTGCGCGGCTCGCTCAACGCCCGGGGGCGGTCGGCCGCGTCGACAGCGCCCGGGGGCGGTCGACCGTGTCAGCGGCACACGGGGTCGCTCGGCCGTATCGAGGCCCCCGGTCGTTGACCGAGCGAAGCGAGTGGAAACGTCCCGTGCGCCGTGTCACGTTTCGACTCGCCGCTGCGCGGCTCGCTCAACGCCCGGGGGCGCTTGGCCATGTCGGCGGCGTGCGGGGGCGGCCGGCCGTGTCGGCGGCGTACGGGGTCGGGCGGTCGTGTCGGCGGGGCTCGGTAGGCTGTTCGGATGACTCCCGCGCCGCGCCGTGCCCCCGCCCGCAGCGCGTCGGCGATCCCGCAGATCTCGTGGCGTTCGCCACAGCCCGCCCCCATCGTCCTCGTCTCGGGGCCCGAGGAGGTGTGCGCCGAGCGCGCCATCGCGGGCGTGCGCGAGTTCCTGCGCGCCGAGGATGCCAGCCTCGAAGTCTCGGACCTCCGCGCCGACGACTACGCCTCGGGGTCCCTGCTCGCGCTGACTTCGCCCTCGCTGTTCGGCGAGCCCCGCCTCATACGCGTCTCCGGAGTCGAGAAGTGCTCCGATGCCTTCCTCACAGAGGCTCTCGCGTACCTCGGGGCCCCGCAGGACGGCGCCACCGTCATCCTCCGGCACACCGGTTCCAGTGTCCGAGGCAAGAAGCTCCTGGATGCCATCCGACAGGGCACCGGGGGCGGCATCGAGATCGCCTGCCCCGCCGTCAAGCGCGACTCCGACCGCTTCGACTTCGCCGCGGGGGAGTTCCAGGCAGCGCGCAAGAAGATCGCGCCAGTCGCCCTGCGCGCTCTCGTCGGTGCGTTCTCGGACGATCTGACGGAACTAGCCGCCGCCTGCCAGCAGCTCATCGCCGACGTGCCGGGCGACATCAGCGAACAGGTCGTCGAACGCTATTACGGCGGTCGCGTCGAGACCTCCGCCTTCACCGTCGCCGACACGGCCATCGCCGGGCGACTCGGCGATGCGCTCGTCACGCTTCGTCACGCGCTCTCGAGCGGCGCCGATCCCGTGCCGCTCGTCGCGGCGATCGCCTCGAAGCTGCGTACAATGGCGCGCGTCGCGGGCAATCGTGAGCCGTCCGCGAAGCTCGCCGCGCGGCTCGGGATGAAGGATTGGCAGGTCGATCGTGCGCGGCGAGACCTGAGCGGATGGAACGAGGCGTCGCTCGGGCTCGCGATCCAGGCGGCGGCGCGGGCCGACGCGGAGGTGAAGGGCGCGTCGCGCGATCCCGTCTTCGCGGTGGAGCGCCTCGTCACCGTCATCGCGACCCGCGCACCCTACGGCGCCTGACCACGGCGCCCGCCCGGCCCCCGTACCCGCGCGCCGCCCGACCGGCCCCCGTACCCGCGCGGCGCACGTCATCTCCCCTCAACAACGAAGCCCGCCCCCTTGGGGGACGGGCTTCGTCATGCGGTGTGCGCTCAGAGAGCGGCGACCTGCTTCGCGATCGACGACTTGCGGTTCGCGGCCTGGTTCTCGTGGATGACGCCCTTGCTCACGGCCTTGTCCAGCTTCTTGGTCGCCTTGGCGAGAGCCTGCTCGGCGGCGGCCTTGTCGCCCGCGGCGACGGCCTCGCGCGTGCGGCGCACGGCGGTCTTCAGCTCGCTCTTGACGGCCTTGTTGCGCTCGTGCGCCTTCTCGTTGGTCTTGTTGCGCTTGATCTGCGACTTGATGTTCGCCACGTTAGACGGCTCTTTCGTTCGGAGTTTTCGATGGATGTGCCGGTCTGGCGGTAGAGGGGCGCCTCCGGCGGCGTGTGAGGTGGGACCCGCACGCAAGCCAATCACCGAGTCTATCAGCTACCCGCGGCGACCCTCGAATCGCTCCGCGCGCCGTGCGCGTCCGGCGTGCGACGGATGCGGCAGGATCAGAGCAGATCGGCCGGTGTGGCCGTCCTCCCGCTGACCCTCCAATGAAGGAGAGCCGTGCCCGCGCATTCCGCAGTCACGTCCCCGCCGCGCCATCGTGTCGGCGCCGGGTGGTTCGTCCTGTTCACCCTCGCGTGGCTCGCGATCTGGACCGCGCAGCTCACGCCGCTGCAGCTGCTCATCCCTCTGCAGCTCGACACGCCGAACAGCGCCGACGGGTGGATCTCCGGCGTCGTGTCCTCCGGGTTCGTCCTCGCGATCGGAGGTCTCGCCGGTGTCATCGCGGGGCCGCTCGCAGGCGGCATGAGCGACCGCACGCGCGGAGCGTTCGGTCGCCGTCGCCCGTGGGCGCTCGGCGGCACAGTGCTCGGCGCCGGCTCGCTCGTCGGCATCGCCGTCGCGACGGGCCCCGTCGGGGTCGGCATCGCCTGGGTCGGCGTCTCGGTCGGGGCGGCAGTGGCATCCGCCGCGTTCACCGCGATGATCGCCGACCAGCTCACCGACCAGCGCGGGGGCGCCGCTGCCGCTATCTCGTCGGCGCAGGCGGTGGGGATCGTCGTCGGCGTCGGCGTGATCGTGCTGCTCGGGCTCGGGGTGTTCACGGGGTATCTCACCCTGGCGGGCATCCTGCTCGTCGGTGCCGGGTCGGCGGCGCTCCTGCTTCCCGACCCGCCCGCACCGTCGGCGACGGCGGGGGCACGGACCGTGCGCACCCTCCGCGCACGCCTCGCGGCGTTCGCCGACCATGACTTCGCGTGGCTTCTGTGGGGGCGGCTCGTCGTCAACATCGGCAATGCGCTCGGCACGGGGCTGCTGCTGTTCTACCTGCTGTACGGGCTCGGACGCGGGGCGGGATCCGAAGACGACCTTCTCCTCCTGATCGTCGTCTACACGGTGTTCGTCGTGGCCGCGTCCGTCGTCGCGGGCGCCGTATCCGACCGGCGCGGTCACCGCGTGGGACTCACCCTCACTTCCGCGCTCATCCAGGGTGCCGCGTCGCTCCTCATCGCCCTCGTGCCGAGCTTCGAGACGACACTCGTCGCCGCCGCGCTTCTCGGGGTCGGGTACGGCGGCTACATGTCGGTCGGGCTCGCACTCGCGACCGACCTGCTGCCGTTCCCCGACGACACGGCCCGCGACCTCGGCTTCGTGAATGTCGCGGCCGCTCTCGGTCAGCTGCTCGGGCCCCTCATCGGTGCGGGACTCGTCGCGCTGGTCGGCGGGTTCTGGCTGCTGTTCGCGGTCGGGGGAGCGCTCTCGGTCCTCGGCGGTCTGATGGTTCTCCCCATCCGAGCGGACCGCACGTCACGGCTGTGACGTGCGCGCGGCATCCATGGTCGCGAGAGCCACATCCAGGAGGGCGTTGAAGACGCGCGGCCGCATCGCGGTGACGAGATGCGAGGTCCGCGGCACGACGATGAGCTCGGACTGCGGCACGAGCGAAGCGAACAGTCGCTCGTTGATGCGCAACTGGTCGTACTGGCCGTTGATGAACCAGACCGGCACGTCGATCCGCCGGAGCGCTGCGAGCAGGTCGAGCACGGACAGGCTCTTCAGTGCGACGTCCTGCGCGTCGTAGGCGTAGCCGCCGGCTCCGAAATCGGCGCGGGTCTCGTCGGGCAGGGTGCGCTCGAGCACCCATTGCGCGATGGGCTCACCGCGGCCGGGCAGGCGGTCGAAGCCGCGGGCGAGCGCACGGTAGGCGGCGAGCCCGAGTCCCCGGGGGATCGCGGTGCAGGATGCCGCGATGAAGGCATCCACGGGAGGCCTGTCCTCCTGGCCGACGTATGCCGTCGAGACGAGCCCGCCCATCGAATGCCCGACGAGGAGCACGTCGCCCGTCTCCGCGGCCGCGCGTACCACTGCGTCGATCGTGGCGAAGGCGCCCTCGAGCGTGAATTCCTCGGCCATCCGTGTGCCGTGGCCCGGCAGATCCACCGCCACGGAGGGAACGCCCAGACTGTAGAGGTGTTCGATCTGCGACCGCCACATGGTCGCGGACGTGCGGATACCGTGCACCATCACCACCGTCGTCGTCACGCCTCCAGCCTAGGCACGCGACGACGGTGCACGCGCACGGACGGCGCGGGTCGAGGATGATCCCCGACCCGCGCC
>JASCPG010000050.1 GCA_029960085.1 Microbacteriaceae bacterium PS02067 | reverse complement strand
GTCCTCCGACCCGCGCCACGACCTCCGCGACAGCTCGATGACTCAGCCGCCGGCGAGCTCGGCGTCCTTGTCGCGGATCGAGTCCGCCATGCGGTCCAGTGCCTGCGCCATGTCGTTGACGGCCTCGGCGGCGTCATCGAGCGAGGTCGTCAGCTCGGAGTATGCGGTGGAGTACGCCTCGGAGGCATTCTCGGTCTTGAAGCCGTCCTGCACGAGGTCGTCGATGACGCCCTGGAGCTCCTTCAGGGTGTCGGTGACGGTGCTGCGGCCGTCGCGCAGGCGTGCCGCGGCGCTCTCCATCTCGCTGTACGTTGCTCCGAAATCATGTCCGGCCATGAGAACCGCCTCCTGCGTCCGTCGTGGTGAGGCTCTGCGGCCTCTCGTGTTTCGAGGCTAACCAATGATCCGGAATCGGCACACGGGCAGGGGTACCCATGTCCCCGGCCACTCATCGAGGCTCGGACTGCGCCACCGACAGATCCAGCTCGCGGCGCGCGTACGCCTCGGGGACCGTGTCGGTCCGTGTGAACGCGGCGAAGATCTCCGCCGCCTCGTCGGCGCTGAAGATCTCGCGCAGGAGCACCCGCACCGAGCGGTCCGGCCCGATGGGCACCAGGACGGTCTCCTCCGTCCCCGCACCCGCAGTCTGCTTCCTGCCGATCGTGTAGAGGTGGTGATCGCCGTCCTCGCCGCGCAGGCGCACCTCCACCGTCATCGCCTCGGCAGAGCCTGCGGCCTGGATGAACGTCTCCGCGTCGTCGTCGTGCGTGACGACGATCCTCTCCGGGTTGGATCCGCGCCAGACGGTGTACGTGAACCTGCTCGTACCGTCGAGCTTGCCGAGGACGGCGCGCACGTGCTCGGAGATCGGCCGGCGACGCTCATCGATCCAACCCGTCTGTCCTCGTGGCGTGGTCTCGGCAAAGGGGCCGTACGTCGTCATGGTTCCTCCCGGATGATCACCCTCGTGACCAGGATCTCATTCCCGTCCAGTGTGCCGCGTGCGGGCGTGCCCGCGTTCACCGCATTGTCGAACTGGTACTGGGTGTTGCCCGGCTGAAGGTACTTCGCGAGCGCACCGCCCGACTTGATCTCGATGCCGTCGTACGTGTTCTCCCCGTCGCCGTTGACGACGAGGCCGTCGTACTTGCGCCCGTTCTGCGGCGATCCCGGATAGTCGACGCGGACCTGCGTCGTGATGACCTCGACATCGTTGTCCTCCGCGTAGTGCGCCAGGCCGAGCTGCTCCTTGTCCACCCAGGGTTTGTTCTCCTGGCCGGTGGCGTATCGCCCGCGCGTGTCACGGCCGTCGCCGCGGTCCACGCCGGGGCGGGGGGCGTCGGGCACGTGGCCGTCGGGGGGGCGGCACGCGGATCGCATCGAGATCGGTGACCCTCCGGGTAGGTCTCGGAAGGGTCGTCTTCGGGCTCGGCCCAAGCGACCGTGGCTGCTCCTGACCTAGGCGGCGAGGTCGCCAAGCTCCCCGCTGCAGGACGTGCCGGCGTTCCCGCTGCGCGCCGCCCTCGTCGCGCTCGGCGCCGCCGTCGGCATCGGCGCGGTGGCCGGCTTCCTCCCCGCCCTCGCGGCGGTGCGGGCGAAGGTGATCGACGCGCTGCGGTTCTGACGGGGTCGTATGTCGCTCGGCCCGGTATGCCGCGGCGGGAGACGAAAGAATCGGATGCCACGCAACGTGGCATCCGATTCTCTTCGTGACCTCCCGGTCGGCGGCGGCGCCGGAGCCCGGCGGCCGGCACGCCGATCAGGAGGCGAGTTCAGCGGCGGGCGGCGCCGACGCGGAGAGCGAGATCACCCCGTAGTCCCAGCCCTTGCGGCGGTAGACGACGCTCGGGTGATCGGTGCGCGCGTCGATGAACAGGAAGAAGTCGTGGCCGACCAGCTCCATCCGGTCGACCGCCTCCTCGACGGTCATCCACTCGGCGTCGAAGTTCTTCGTGCGGATGACGACGGGCGTGTAGTCCTCTTCGGCGTCGTCGCCGACGATCGGGACCTCGCCCGTTGCGACGGCGCGCAGCACGTCGACGGACGCGGGCTGGACGTCGATGCCCGACAGCGACCCGCTGTTCTTGTCGAGCTTCGCGCCCCGCGGGTGGTTCCGCGCGTCGACGCGCTTGTCCTTCGCGCGACGCAGCTGTTCGGCGAGCTTGTCGACCGCGAGGTCGAGGGCGACGAACTTGTCGCTGTCGGTCGCCTCCGCCCGCACGACGGGACCCTTGCCCGTCACGGTGAGTTCGACCGTCTCGTCTTCGCGACTGCCGTTGTGATACGCCCGGTGGGTGACCTTGACATCGAGACGCTGCGCCCGGGGAGCGAGGTTCTCGATGCGGACGGACTTGTCTTCGACGACGGTGCGGAAGCGATCCGAGACGCTCACACCCACGCCGATGATGCTGGTTTCCATCCTTGACCTCCTTGTTCCGGTCCTCCCGGTCAAGGGAGAACCTGAGTTCGCCTTGGTCCCTCCCACGCTATCGGCGCGACGACCCGGTGTCACCTATCAGTTGCCGTGTCAATTCCTTTGCGCGGGGTGGATGCCACCGTCACGGCACCGAGGACCGTCGCCCCCGCTGCGCGCAGTGCCGCCGCCGCTTCGCGAAGTGTCGCCCCCGTCGTCACGACGTCGTCGACGAGCAGCACCGTACGCCCCGCGGCCTCGCGCGCCGTGAAGGCACCGGCGACGTTCCGGGCACGCTGTGCGCGGTCCAGAACGCGCTGGTCCGCCGCGCGGCCCCGAGCGATCAGCAGGCGGTGGGCGGGGAGTCCGGCGTGCCGGCAGATCGAGTCCACGACCCGGTAGCCGCGGCGGCGCATCGCCGCAGCGGACGTGGGGATCGGCACGAGCGTGATCGCCCGGGCGGGGCGGGTGGACACCGCCCCCACCGCGTGTCCGACCGCGTCGCGGAGCGCGGGCGCCAGCGCACGAAGAAGCGTCGTGCGCCCCTCCTCCTTCGCCGCGCGCACGACGCGCGCCGCGATGCCCTCGAATGCCAGAGCCGACCAGACCGTCAGCCCGTCGACCGTACGCGTGCGCACGTCGACGGCGAGCGCACCCCGGCAGACGGCGCACAGAGGAACGTCCGGGGCGTCGCATCCCGCGCACCACGTCGGGAAGACGAGCGAGAGCGCGCCGCCCAGCGCATCCGAGACGCGCGCGGCGAAAGTGGGCGTGTCCGTCGCGGTCATCGCTCCAGAGTGGCGCGTGAGAGCACGGTGCGGGACACGGACGGCCCGAACCGTGGATACCCGACGCATAACGGACCCTGTGGAGGAGGCGTCAGGGGGTTCCCTGCTGCTGCGCCAGCACCACGATGCCCGACGCGACGTGCTGCCAATTCGCCCCACCGCGGCTGTACAGCTCCCCTGTCGAGTCCCGCACGCGAAGGCCCCCGGACTGGGCGCCGCCCGCGACCGTGGTCACAAGGGCGGGCGTGCGGACGGTCTCGGCGAAGCCGCCGATCGACTGCGTGTAGAGGTAGGGGTCACCCGTCTGCGTCGTGAGGGCGGCGACGGTCGAGGCATCCACCCACGCCAACCCCGAGGCGCTCGCGGGTAGCTGCGCCAGCACCTTCGGCGTCCCGAACCCCGTCGGAGCACCGTCACGGTTGCGCAGGATCCCCGCGACCCACAGTGCGTATCCGTCGCCGCCGCGAACGATCGCGGCGATCCGTGTGCCGTCGCGCGACACGCGCTGCGAGAGGATCTGCTGCGCGCCCGGCCACGCGTCGGCGATCTCGATGCCGTTGCCTGCGCCCGCGGCGAACGCGCGCACGGCGCTCGGAGCGTCCTGCGGCACTGTCCAGATGTAGCCGTTGGGATCGATCGACGGGGCGAGGAGTCCGGGGCGGGCGTCGAGCACCGCGGCGTCGCTCGTCGTGACGCGCATGGCCGCGCCCGCCGAGTTGCGCACCGCTGCGGTCGTCCGATCGACGCTCACCTCGATGTCTTGGGCATCGATCTGCAGCAGCGCCTCCGACAGGCCCGGGATGGTGACCACCGAGGTCCCGGAGAGGAAGCCGAAGGCCTCGGCCGTCCGCACGAGCGGGCGGCTGTCGACGCGCGTCTCCCGCACGGCGACGGGTGTCGCGGAGAGCAGCTGTTCCGCGGACATCATGTCCACCGCGTTCACGCCCGCGGGTTTGAGGGATGCCTCCAGTTGCGTCTGCATGCGGTCGAGGACGGTCTGGTCGAGCTGGCGGGCGCCGTCCTGCAGCGCCACCGAGGCGATGCCCGACTGCAGCGGCACCGCCTGCGTCGCAAGACGTGCGGCGTCCGTGAAGGCCGTGGCGACCGCGCCCTGCAGCCACTCGCTCGGGCCTCCGTTGACGAGCGCCGTGGCGATGCTCGTGGTCGCATACTGCCGTGGGAACCAGCGCTGGTCGGGCACGAGATAGGTCCACGAGGGATCGAAGAACTGCAGCGAGTACGCGCCGTACACGATCGCGAAGAAGTTCCGATCGAGCACGACGCCCTGCGGGGCATCCGTGATGCGCCACTGCCCGTCGTCCTGCTTCGCAAGAGAGTACGACAGCGGGATCTCTCCGGCCTCCGCCGACAGCTCCCCTGCGGCGTCGATCGTCGCGACCGGTCGGACCGTGAGGGTGAAGTCGTGCTCGCCCGTGGCGACGAGATCGCGGTCCCCGGGCGCGTAGACGGTGACACCCGCGCGCGGGTTCCAGTCGAATCCCGGCGCGAGGAACTGACGCGCCGTGGCCCAGGTGCCCTGCGGGCCGGAGCCCGCCGCGATGAACCCTTCGACGATCTGCTGCGGCGTGGCATCCTTCGCCGGGCCGTTCGGGGCGAAGACCGGGAAGCTGTCGCCCCGGTCATCCGCGATGGGTTGCCCCGCGTTGACGGGGCCTGACGTCGGCAGCCCGCTGCATGCGGAGAGGGCGAGCGCGAGGGCCGTCGCGGCGAGGGCGGTCGCGAGGCGGCGGAGGCGATTCATGCGGTGCCCTCCGGCGTCGTGGTGATGTGGGGGATGGGGATCGGCTGGGTGAGCCCGAGCTCTTCGAGCGCGGCACCGTCGTCGCCCGGGTCGACCGCGATGGGAGAGGTCGCGCCGAGCGCGCCGCCCTGGCGGGGCAGAGTGAGGACGAAGTTCGTGCCGCGGCCGAGTTCCGACCAGACGGAGAGCGTCCCGCCGTGCAGGCGCGCGTCGCCGAGCGCGATCGACAGACCGAGCCCGGTGCCCCCGATCGTGCGCTTGCGCGAGGGGTCGGCACGCCAGAAGCGGTCGAAGACCCGCTCGCTGTCGGCGGAGCTCATGCCGAGGCCGTAGTCGCGCACGCCGAGTGCGACGGCGTTCTGGTTGCTGTCGACGGTCACGACGATCGGCCGACCCTCGCCGTGCTCGATCGCGTTGCCGAGGAGGTTCCTGACGATTCGGCGCACTCGGCGGGGATCCATGTCGACGGGGGAATATCCGCCCGGGGCGACGAGGCGCACATCGGTGCCGTGCTGGTCGGCGAGCTGCTGCATCGAGGCGATGACGTCCTCGGCGAGGTGGGCGAGGCTCGTCGGCTCGTTCTCGAGCTGCACCGACCCGGCGTCGTACCGGCTGATCTCGAGGAGGTCGGTCAGGAGCACCTCGAAGCGCTGCACCTGGGCGTGGAGGAGCTCCGCCGCGCGGGCCGTGGTGGCATCGAAGGTGTCGCGCTGGTCGTTCAGCATGTCGCTCGCGAGACGGATCGTCGTCAGCGGCGTGCGCAGTTCGTGCGAGACATCGGAGACGAAGCGCTGCTGCACGAGGGAGAGCTCGGCGAGCTCCTTGATCTGCGACTCGATGGAGTCGGCCATCGCGTTGAACGAGCGCCCGAGCGTCGCGAACTCGTCGTCGCCGCGAACCGGCAGCCGCACGCCCAGATCGCCCGCCGCGAGCGTCGCACTCGTCTCTGCCGCGCGCGCGATCGGCACCGTGACGGTGCGGAGGACCACCCAGGAGATCGCCCCGATGAGGATGATCAGGACCGTGCCGACGAGCCACAGGGTCACCTGCACGAACCGCAGCGTCTGCGCCTCCGAATCGAGGTCGTAGGCGAAGTAGAACTCATACGCGCCCACGTCGGGGAACACCGCCTGCTGGCCGACGACGACGCCGGGGCGCTCCGATCCGTTATCGGTCGGGAGCCCGATCGACTGCCACCAGCGCTGCTCGACGTCGCGTTCCACCGATTCGCGCAGGCCCGGGCTGATCATTTCGGGCTGGATGCCTCCCTGATACCGGTCCTGCGGGGCGATCACCGAGGGGTCGTTCGACACGCGCACGGCCGCGATCATGGTCGTCCCCGCCTGGCGCGTCATCGAGGTGAGCGTTGCCTTCATGAGGTCTTCGAGGGCCGCCGAATCCCCGTCGGTCTGTGCGGAGCTGAGCGTGTCCTGGGTCGAGGCCATCGCGCGCGCGACCGCCGTCTGCACCTGGTCGACGCGCGACTCGAACAGGTCGTTCTGGATCGCGAGCGCCATCGTCACGAACGCCCCGAGGATCGTGAAGGCGGTGAGCGCGAGGGTCAGGGCGAGCGTCCGGAACCGCAGCGAGGTGCGCCAAGTGCCCGCGAGGTGGCGCAGCCACGGCCGCCAGTCGCGCCAGCCGCCCGTGACGGGGATGCTCGCGGTGGGAGCGCTCATGGCGCTCGGGTCACACCACTGCGCCGGCGCGGTAGCCGACGCCGCGGACGGTCGTCACGATCTTCGGATTGTCGGGGTCGACCTCGACCTTGGCGCGCAGGCGCTGCACGTGCACGTTCACGAGCCGCGTGTCGGCCTTGTAGTGGTAGCCCCAGACCTGTTCGAGGAGCATCTCGCGCGAGAACACCTGCTGCGGCTTGGATGCCAGGGCCACGAGCAGCTCGAACTCGAGCGGCGTCAGGGCGATGGCCTCGCTGCCGCGACGCACTTCGTGCGCGGCGACGTCGACCACGACGTCGCCCACGCGGAGGGTCTCGCTCGGCGCGTCGGCACCCGGACGCAGCCGCGTACGGATGCGCGCGACGAGCTCCTTCGGGTTGAAGGGCTTCACGATGTAGTCGTCGGCGCCGGATTCCAGGCCACGGACGACGTCCGCCGTGTCGGTGCGAGCGGTCAGCATGATGATCGGCACGCCCGATTCGCTCCGGATCCGTGTGCAGATCTCGATGCCGTCCATCCCCGGCAGCATGAGATCGAGCAGCACGAGGTCGGGTCGTTCGGTGCGCCAGGCATCCACGGCCGCGGCCCCGTCGCCGCAGAACACCGGATCGAAGCCCTCGGTGCGCAAGACGATGCCGATCATCTCCGCGAGCGCGGTGTCATCGTCGACGACCAGGATGCGAGAAGTCATGGGCGGGTTCGGGGTCCTTCGTTCGGGTGGCGATCGACACCGGGGTCACCGGCGATGCGACACTATCCACAGAGTAGTCGACCCGGCTCGATGAACCCCGCAGGAACGGCGAACGGCCCGGTCTCGCCGACCGGGCCGTTCGCGTTCGCGGGTGATCGCGCTCAGCCCTCGAGGGCCGGGAGGCGGTCGTCGCTGTTCAGCGCGCGGAACACCAGAGCCGCCACGGCACCGCCGACGAGCGGCGCGAGGAGGTACAGCCAGTACGCGCCGATGTCGAAGATGCCCGTGATCGAAAGGCCCAGGGCGACCGCGGGGTTGAACCCGCCGCCGGAGATGCCGCCGACCGCGACGGCGCCGACGAACACCGTCGAGCCGATCGCGAGGCCGTAGAAGGAGTTGTTGACGTTGGCCTTCGACGTCGCGACGTTGAGCACGACGTAGACGAGGACGAAGGTCCACAGCGCCTCGACGAGGAACGCCGGCCCGACCTCGATCGCGACCGGCTTGGCGGCGGCGGGCCACAGCACGAAGCTGAGGAGCGCGGCGAGGGCGCCCGCGACCAGCTGCGCGACGACGTAGGCCGCGAAGGTCACCGCGCTGATGGCTCCGCGAAGCCAGGCGCCGAGCGAGACGGCGGGGTTCAGGTGTGCGCCCGAGATGTGCCCGGTGGCGAACACCATCACCATGAGCGCGAAACCGATCGCGAGCGGCGTCAGGGCGCTGGCGCTGTTGACGGCGCCGATGATGGCGAAGACGAAGATGAATGTTCCGACGAACTCGGCGAGGGCGTTGCGAGCGATGCCCGTCATGGGAGTCTCCTTCAGATCCGCCGGGCGGGTGCCCGGGCGCCTCCGAGGGTACTGCACACTCAGCGTTTTCTCAGGCATTGGCGTCGGAGCGCCTGCGAAGCCCCAGCCCGGAGTGGGGCGCGGAGCCCCTGCCTCAGTAACGGTAGTGGTCGAGCTTGTACGGCCCGTCGACGGGCACGCCGATGTAGGCGGCCTGCTCGTCGGTGAGCGTCGTGAGGCGGACGCCCAGGGCATCCAAGTGCAGGCGCGCGACCTTCTCGTCGAGGATCTTCGGCAGGACGTACACACCGATCGGGTACTCGTCGTGCTTCGTGTACAGCTCGAGCTGCGCGAGCACCTGGTTCGTGAACGAGGCGCTCATGACGAACGAGGGATGCCCCGTCGCGTTCCCGAGGTTCAGCAGCCGCCCTTCGCTCAGCACGAGGACGCTCGTCCCGCCCGGCAGACGGTACTCGTGCACCTGCGGCTTGATCTCGACCTTCTCGACCCCGGGGATCGCCTCGAGGCCGGCGATGTCGATCTCGTCGTCGAAGTGGCCCACGTTCCCGACGATCGCGAGGTGCTTGAGCGCGCGGAGGTGATCGACCGTCACGACGCGGGTGTTCCCCGTGCCGGTGATGAGGATGTCGACGTCGCCCGCGACGTCCTCGAGGCGCGCGACCTGGTAGCCGTCCATGGCGGCCTGCAGGGCGCAGATCGGGTCGACCTCGCCGATGATGACGCGCGCGCCCTGGCCGCGGAGGGCCTCCGCCGCCCCCTTGCCGACGTCGCCGTAGCCGACGACGTAGGCGACCTTGCCGCCGATGAGGACGTCGGTGGCGCGGTTGATGCCGTCGGGCAGGGAGTGGCGGATGCCGTACTTGTTGTCGAACTTCGACTTCGTCACGGAGTCGTTGACGTTGATCGCGGGGAAGAGCAGCGTGCCCGCGGCGGCGAGCTCGTACAGGCGGTGGACGCCGGTGGTCGTCTCCTCGGTGACGCCGAGGATGCCGGCGGCCATGCGCGTGAAGCGCTGCGGGTCGCGTTGGAGCGATGCACGCAGCGTGTCGAGCACGATGCGGTATTCGAGCGAATCGGCATCCGTCGCGTCGGGCACCGCGCCCGCCGCCTCGAACTCGACGCCCTTGTGGACGAGGAGCGTCGCGTCGCCACCGTCGTCGAGGATCAGGTTCGGTCCGTCGAAGCCCTCGGCGGACCAGTCGAAGATGCGGTCGGCGAGCTGCCAGTACTCCTCGAGCGTCTCGCCCTTGAACGCGAAGACGGGGACGCCCGCGGGATCCTCCACCGTGCCGGTGGGGCCGACCGCGACGGCGGCGGCCGCTTCGTCCTGTGTCGAGAAGATGTTGCACGACGCCCAGCGCACCTGTGCGCCGAGGGCGACGAGCGTCTCGATGAGGACGGCGGTCTGCACCGTCATGTGCAGGGAGCCGGCGATCCGTGCGCCCTTCAGGGGCTGGGTGGGCCCGAACTCCTCGCGCAGCGCCATGAGACCCGGCATCTCGTTCTCGGCGAGGCGCAGCTGGTGGCGGCCCGCCTCGGCGAGGCTGAGGTCGGCGACGACGAAATCGTGCGTGGTGGCGGTGGCGTTCGGCATCCGCCCATTGTCCCACGCGGGCGCGGCGAGGCCGTCGTGTATGTCAGACGCGGAGCGTCTCGTGACGGACGACCATCCAGCCCTTCGGCACCGACAGCCGGTCGGTGTGGATGGCGCACAGGTCATGGGCGTGCGGGTCGCCCGACGCGCCGAGGGGTCCGAGCGCCGCCATCTGGTCGCCGTAGTCGTAGGTGAGGGTCGTCACCGCTTCGCGGGCGCAGCCCACCTTGGAGCACAGTCTCGTACGCATCGCCTCCACGGTAGTCGCGAGCGGTGCGGCGACGGCGGAGGCCGCGCCGTCCGGCGTCCCGAAAGCCGACCGCTCTTCCGCGAGCCGACCGGCGTCCCGAAAGCAGGGCCAACCCATCGCCGTCGGCCCGGCGATCCTGTATGACGCCGGTCGGCCCTGCTTCCGCAACAAGTCCGCCCCGTCCCGGTCGCCCGGCTGTGCCGGTTTCCCCGCCATGCTGGTCGCCCGCGGCGCCGCCCGCCCGGCGTTGCGGAAGCAGGGCGAACGGGCGGCTGTCGGGCCGGCGAGCCCGGGTGATCGCGGTCCGCCCTGCTTTCGCAACGAGACCTAGACTTGAGCGCATGATGCGGCGGCGACAGGCGAGGAGTTCGAGGCGTCGCCCCGCCCGGCACGGCCGGCATGGGCGCGAGGACCGCAGCCCCGTCGTGCGTCCGCCGCTCCTGCCGCTCGAGACGCGCGAGGAGCGGTTCGACTTCTCCGTCAGCACGGCGGCGGAGTTCCTGCGCAGCGCCTGGCCGGAGCTTCGCGATGTGCGGTTCGAAGTGGCCCTCATGCCGCCCGCGTCGGATGCCGAGGGCATCCCCCGCTGGAGCGCACTGCCCGATCAGAAGGCGATCGTGCTGTACCGGCTGCCGATCGAGCGGCTCGCGCATCTGCACCGCGAGGACGACCTGCACCGCCGGATGATGATCGAGGGCGCCGTGTTCCGCGCCGCGGCGGAGTACCTCGACCGCGACCCGTGGGACCTCGGCCCGGAGCGCTTCCGCTACTTCTGAGCGGCGCCGGAAGCGACCGCGCGCCGCGGCCGCTCGCCCGAAGGAGGGCGCGCCCGGCTCAGCGCGGATACACCGTGACGGCTGATGCCTCGGCATCCCCCGCGGGAACCGGATACCCGGCGAGTGCCCCGGCGCCGCGGAAGGAGACTCCGACGTGAACGCCACCGGCATCGGGCACGATCCGGTAGCTCTCCCCGGCCGTCACCGGCACGGTCGTCGGGAGGTCGGCGCCGAGCGTCACCTGCTGCGCAGTGCCGCCGCCCAGCGGCTCGAGCGTCACGGACTGCCCGCCCCGGGTCGAGATGAGCGTGAGCTGGGGCGCAGGGCCCTCGGCGATCGCGACGAGCGTCGGAGCCGTGAGGTCGGGCGCGGGGGTGAACCAGCCGAAGTCGTCGCCCTTGCCGAAGCCCGTCGTCGCCCACACGGCCCCCGTGACGGGAACGGTCGCGCTGATGCGCACGTCGTACGTGCCCACCGGGAGCCCCGCGAGGTCGAGCTGCAGCGGGATGCCCGCGAGCACCTGCACCGACTGCGGGTCGCCCACTCGTCCGGACGAATCGGTCACCGTGACGGTCGCCTCACCCGTCTGCGCGGGGGCGAGCAGGCGCAGGCTCGTGGGGACATCGCTCGCGCCCGGGTCGCCGGGAGCGAGCGTGACGGGAACGCCCGGGATGACGATGTCCGCACCGGGCGCGCCGATCGCGGCGACCTGGTCGACGCCGCTCGGATCGAGCACGCGCGTGAGGCTCGTCTGCACGGATGCCTGGACGGGCGCCTGCGCCGCGGTGACCCGGATGATGGGGTTCTCCTCGCCGAGGGCGAGCGCGGCGAGGGGGATCACGCGCTGCGTGCCCGCGGCCACGACGATCGACTGCCCCGCCGGGGGTGCCGTCTCCCCTGCCGACCCGTACAGCGTGAGCGTCACGACGGCCGGGACGAGACCGGGGTTCGCCAGGACGACGAGGTCGGCCGCTCCTGTGGTGCCGCTTCCGACGACGAGCCACGACTCCATCGCAGCGCGCGTGCACGCGGCGGCGGCGAAACCGGAGAGATCCTCCGCGGCGGCGGTCGCGGACGAGGCCGCCGCGAGCGGAGTCCGCGTGTCGCCTGCTGCCGGCGCACTGACGACGTCGGGGCCGGCGCCGCCCGAGACATCCGGGGCGGCGAGGCGGCGCACCGTGGCATCCGCCCCGTCGACAGCCCGGGTGAGCGCGGATGCCGCGGCATCCGTGAGCAGGGTCGCCTGGGTCGCGTCGCGTCCGGCCGCGAGGAGGGGGCCGGTGCAGCTTGCGACGGACGCGGTGGCCGGCGGCTGCGCCTGCACCGAGACGGTCGAGCCGCCTCGATGCGGCAGCCCGACCACGACGAGCGCGGTGGCGGCCGCCGCGACCGCGAGAGCGGCCACGGCTCCGACGACGAGCCGGGTCGTGCGGGCGAGGGCACCGGATGTCATGCGCGGACACCTCCCGCACGCCGACGGCCGGCGCCGACCGTCCGTGGCGCGCGTCGCGCGGCCTCGAGGGTGCGGCGGGTCGGGATCGCGAGGAGGAGTGCCGCCGCGACGACGCCGGCCTGCAGCAGGCCGACCCGCCAGGCCTGTCCCGAGGTGTCGGCGGCGCGATGGGCGACAGGCGTCGTGACCCGCCAGAGCGTGCCGCGGGCGGTGTCGCCGACGAGCTCCAGATCGGCGCGCTGGTCGAGGGAGGTCTTCGCCTGGAGGCGGATCGCGCGCGCGGCGTCCGTGTCGGCGCCGGCCCCGAGAAGCACGAACGCGACACCGTGGTCGGCGAGTTCCGGGACGACGCCGCCCTCGGAGTCCGCGACGAGCTGCACGGCGAGCGAGGCGGTGGTCTCGTCGTCGGCGTCCGCCGCCGCCCGCGCCGTGCGCAGGGTCGTCTGACCGCCGAGAGAGGCCGTCTCCCCCCAGACGACGTCGGCGGTGAGGGCGCCGTCGTCCGTCGGAGCGACGACGAACGTCGCGTTCGCGAGATCGCCGCGCCCTTCGGCCTCGACGTAGGCGGGCAGCGTGCTGGATGCCCCGGCGGTGATCCCGGCTGCGTCGCGGGCCGTCGCGGTGAGCGCGGGCACCGCGCTCAGGGCGAGGGCGACCATCGCGAACGCGGCGATCCCGGTGCGCACGCGGGCGCTCGCCCGCGCGCTGCGGATCGGGACGGCATCCAGCGCCAGCGCGCCCGCGCACAGGGCGGCGAGCCAGAACGCCGACAGCGCAGCGCCGGGCCAGAGGGTCACGGAGACGGGTCCGTCGGATGCCACGGACACGCCGATCGCGGCCGTCGCCGTGGCGAGGGCGGCAAGTCCCGCGATGGATGCCACGAGAGCCGGGATCGCCCGGCCGACGACGAGACCGAGGAGCGCGAGCACGAGCACCGGCGCCACCAGCAGCGGCGTCCACGTGCCGACGACGGGCCCGACGAGGGCCGCCCACCCGTCGGGCGCCGGGAAGCCGAGCGCGAGCAGGAGTCGCCGGGCGAGGTCGACGCCGTGCGGATCGGCGAGGGGGACGCCGGGGTCGGCGAGGAGCGCCCACGGCTCCCCCGCCTGGAATCGCGCGAGGGCGAGCGGCGCGAACACGACGGCGGTGGGGATCGCGAGCCAGACGACGCGCGCGAGCCCGTTCCCGCGACGCGTGATCGACGTGAGGAGGAGCCCGACGACCCAGACGAGCGCGAGCGCGGGTGCGAGGGACGGGGCGCAGGCGATCACCGCGGCGGCGAGGATCGACGCGACCCCGGCGGTGCTCCAGGAGCGGCGCGCGACGGCGGCGGTCCAGACGAGCCACGGCAGCAGCAGGTGCGCGATGACGACGGCGGGTCGCCCCGTGATGAGGGCATCGAGAAGGCTCGGTGCGAGCGCCCACCCGACCGCGACGAACGCGCGCACGACGGCGCGATCGCTGAAGCGCGTCGCCGCGAACCATCCGCCGAGGGCCGCGAGCGGCAGCGCGAGCACCCACAGCACGACGAGCACCCGTGACGGCGCGGCAGGCGAGAGCGTGCCCAGCAGCGCGACGACCGCGCTGAACGGATCGGCGGGCCCGACGGTGTTCCACCCGAGGGGACGCAGGCCCGCCGCGGCATCCGCCCACAGTCCCGCAACGGTCGCGCGGAGGGGGGCGAGGGCGCCGCCGCCGAGAGCGGGCCAGGCGAGCAGGGCGACGAAGGAGGCGACGGAGACGACGAGTGCGGCGAGCACGATCCAGGCGCCGCCGCCGGAGAAGAAGTGCAGCTCACCGCGCCCCGTGCCTGCGGGGAGGTCGTCGTCGAGTCGCTGGCGCAGATCGCGCGAGGTGACCCGCAGGGGCGCGAGCTGCGCCCACGAGGCGACCCGGCCGTCACGGAGGCTCCGACGCGAGCGCGCCACCGCCCCCGGGCGGACCATCGCGGTGACCGCCGCGCCCCATTCCGGCAGGATGCGGGCGGGCTCCTTGCCGAGGAGCGCCGCGAGCGAACGCAGCAGCGCGAGCGGCAGCAGGGACAGCCAGTGGAGCGGCACAGCCGGGGCGGGCGCGTAGGCGAGGCGGCGGTGCAACTGCGCCGTCCGTTCCGCGTAGGCGCGGCCCATGACGGCTCCGGAGGCGGGCGAGACGGCGATGACCGCGGTCGGTGCGAGCACGATCCGGCCGCCGCGAAGGCGCGCACGGATGCCGAGGTCGAGACCTTCGTCGGCGCCGGCGAGCGCACGGTCGACGCCCCCGAGGGCGCGCCACGCGTCGGCCCGCACGAGGACGCCGCGGATGTCGGTGCCGAGGACGTCTTCCGATCCGTCGTACTGACCCTGGTCGAGTTCGCCGTCCGCGAGGCCGACGGTGCGGCCGAGGCGCGTCATCGAGACGCCGAGCGAGGCGATGCGATCGCGCTCGTCGGAGCGGACGAGTTTGGGTGCCGCGAACGCCAGCGACGGTGCGGTCTCGAGCGCTCCGGCGAGGCGCGCCAGGGCGTCGGGGTCCGGGGTCGTGTCCTGGGTGAGGAGCCAGACCGCCTCGCCGTCGAGGCGATGCGACCCGAGCGCGAGGGCGCCCGCGATGCTCGTCGACCGATCGGCGCTGATCACGCCTTCCGCCGAGGATGCCCGGGCGACGTCCTGCGCCTGGGCGTCGGCGCCGCACAGCACGATCGTCAGGGCGTCGACCGGGCGCGTCTGTGCGCGGAGCGCGGTGAGCGTCCGTTGGAGTCGGATGTCGACGGCCTCGCGCCCATCGGGGCGCACGACCAGCAGCGCGTGAACTCGGGCGGGCATGACCCCGTCAGCCTAAACACGACGCGGTGCCTGCGGGGCATGCCGCGCCGCAGGTGCGTCGATCAGGCGCGGCGCTTGAGCTTGCGGCGCTCGCGCTCGCTGAGTCCGCCCCAGATGCCGAACCGCTCGTCGTTCTGGAGGGCGTACTCGAGGCACTGGTCGCGGACGTCGCACGTCGTGCAGATGCGCTTGGCATCCCGCGTCGATCCGCCCTTCTCGGGGAAGAACGCCTCAGGGTCGGTCTGCGCGCACAGCGCGTCGACCTGCCAGGCGAGGGCGCTGCCCTCGTCGACCGGAGTCGGGCGCCGGACCCCGGGGACACCGAGGTTCACGGGATCGACGTACCAGTTCTCGGGGACTCCGGAACGATAGCCGGTCATAGCGCTCTCCCCACTGTTTCACCCTCACGCGCGACCGCGTGTTGGAATAATTACACCCCTGTCATTCGTGTGGGTCAAGTCGCAGATGTTAAACCCTCAAGGCGTGATTGAACCTTCATGCCCGCCACGCCCGGCGTGTCGGGCCCGCGGCATCCGTTCGGAAGACCCGATCACGACCCGGGCTGCGCGACGAAGGCCTCGCCCGCGCCCGTCAGCACGATCTGCTGCGCGTCCCCCACGTAGACCGCGGTACCCGGGCGGAGCGTTGCGGCCTCGCCGCCGTCGGCAACCGAGACGTCGCCCCTCGTCGCAAGCACGATCGCCGGGCCTCGCAGCGCGACCGATACGGGCGCGTCGGCGACCTCCACCCGCGTCAGGGCGAAGTCGGGCACCGCGACCTCATACGCGAGGATGCCGGGCGCGACCTCGCGGCGCTCGACGAGCGGGGCAGGGCCGGCCGTGGCATCCAGGACCCGCAGCAGTTCGGGAACGTCGACGTGCTTGGGCGTGAGACCGCCCCGCAGCACGTTGTCGCTCGCCGCCATGAGTTCGACGCCGAGGCCCGACTGGTAGGCGTGCAGCACTCCCGCCGGGGCGAACAGGGCCTCCCCGCGGCGCAGGACGACGAGGTTCATGAGGAGCGCGACGTAGAGCCCGGCGTCACCGGGGAAGTCGGATGCCGCGGCGCGCAGCACGCCGATCTCGGCGGCGAACTCGCCCTCCGCGGCGGGGGTCGCCCGGGTGAGGGCGTCCGTGAGGGCGGCGACATCGTCCGCGGTCGCTTCCTCGAGCGCCCACGCCAGGGCCGCGCGAAGGCTCCGTTCCTCATCGTCGCCCTCGAGGAGACCGCGCAGGTGCGCGAGGGCGGGTCTGGCCCCCGTGGGATCGAGGAGAGCGAGAAGCCGCCGGGTGTCGGCGACGGGCCGGAGCCCCACGAGCGCGCGGAACTCCCCGGACAGGGCGACGATGATCTCGGGCTTGTGGTTGTCGTCGCGGTACAGGCGCCGGTCGGCGTCGCGCGGGATGGCGGCTGCTTCCTCGCGCGCGAAGCCCTCTTCCGCCTGGGCCTTCGTGGGGTGGGCCTGGATCGACAGCGAGGAGCCCGCCGCGAGGAGCTTCAGGAGGAACGGCAGCGGTGCCTGGCCGGCAGCAGCCAACGCGGCATCCAGCGTCTCGTCGGTGCCGTCGACGAGGGAGGGGCTCCCGGGGTGGTCGCCGTACCAGATCTCCGCCTCGGGCTTCCCCGAGGGCACGCGCCCGACGAGGTGTGGGATGAGGTCGGGAGAGCCCCACGAGTAGTCGCGCGGTTGGTTGTGGATCGGGATCAGCATGCCCTCAGCCTAGGGCGGTCGCGCGATAGCCTGATCTGACCATGGCCGTGCACACGAAGCATCCCGTATCAGCGCCGCCGCAGGCGCCGATGCGCGAGACGACGGGCCACCTGCTCTTGCGCGGGTGGTGCATCTTCGTGATCGCCGCGGCTCTCGCCGGGACGTCCTGGCTGATGGCGTTCGGGGTTCTCGGCTCGACCATCGTCACCGCCGTGACGGTCGTCGTGTCGGTGCTGCTGTGGGTGATCCTGCGCCCGGCGGTGCATTGGCAGCGCCTCCCGTGGTACGCCGCGCTGTACGTCCTCTGGGCGATCGCGTCGCTCGTGTGGTCGGCGTATCCCGAGGCGACGGCGTTGACGCTCCTCCTCCTCGTCTCCACGACCGTGCAGGCGATGTTCGTCGGGTCGGTGCTCACCTGGCGCGAGCTCATCCGGGCCATCGCGTCCGCCCTGAAGTGGATCCTCTCCCTCTCCCTGCTGTTCGAACTGTGGGTGTCGCTCGTCTGGGGCGGCCCGATCCTTCCCGAGTTCGGCCGACCCGAGAAGGGCGTGCACTACGACCCGATCGTGTACTGGTCGCGCGACAACCTGATCGACGGCGGACGCATCCAGGGTCTCTTCGGCAACGCGAACCCGCTCGCGTACGTGGCCCTCCTCGCCATGATCGTCTTCGCCGTGCGCTTCGCCTCGCGCGCCCCGCGCCGGGGCCTTCTCGTGGTCTGGTTCCTTCTCGCCGGGTACCTGTTCGTCCGCGCCGGCTCGGCGACGGCGACGCTCGCCGCCGTGGGGGTCGTCGTCGTCCTCGTGACGGTGCTCCTCATGCGCCGGACGAAGCGTCCCGGCGAACGGACGCGCTATTACGTCGTCTACGCGATCGTCGCGGTCGGGGGGCTCACCGTGCTGTGGCTCCTGCGCGATCGCCTCTTCACTCTGCTCGGCCGTTCCGCGGACCTCACGGGGCGCGAGGGGATCTGGGCGAAGGTGTGGGAGAAGGCCGTCGAGCGCCCCGCCTTCGGATGGGGGTTCTCCACGCCGTGGGTCCCGACCGATCCGCACTTCGACGGCTGGATCGTCGACCACGGCCAGACCGTCATGCAGGCGCACAACATGTGGCTCGACGTGTTCCTGCAGCTCGGCATCGTGGGGCTCGTCCTCATCGGGGCGACGATGCTCGCCTTCGTCTGGCGGTCGTGGTTCTTCGCGGTCGACCGCCCGCGGTGGGATCTCGTCGCCGACCGCCCGTACTCCCCCGTGACGCTCGTGCCGACGCTCGTCGCGGCGATCCTGCTCGTCCAGGGCCTCGCGGAGTCGGCACCGCTCCTCGGCTGGGGCTGGTTCTTCGTGGTGCTCCTCGCGTTCAAGATCAAGCAGGCGCCGCTCGTCGGCCGCGGCCCGTCCGAGCAGCGACTCGTCGGCGAGCAGGGCGAGACGACGCGGATGCCACGATGACGTCGGCGCCCGGCCGAGGCGAGCGACCCGCCGGGTTCCACGCCCTGTCGCGCCTGCTCGAGTCGGCGGAGTTCGCGCGGGCGTTCGCCGTCACGGTGCTCGCGACCCTCGTCGGGACGCACCTGATCGTCGCGACGGCGGGGGTGACGACGCTTCGCGCGGTGATCTTCGGGCTGTGCGTCATCGCCGTCGCCGTGCTCGTCGTCCGTCGGCAGGAGATCTCGCTCGTCGGGCTCGTCCCGACGACCCTCGTGCTCCTGGTCGTGTGGGCGTTCGCGAGCGTCTTCTGGAGCACCGACCCCGGGGGCAGCTTCCGGCGCTGGATCGCGATGCTCGCCGTGGCCCTCCTCGCCGTGACGATCGGACACATCCGCGACGCGCTCCAGACGGTGCGCGCGCTCGGCGACGTGCTACGCGCGGCGCTCACGGTCTCGCTCGTGCTGGAGGTGCTGAGCGGGGTGATCTTCGACATGCCCCTGCGCTTCCTCGGCATCCAGGGCAACATCGCCGAGTTCGGCCCGATCCAGGGGATCTTCGGAACGCGCAACCTGCTGGGGATCGTCAGTGTCGTCGCGCTCATCACGTTCGCGATCGAGATGCGCGCCCGCTCGGTCCGCCCCGGACTCTCCGTCTACTCCCTCTCGCTCGCGACCGCGCTCGGCCTGCTGTCCGCGTCGCCGACGGTGCTCGTCCTCGCCGTCGTGGTCGGCTCGGCGAGCGCCGCGCTGACGCTCGTGCGATCGGTGCGGCCCGAGTCGCGTGCGCGGGTGCAGTGGGGTCTCGGCGCGTTCGTCGTGGCGATCGGGGTGCTCCTGTACGTGCGGCGCACGCGTGTGCTGGATCTGCTCGGCGCGACCGACGACCTGTCCATGCGCGCCAACCTCTGGGCGCTCGCGCGGTACTTCGCCGGGCGGCAGCCGGTGCAGGGGTGGGGCTGGTTCGGGGCGTGGGATCGCGACGAGCAGCCGTTCGTCTCGATCAACCGCCTGCTCGCGGAGCACCACACGACGGCCCTCAGCGCGTACGTCGACGTCCAGCTGCAGCTGGGCTGGGTGGGAGTGCTCCTCTTCTGCGCGTTCGGAGGCATGGCGCTGCTGCGCTCGTGGCTGGATGCCGCGCAGCGCCGCTCCATCGTGTACGCCTGGACGCCGCTCATGATGGTGGCCCTCGCGGTGACGAGCGCGTTCGAGTCGTTCACGCTGTACGGCCTCGGCTGGTTCCTGCTCGTGTTGTGCGCCGTGCGCGCCGGACAGTCGCGCGGGTGGCGGGAGCGGCTGGGCGCCACGACCCCCACCGGGGCGGTTCCGACACTGCCGGGCGGGTAGAATCAAGCGGTCATGACGCTCCCCTCTGCACACCGCGACGCGGCCTCCGCGCAGCGCCCCGAGCCCTTCGACCCCGCCGGCGCGACGATCACGATCGTCACGTACAACCGGTCGGGCCTTCTCACGCGACTGCTCGATTCGATCACCGCGATGGATCCGAAGCCGGGGCACGTCGTCATCATCGACAACGCGTCGAGCGACGACACGACCGCGGTCGTCGAGTCGTATCGCGAGTCGATCGGGACGGAGATCGTCTACCGCCGGCTCGACACGAACACCGGCGGCTCCGGCGGGTTCAGCGAGGGCATGCGCGTCGCGTACGAGCTCGGCTCGACCTGGATCTGGCTCATGGACGACGACGTCGAGGTCATGCCCGACGGACTCGCCCGCATGGGCGCGTGGGCGCCGAGGTTCAAATCGATCCAGGGGCGTCGCTACGACTACGACGGCAGCGAGTTCTACTGGCAGTACCGGGTGTCGGAGCCCCTCGGCATCCCCATCCCCTTCGCGCCGTCGGGCTTCGACGCCTCCGGGTACAAGGAGATGAACTCGGGCTGCTTCGAGGGGATGTTCATCCACCGCGACATCGTCGAGCAGATCGGTCTGCCCGACCCGCGGTTCTTCATCTACTGGGATGACCAGACCTACGGCTGGCTCGCGTCGCGCGTCACGACGTCGGTCATCGTCGACGAGTTCGTGCTGCGCCGCACGCGCGAGATCAAGCAGTGGGACATGGGCATCCGCCACATGAACGCGTCATCCGACGCCTACCGCTACTACATCATGCGCAACCGCGCCATCATCAAGCGGTACTACCGCGCGCTCGGCGTCTACAACCCGATCGCCTTCGGCCTCGGCA
The DNA here is from genome assembly GCA_029960085.1 of Microbacteriaceae bacterium PS02067. Taxonomy (GTDB): domain Bacteria; phylum Actinomycetota; class Actinomycetes; order Actinomycetales; family Microbacteriaceae; genus Microbacterium. Next base: position 3,833 of record JASCPG010000050.1, on the reverse strand, counting down.
CGACGCTGACCTTCGGCAAGGAGATCATCCGCCTGCTGCTCGTGGAGCGGAAGATCAGCGGCACGTCGAACCTCTTCCGGGGCCTCCGCGACGGACGCAAGATCGCGAAGGATGCCAATTGGCAGCCCATGCCGCCGCTCGTGCCCATCATCGGTCGTTGAGCGAGCGAAGCGAGTCGAAACGCGCGCGGCGTTCAGCGCGGGGCGTAGTCGGCGTTGTACGCGTCGAGGACGTCTGATATCGGGGCATCCAGCTTCAGCGCTCCCTTGTCGAGATAGAGGCCCCGCGTGCAGAAGCGGCGGAGGTCCTTCTCGTTGTGGCTGACGAAGAAGAGCGTGCGGCCTTCGGCGAGCAGGTCGTCGATGCGCCCGTAGCACTTCTCGCGGAACGCCTTGTCGCCGACGGCAAGCACCTCGTCCACGAGCAGGATCGGCTCGTCGAGCTGCGAGACGACGGCGAACGCGAGACGCACCTTCATCCCGCTCGAGAGATGCTTGTACGGAGTGTCGACGAAGTCCTCGATCTCGGCGAACGCGATGATGCCGTCGAAGCGGCGGGCGATCTCGGCGCGGCTCATGCCGTGGAGGCCCGCCGTGAGGCGGACGTTCTCGCGGACGGTGAGGTCGCCGACGAACCCGCCCGTGATCTCGATGAGCGGTGCCACTCCCCCGTAGACGTCGACGGAGCCTTCGTCGGGCAGCAGGACCCCCGCGACGAGCTTCAGGAGGGTCGACTTGCCCTGGCCGTTCCGGCCGACGACGCCGATCGCCTCGCCCTGACGGACGTCGAACGAGACGTGCCGGAGCGGCCAGAACTCGCCCGGTCGCGTGCGTCGGGCGGCGCCGCCGAAGAGGTCTTTGAGGCTGCGTCGTCCGCGCCGATTCCGACGGAACAGCACGCCGAGGTCGGCGACGCGGATGGCGAGATCCTCTCCCATCACAGCTCCTTCAGCACCGCGGGCTCGAGCCGACGGAAGACGAGGATGCCGAGTCCCAGGAAAGCCAGGGACATCGCTGCGGCCACGCCGACCGCGATCGGGTCCCACTGGCCCGGGAACAGGCCGACGCGGTAGAGGGAGAAGATGCCCGACAGCGGGTTGAACACGGCGAGCTGGTGGATCGGTGCGGGCAGGTCGGAGATCCCGTAGATGATCGGCGAGGCGTAGAAGAGCGCCCGGAGGATCAGCCGGGTGGTGCGTTCGAGATCGCCCCACAGTGCGCACAGCGGCGCGACCATGAGGCCGAGGCCCACCAGCAGGATCGTCTGCAGGATCATGCCGAGGGGGAACAGCAGGATCATGGGGTTCAGCTCGACGTGCGGCCTCGCGAACACGGCGAAGAGCGCGAGCACGGGGAGCGAGAACAGGAACTCCGTCCCCTTGCTCAGCACGATGCGGTTGACCCAGATCGAGCGCGGGATCGCCGTGGAGCGCACGAGCTTGGCATCCCGGTTGAACGCCTTCGTCAGATCGCTCACGGCCGAGTTGAACCACACCCACGGCAAGAGGCCGCAGATGAGGAACACGATGTACGGGGTGCCGCCGATGCTCCCGCGCTGGAAGACCTGCGTGAAAACGAACCAGTAGATCGCGCTCATCACGAGCGGATCGAGCACCGACCAGAAATAGCCGAGCGCACTCGTCGAGTAGCGCACTTTGAGGTCACGCGCGGACAGCAACCACAGCGAGTGGAGGTAGCGCCGGGTCGAGCCGGGGGCGCCGACGACGGCGGTGGTCACGGTGTCGAGTCTATGGGGGTCACGCGGCGTCAAGGCTGAGTGCGATCGGGCTGCGCGAGTCGGCGCCACGACGCCGTAAGCTTGTCTCGTCCCCGTTATCGTGAGGCCTTGAGAATGCTGCGCCGCCCACTGAGTCTGCTCCTATCCGCACTGCTGCTGGGCCGGCCTGTCAGCCGCGCCCGCCGCATCGGCGGCGACTACGATCCCGGGCGAGACAGTCGCCGTGCAGATCACGTTCACCGACACAACCGGGCATGTCTTCGCCTCGGAGATCGACTGGCTCGCAGCCGCGGGCATCACCCGCGGGTGGGAGGTCGCTCCGTCGACTTACGAGTTCCGCCCTCAATCGCCGATCCTGCGGGGCGAGATGGCGGCCTTCCTCTATCGTCTGGCGGAGCCGGAGTCCTTCGTCCCACCCGCTACCTCCCGATTCATCGACGTGCCGACGGACTTCGTCTTCTACAAAGAGATCGCATGGCTTGCTGACGCCGGAATCTCTCGCGGTTGGACGGCGCCCGGAGGGGCCGAGTTCCGGCCGTTCCTGACGACGTCCCGAGACGTAATGGCGACCTTCCTGCACCGCTTCGAAGGCTCCCCGGACTATGTGAGCACCGCCAGCCCCTTCCGCGACGTGACCGAGACGACGGTGTTCGCCCCGGAGATCGCCTGGCTCGCGGCTCAAGGCATCTCCACCGGATGGGACGTTCGCTTCGGATGCTATGAGTACCGGCCATATCAGAACGTGACACGGTCTGAGATGGCGGCATTCATCTACCGCATGGTCAACGGCGGGACGGCACCCCGTGCGGGGAATACGTGTGCGCCGCCGCCGCCCCCGTACGTCGACTACCACGTGTCTGCAGGCGCCTTCTGCAAGTCCGAGCTCGCGGGCTGGTACGGGCTCACCGAAAACGGTGTACTTATGCGGTGTATAACGACGCCGCAGGACACGCGCTACCGGTGGCGCAGCGCCTGATCCGACTGAGCGCCGGCGGTATCAGGCGCTGATATCCTCAAGAATCATGCCTAAAATCCTTGTCGACCTCCTCTCCTACACCGGCACGAAGGGCGGCACCGAGACCTACACTCGCGAGCTCTACCGCCAGATCAGCCAAATGGACTCGCCATACGAGTTCGTGGGGTTCGCGAGCAAAGAGTTCATGGACCACGACCACTCGTGGTTCCCTGGGGATGTCATCCCCTCCGGATTCAGCGGAGAGAATCGCTTCTTCTGGGCGTACGGGGAGTTGTTCGGCGTCTCCGCTGCCGCCCGCCGTCTCGGCGCGGATCTCATCCACTGCCCTGCAATGCTCGGCCCCATGAGATCGAGCGTCCCGGTCGTGATCTCAATGCACGACCTGCTGTATTTCGCACACCCGGAGTACATGCTCACAGGCCTATACACGGAGCCGGTGAAATGGATGGAGAAGCGCGCAGCCGCGAACGCCACGCGCATCCTCACCATCAGCGAGGCCTCCGCCTCCGATATCCGGAAGTACCTCAAGTTCCCCTCCTCACGCACAGACCTCGTGCCGCTCGCCGGCACCGTCCAGCCCCGCGACACTGAGCGCGCAGCGATCACGCGAGAGCCGGCAACCTTCCTCGCGGTCGGCAATCGTCGTCCCCACAAGAACTTCGACGGGCTCGTGCGTGCGGTCGCGACAATCGATCCCGCGCACCGCCCCAAGGTCATCATCACCGGGAGCCACGGTGAAGACCCGCTGCGCCCCCTGGTCGATGAACTGGGGGTAGGCGACTCTGTCGAGTTGCTCTCCTGGGTGAGTGCAGAAGACCTCGATCGCCTCTACTCCACCGTGACCGCACTAATCGTGCCGTCACATTGCGATGGTTTCTCATTGCCTGCGTTGGAAGCCATGATGATCGACCTCCCGGTTATGCTCGCCGACATCCCCGTGTATCGCGAAGTCGGTGGCGACGCCGCGATCTATTTCGACTCGTCCGACGATGCGGCCATCGGCCGCGCCATGCTGGACGCGGTAGAGAATCCGGAGCGCCTCGCCACTCTGGCCGTCGAGGGGCGCCCGCCCGCCGGCCCCAGGATCCTGGGGGATGGGGGCCCACGGACAGTTTGGTTT
>JASCPG010000004.1 GCA_029960085.1 Microbacteriaceae bacterium PS02067 | reverse complement strand
GCGCGACCCCGCCGACGTCGACGGGGTCGCGCTGCCACGCCCGCCGACGTCGGCGGGGTCGCGCTGCCACGCCGACGTCGACGGCGGACTGGGCGAGAACGGTGGCGATCGTGGCGGCCGCGACAGCCGTCCCGAGCGATCGCATCAACGTGTTCAGGACTGTCTGATTAACAATGAAGATGTTCTTGACGGCTTCGGCCGGGGCTGACCTGCTGTTTATCGGGCAGACCCGGTGCGACACTCTAGGAAGCCAACGATCAGCCTTCTGGCTGCGAAGCTAGCGTGCATTCTCGGTCGGTCGCCGGTTCGTGGCGTGCGTCGTTCCCGAGCGGGCTGGTGCTGTGTGTGCGTGGCGACGAACTCGCGACCGAGCGCCCTTCTTGTGCGTCGCCGCGCTGCGGAGAGCCCGTTCATGGGTAGGTGGGGAGATGCGCAATCCCGTCGCGGTGCTCCAACTGTGTACGCAGGGTGTGGTTCTCGAGGGTGAGACGTTGAATGTGTGCGGCGGCGAGGTCGATCTGGTCGCGTAAGGTGGCGGTCTCCGCACGCAGCCGCAGATTGGCGTCCGCCCCGTCTCCCCGCGTGACCTGGCCCGTGGTCGGCTGTGGTCTGGCTCGGCTTGCTGCGCGGCGCTGGTCGGCGAGGTCCTGGGCGATGACGGGAAAGTGGCGCCAGAAAGTCGGGTTGGTAAGCCCGACGCGCTCGGCCAGAGCCCGGACGGTGACCGTCGCGGGATTGTCCTGGCGCAGCTGGGCGAGGGCTGCGACAACGTCGGCGTCGGTGGGCAGGGGAACGCGGCGGGTCATTGCTGCTCCTGGTGTCGGTGGAGGAACGCGAGGATCTGTTCCCGCCGCTGCTCGAGGCGGGAGGTGAGCGCAGGCGGCAACGGCGGCCCGGAGGCGAGGTCTCGGTCGAGTGTGTCGAGTTCATCGTGCCATGCGTGCACGTTCTGCTCCGTGAGGGCCACGTTGCGGCAGGTGAGCGGTTTGCAGTGAGCCTGGTCGGGCGCGTCGGCGGGCTGCTCGGCGCCTGCTCGGCAAAGGGCTTTGCTGTGCGTGTAGACGCAGGTGACGTACTTCCCGGGGTAGACGGCGGGGCCGTGCAGGCTGATGAGGCGCAGGAACCGGCGCCGGTCCGTGGTGACGGTGCCGGCGAACGCGGGTCGCTGGCTCATCTCCTCCATTCGCCGCTGGGCTTCGTCGGCGGCGGGGCCGGTCAGTCGGGTGTGTTCGTTGTGGTCGATCATGGCGAGCAGGTGCTCGCCGCGGGAGAGGGCCTGTTCGGCTTCGACTTCGGCGCGGAACCCGGATTCGGTGGTGCCGGCGTAGCCTTCGAACATCTGCACGCTGTGGTGGCGGTACGCGATCGCGCCGGCGATGGAGCCGCCGGGGCGGCGGGCGATGTACCAGGCCAGGGTGCGGCGGAACTGGCGGGTGCTGAGCCGCCACGGCCTCCCGTCGACGTCGGGGATGCCGTCGCCCCGGTCGTGGGTGCGGCAGTAGTCGTTGACCCAGGTAACGAACCTGTTCAGCTGCCGATTGGTTCCGGCGACGGTCATCGCGATGTTGCCGCCTCGTCCGGCGGATCCGGCGCCGGGTCCGGATTTGATGGGCGCGAACAGCCAGTCGGTGCGGTCCCGTGCCCGGTCCTGGTGAATGCGTTCGAGGACGCTGATCGCGGTGGCGGCGGACTGGCCGACCACCCAGGTGGCGGGGACCCCGCTGGGGGTGCCTTCGCCTTTGAACGCGAGGCTGGTCACCCGCCATCGGTACGGGTTTCCGTTTCCGTCTTTCTCGGTGGCGCAGCAGCCGCGGCGGAGGTGTTTGACCTCGCTGTCGCGCATCCCGGACAGGAACGCGACGACGATGTAGCAGGCGGCCTGCAGCATCTGGGTGAGCACGGTGAGGGAGTCGTCACGGATCGGGTCCAGCGAGACGCCTCCGATCCAGGGCTCTCCGTCCAGGCGGCCTTGGATGGGCACGCCCAGGTAGGCGAAGTCGGACACGCCCAGGGTCGCGACGGCCTCGGCGATGGCGTCGTTGTGGTCGTCCAGCGCGCGCCGATTGCAGCCGATGGAGCGGGCGATCGCGGCGTAGTTGACTTGCCCGTTGAAGCCGGGCAGTGGCCTGCCGGCCTGGTGGGCGTCGTCGAGGTACCGGGTGATGTTGATCAGGTTGGAGCCGCGTGGGGAGTGCCTTCGGGGGCCGCTGACGCGCAGTTGCTCCCACCGGGCGACGGCGCGCAGGATGTCGTCGGCGAAGTCGTTGACGAACCGCAGCGCCCACACCAGCACCCGGGCGTGGACGTCTTCGGGAATCCGCGCGGTGGTGTTCTCGGTGCGCGGGTTGTGCTGCTCCTTCCAGCCGGGGATGGTGCGCGGGTCGATGCGGAGCGCTTCCGCGCCCAGGCCGTGCCGGTACCGCCACAGGAACGCAACCGCGGCGCGCAGCGCGTGGCGGCGGGTGCCGGTGCGGTACTCGGTGAGCAAGAACCGCTGGAACTCCAGCAGCGTCTCCGCGCTGACGAGGGAGACTGCCCGGCCGCCGTGGTGGTCGTCCAGCCAGCGCAGGAACACGCCGATGTTGTAGAAGACGCTCACGACGGTGCTGATGGTCGGGCGCGGCTCGTCCGGAGGCAGCGGCCCGGACAACGCGACGTATGACAGCGTCTTGAGGGTGCGCTGGTACGCGGGCGGGACGATCGCGAAACGGAGCGTGAGCCCGCGTTCCTGCCCTTGCAGCGCGGCCGGCGCGAGCGGCCACTCGTCGTCCTCGAACCGGGCGGTGTCGGCGAGGCGGACTCCGGATCGCAGTTCCCGGCCGTGCAGCACGTGCGTGCCCGCAAGCCGGGGCGCGGCGGTGTGGGCGCTGGTGGTCGGGGTCATGGCTGCTCCCAGGCGGGTTCGACGAGGTCCAGGAGACTGTCGTCGGGTTTGCGCTGCTCCGCCCGGTCGACTTCGGAGTCGCTGAACTTGGGCAGCACCTCGTACCGGATCGCCGCCCACGCCGGCCCATACCGTGCCCACCACGCGTCTTCGCTGAGCTGGCGGCGGCGGGTTTCGAGCGCGTCCAGGAGGCTGAGCAGGCGGGGCAGGTGGTCGCCGGTGACCACGCAGTTGCCGCAGTGGAAGCAGTCCAGGAAGCTCGACGAGCAGCGGCGCCCGGTGAGCGGGTGATGGTCGTGGTCCGAGCAAGCGGTCCACGCCGTCTGCGTCGCGGCCTCGTCCCCATCGGGATGCTCGTCGGATGCACGTGTGGGGGGGCGGATGTCGAGGGCGGTGCGCCCCTGGGTGGCGAGGGCGCGGAGGTGGGTGGCCCATGCGGCCTGTTCGACCTCGGCGACGGTGTCGGCGATAAGCTCGCGCGCCCAGTCGATGGTGGAGTGGTCTCCGGACAGGTAGTTGCGGAACAGCACCGCGGTGGTGTTGGTGCGCGCCGCGGTGGGTAGGTGCCCGCCGGCTTGGCGGGTGCGGCGCACGTCGATGCTCGTCTTGAGCCGGTTGAAGTCCAGGCGCAGCAGCATCGGCTGACCGTTCTCGTCGGGGTCGTCGGCGAGGATCTGCCCTGCTTTCACCCATTTCTGGTGGCGCAGGCTGGCGTCCAGGGCGGGGGCGAACGGGTCGCGGCAGCCATCCGTTCCGCGCCCGCGGCCGCTGTGATGCCACACTGCCCAGAAAGCGGGTGTATCCAGCAGTTCCCGTGCCGGCGCCATCAGTTGGTGCAGCAGCAGGTAGACGCCGCCGGGTGTGATCAGCTCTTTGCCGGGCGGGCCGATCTCCCAGGTCGCGGTGCGGTGCCACCGTCCCGGCCCCCGACGCCGCTTGGTCACCTCGACCTCGACGGCGAGGTCTTCGATGATCCGGTGTTCGGCGGGCAGCTCCTTGATGACCTCGATGTTCCATCCTGTGGTCGCTACCAGCAGCGCGAGCATCGCGGTCAGGTCGTGACGGGTGACGAACAGCTGCTCCGCGATCCGCCGCCGGGTCTGTACCGCATGCGTGAGGTGGACGCCTCCCAGTGGCACGCGGCCGGTGGCTCGTGCGATCTCGATTCGCCGCTGGTCCGAGGCCGTGCCAGCGGCGAGCACGGTGAGCCGCTGCCGTAACGCTGCGACGTCGGTGCGGGCAGCGGCGACCAGCCGGTTCAGTTCCCCATCCGAGTAACCCGACACCGCCGTGACCCGCTTCACCTGGTGCGGGCGCATCCTGTCGCGCACCTCCGCGGCCACCACGCCGGCCAGCGGCGCCATCTCGAACGTCAACGCCGCCGATCTCAGCTCCAGCCGCGCGCGACGGTCGCCGGCGGCTGCGGCGCGAAACCGCCGGTACGCGTCGACGTGCTCGACACGCAGATCGCTCGGATGCTGCGGGGGACGCAGCATCTGCCCGTAGAACCTGATCATCCGGGCCAGCGACCCCCACGCCGCCTCCGCCGACGCGCGGGTACGCAGCGCGCCGGCCGGTCCGGTGCGGGCTGACCAGCTCGCAGCCAGGGCCTCGTGCCATCCCGGCAGCGGCAACGCGCTGACATCGAACGTGCGAGAGCGCCCGTCCTCCCCATGGAAGTCAACGACGAGGCCCGTGACGGCAGGCCGGGGCGCATACGGGCCGGTCGGGACCAGGGCGGGTTTGCCGGTGCCGGTGCTGCCGCGCCCGCTCATACGGGATCGCGCCGATCCAGATTGACCACCAGCCGCGCGTCCCGGGAGTCCTCCCACGGGTCGGACACCAACGCCATCCGCGTCTGCATCTCCAGCTCCTCCAGCGCGTGCAGGTACACCTGAGTGGTGGTCACGCTCTTGTGGCCCAGCCTCCGCCGCACCCAGTCCAGCGGATCTCCGAAGATCCGCGTGTAGTGGCCGCGCTGCGCCGGATTCATCTCCGTCAGCGCCGCAAGATGTCCGCGCTGCAACTGCTCCAGAGTGAGCACCGCGAACGTGTGCCGCAGCATGTGCGCGTGTGCCCGCAGTTCCACCCCGTGCTTCTCGCAGCGGGCGTTGGCCTGACGGAACACGTCCTTCCACGTCGACGTCGACATCGGCGCCCCGTCCTCGCCCAGCCACAGCGCGGCCGGCTCCAACCCGTCCGCGCCGTGAATCAGCAGTCGACGTCGTTCCTCCGGCGTCAGCAACGCCAATCTCACCGGACTCGCGGGCCCGTGCGGTGGGGAGGCCAGCAGACGTTCGTCGAGGATCAGGTAGCCGGCGGCGGGATCCTCGTACAACCCGCGGGCCTGAGCCCGAGCGATTGCGACCCGCCGGTCGACCTCGATGTAGGCCCACAGGTCCCGCAGGATCATCGACGGCACATACACCCACCGCGCGGAGCCGGCCTTCGCGATCGCGGCCGGCAGCCAGAACCGGTGATATCCGCCCTGGGCGCGTGTCTCCGGAAGCTCCGAGACCGTCAGCGACGACTGCTCCGTCAATCGCATCCCGGTACGCACCATCAGGTCGGCGAACACCGCGTTCCGATCCGCCCAACGGCCCCGGAACAGCGGATCCGGCAACCCGTCCGCACCGTATCCACGGACACCGACGTCCCGCCACTGCCGGTAGGAGCGGGACGGGAGCCAGCGGATCTGCTCCCGGCGCGACGCATGCGAATACGTCGCCGGAGTCTGGCCCGGGGCGCCTTCGGTTCCGTAGCGGTTCGCGGCCCGGCGCACCCGGTGGGGGATCGGGCTCTGTGCGATGTGCCCCTGGGACACCTGCCACCGGTAAAACCGATCCACGCCGGCCACCTCGCGATCCCACGTCGCGGGACTCACCCGCGGGCCCGTTGGCTCCTCCCGCCGCCAGACCAGATACGCCCGATGATCCTCGTTCGTCGCGTCCGACCAGCGAACACCGTCCCGGCCGAGGTGCAGGAAGTTCAGGAACCCCTTCAGATCGCGCGCATACCCGACCCTCGTCGACATCCGCGCGCCGAGCATGTCCGCGGAATAGAAGAAGGAGTTCAATCGCGGGTCGTACTCGAACGACGGAGAGATCAGGTACGGCGTGCCAAGAGGAATCCCCGCCACCGAACGCCAGCTCTGCCATTCGGACAGAAGCGCACCAGACTCGACCCCAGGCAGCGCATTCGCACGGTAGCCATCCCGCACGCGAAACAGCTGCCACACAGCGGGAGTGTCGATAGGCACGGCCGAAGAGTCCAACACACAGCGACCATACGAAGGGAATAGAGACTTGAACACCGGACACGCCAGAAACACCGTCTGAAACCTCGCGACGAATCCGTGCCCGTGCGGCAACTACGGCGTGCCGCGCGCAGAATGCCGCTGCCCGTCGCTCGCGATCCGCCGCTACCTCGGGAAGCTGTCCGGTCCGCTTCTCGACCGGATCGACATCGAGCTCTCCCTCCAACGGGTCGCGGTCGCGGGTCTCCGGGCGGATGACGGCACCCGGGTGACCACCGCCGTCGCGCGCGGACAGGTCGTCGAGGCGCGGGAGCGCGCGGCGCGACGCCTCGCCGGGACACCGTGGCGGACGAATGCGGACGTCGCGGGTGCCTGGCTCCGCGATGGGCCGCTCGCGCCCGACGCCGCGATCCGCCGGCCGCTCGATGCGGCGCTCCAGCGCGGGGCGCTGACCCTGCGGGGGTTCGATCGCGTGCTGCGAGTCGCCTGGTCGCACGCCGACATGGCGGGTCGCGAACGGCTCGCGCTCGAAGATGTCGGGCGTGCTCTTTCGCTGAAGCGCGGGGTGCGGTCATGACCGGCCTCGATCTGAGCCCCGCGCACGCCAGAACGCGGCTCGGAGCACTCATCGATGCGGGCGACGACGTCGACGCGGTCACCGCGTACGCGCGCGCCGTCTGGACGACGCTCATCGAACCCGGGGACCGCGTCGCCGGCGCCCTGATCGCCGCACTCGGGCCAGTCCGGGCACTCGAGGTCGCGCATGGGTCGGGAGCCGTCGATGCCGACGTCGATCCGGAGGAGGTCGCGCGCGGACGCGCGCGCTGGATGCCGCGAGCGCGTGCCGAATCGCATGACCTCGGTCTCGCTCAGCGCAGCCGCGTGCGGCTCGTGACGCCCGAGGACTCCGCCTGGCCGGGGGCACTGGACGACCTCGGTCCCTTCGCGCCCGTGTGCCTCTGGGTGAGGGGCGACGTCGACTGCCTCGGCGGCGCCGCAGTGGCCCTCGTCGGTGCACGCGCGTCGACGAGCTACGGCGAGATGGTGACTGCCGACATCGCCGCCGAGGCCGTCGTGGCCGGGGTGACCGTCTGCTCCGGTGGCGCGTACGGTATCGACGGTGCCGCGCACCGTGCGGCGCTCCTCGCCGGTGGTGTGACCATCGCAGTGATGGCCGGTGGCGTCGAACGGGCCTACCCCGCGGGCCATCGCGACCTGCTGGAGCGGATCACCACCTCCGGCGCGGTCGTCTCGGAGGTTCCCTGCGGCTCGGCCCCCACCAAACACAGGTTTCTCGCCCGCAACCGCGTCATCGCGGCCCTGAGCGCTGCGACGGTCGTCGTCGAGGCGGGCTGGCGAAGCGGTGCTCTCAACACGGCGCATCACGCCGCAGCGATCGGGCGGCCGGTCGGGGCCGTGCCCGGTCCCGTCACGAGCGCTGCGTCGATGGGATGCCACCGGCTGCTGCGCGAGGGGAGTGCCGTCTGCGTCACGGCCTTTCCCGATGTCGCAGACCTCCTCGGCGTCTCGCCGACTCCGATCGCGGCCGAGGGCGACGGTTACACCGGCGACCGCACCCGCATCCTCGATGCGCTGAGTGCGCGCACGCCCCGTAGCACGGAGGACGTTGCGGGCCGTGCGGGGTTCGCGGTCGACGAGGCAGCCTCGCTCCTCGGATTGCTGGAGCTCGAGGGCCTCGTCGTCCGACGTGCGATGGGATGGGTGCAGGAGTCACCCACCGCGACACTCTGGTGACGTCCATCCGCGCTCGGCGTCGGCAGGGCATGCTGGCTGCATGAGAGTGTCGGCGGCGGCGGAGCAGTATGCGACGCAGTTGACGCATGTGCGCCGGCTCTCACCGGCGACGGTCCGCGCCTATACGGGCGACCTCCGAGACCTCGCCGCAGCGACCGGCGACCCCGCTCTCGCCGACATCGACCTCGAGGCGCTCCGCGACTGGCTCTGGCGCGCCACGGAGCGCGGCGACGCGAAGAGCACGATCGCCCGCCGTACCGCCACGGCCCGCGGTTTTTTCGCCTGGGCCATGGACGAACAACTCCTCGCCGTCGACCCGAGTCTCAGACTCGTCGCCCCCAAACGCGGGCGCACGCTGCCGCGGGTCGCCACGACCGCCGCGTTGGACACCGTGCTCGATACCGCCACCGCGAACGCTGCCGACGGAGACCCGCTCGCGCTGCGGGATGCCGCGCTGCTCGAGCTGCTCTACGCCTCCGCCCTGCGCGTGGCGGAGCTGTGCGGCGCGGACATCGACGACCTCGACCGTTCCCGACGCACGATCCGGGTGGTCGGCAAGGGGTCCAAGGAACGCATCGTGCCGTACGGGGACCCCGCCGCGCGGGCTCTCGACGCGTACATCTCGCGCGCACGTCCGGTCCTCGCTGCACGCGGCGCCGGCAGTGCAGCGCTGTTCCTCGGCGCCCGCGGGGCCCGAATCGGCACGCGGGCCGTCTACGACGTCGTGGCGCGCGCGCTCGCGCCCGAACTCGGCGTCGAGACCGTCGGGCCGCACGCCTTGCGCCACGCCGCCGCGACCCATCTGCTTGACGGCGGGGCGGACCTGCGCACCGTGCAGGAGATGCTCGGCCACGCGAGCCTCGGGACGACGCAGATCTACACCCACGTGTCCGCCGAGAAGCTCACCGCCGCCTACCGCCTCGCCCATCCGCGCGCCTGATCGCGTTCCCCCATCCGCCGAGTTGCGTTCAGCAGCAGGGCAGCAGCACCGCGCGCGGCACACCGGCGAGCAGCAGCATCGGATTGATGTACTCGCCGTCGCGCCGCACGCCGAAGTGGACCGTAGCCGGCGCCGCGTGACCGCCGACATCGACCCGTCCGACGAGGTCGCCCTGCGCCACCGCGTCGCCGACGTTCACCCCCGCCGCCACCGGCTCGAGCGTCGTGACGAGTCCGTCACCGTGGTCGAGCGTGAGAACCGACCGCCCGGCCACCGCCCCCACGAACGCCACGATGCCGGCGGCTGGCGCGTGCACCTCGGCGCCAGGTTCCGCCGCGAGGTCGATGCCGCGATGCCCCGGCCCGTAGCGATGCGGCGGCGCCACGTAGGGCGCCACGATCCGAGGCGGCGACACGGGCCACTCCCATCCGTCGAGTCCGGCGTCCACGGCGGCAGGCGGAGCGGACGGCGCGAAGCCTCGAGCCGCCGCCGGGAGCGCCGCCGCGGCCGGCACCGCGCCGGTCGCCGCACCCGCGCAGGCCAAGAGCATCGCCGCCGCGAGGAGGCGTCCACGGATCGTCCTCATCGCCACAGTCTGACGACGCACGCCGGCCGCCGCCGCCGCAAACCGCGCATCTGTGGATGCCTCGAAAAGACCGGCCACGGGGGAGGAGGCGATGCGTGCTCCTGATACACTGAGAGTCGCACCCCGCTGGTCGGGGTGACTACGCGTGCCCAGAGTGCGACCCGACCCGTTCGGCTCGCATGGCATCCAGATCCCGAGGTCCCACCGTGAAAGCGGCGGGCGGGTCTGTGCCGGGCGCCAGGAGCATCGGCCGTCGGCCGAGCGAAAACCCAGAGAACAAAGGAGAACGGCCATGGCCGTCGTCACCATTCGCCAGCTGCTCGACAGCGGCGTCCATTTCGGACACCAGACCCGCCGGTGGAACCCGAAGGTCAAGCGCTTCATCCTCACGGAGCGCTCCGGCATCCACATCATCGACCTGCAGCAGTCGCTCGGGTACATCGACAAGGCGTACGAGTACGTCCGCGAGACCGTCGCCCACGGCGGCACGGTCCTGTTCGTCGGCACCAAGAAGCAGGCGCAGGAAGTCATCGCCGAGCAGGCGACGCGCGTCGGCCAGCCCTTCGTGAACCAGCGTTGGCTCGGTGGTCTGCTGACCAACTTCCAGACCGTCAGCAAGCGTCTCGCGCGCATGAAGGAGCTCGAGGAGCTCGACTTCGACAACCCCGCCGACTCGGGCTTCACCAAGAAGGAGCTCCTGCTCAAGAAGCGTGAGCTCGACAAGCTGCACAAGTCGCTCGGTGGTATCCGCAACCTGCAGAAGACGCCGTCGGCCATCTGGGTCGTCGACGCCAAGCGCGAGCACCTCGCGATCGACGAGGCCAAGAAGCTCGGCATTCCCGTGATCGGCATCCTCGACACGAACGCCGACCCGGACGAGTTCCAGTTCCCGATCCCGGGCAACGACGACGCGATCCGCTCGGTGGGCCTGCTCACCCGCATCATCGCCGACGCCGCGGCCGAGGGCCTCATCCAGCGCCACCAGCCGACCGAGGAGTCGGCGGACGCCGAGCCGCTGGCCGACTGGGAGCGCGAGCTCCTCGAGCAGGGCGGGTCGGCCGAGGCCGCCGCTGAGGCTCCCGTCGTCACCGGCGTCGCCGAGGTCGAGACCATCGCGACCGAGTCGGCTGCCGACGAGGCCGGCGCCGAGGCGAAGGCCGAAGGCGACGCCGCGGCCGCCGCTGCCGAGTAAGACACCTCTTCCCGCTTCGCGGGGCCGTCGCCCACCCGGCGGCGGTCCCGCGGCGGCATCCTCCGCACAGATCACTGAATTCCGACTAAGGAGCCACCACCCATGGCCAACTTCACGATCGCCGACATCAAGGCGCTGCGCGAGCAGCTCGGCACCGGCATGGTCGACACCAAGAAGGCGCTCGAGGAGGCCGACGGCGACCTCGAGAAGGCCGTCGAGATCCTCCGCCTCAAGGGCGCGAAGGGCAACGCGAAGCGTGCCGACCGCTCCACGAGCGAGGGCCTCGTGACCGCCGTCCAGCACGGCGACAAGGTCACCATCCTCGAGCTGAACACCGAAACCGACTTCGTGGCGAAGAACGAGCGCTTCATCGCGCTGGCCGCGAAGGTCCTCGAGGCCGCCGCCGCGGTCGACGCCGAGTCGGCCGAGGCCGCCCTCGCCGCCCCCGCCGGTTCGCAGACGGTCGCGGAGCTCATCTCCGACGAGGCTGCGATCATCGGCGAGAAGGTCGAACTGCGCCGCGTGCGCACGCTCTCGGGCGACAAGTTCGAGATCTATCTGCACAAGACGAGCAAGGACCTGCCCCCGCAGGTCGGCGTCGTCCTCGCCTACACGGGCGATGACGCGGAGACGGCTCGCTCGATCGCGCAGCACATCTCGTTCGCGAACCCCTCCTACCTGGCCCGCGAGGACGTCCCCGCGGCCGAGGTCGAGAAGGAGCGCGAGATCGTCACCGAGATCTCCCGCAACGAGGGCAAGCCCGAGGCGGCGCTGCCGAAGATCGTCGAAGGCCGCGTCAACGCGTTCTTCAAGCAGGTGGCCCTGCTCGACCAGGACTACGCGAAGGACAACAAGCTGTCCGTCGCGAAGGTCGCCGGCGACGCAGGCATCACGATCACCGACTTCGCCCGCTTCAAGGTCGGCGCGTAAGTTCCGGACGGGGGTTCGCATTCTCACGGATGCGGGCCCCCTTTTCCGTGCCCGGTATCCGCGCTGGGCGCTGCGCTACTCTGCAACCAGACGAGAGGAATCCCCGTGACCGATGAGACCACCGGACGCCGCCGCGTCCTGCTGAAGCTGTCCGGCGAAGCGTTCGGCGGGGGGCAGTTGGGCGTCAACCCCGACGTGGTCGGCCAGATCGCGCGCGAGATCGCCGCGGCGGTCGACCGGGTCGAGGTCGCGATCGTCGTCGGCGGCGGCAACTTCTTCCGCGGCGCGGAGCTCAGCCAGCGCGGCATGGATCGCGGTCGCGCTGACTACATGGGCATGCTCGGCACGGTCATGAACGCCCTCGCACTCCAGGACTTCCTCGAGCAGGCGGGCGCCGCGACCCGCGTGCAGTCGGCGATCTCGATGACGCAGGTCGCCGAACCGTACATCCCGCGGCGTGCCGAGCGGCACATGGAGAAGGGGCGCGTCGTGATCTTCGGCGCCGGTGCGGGGCTACCGTACTTCTCCACTGACACGGTCGCCGCGCAACGCGCGCTCGAGATCGGTGCCGACGAGGTGCTCGTCGCGAAGAACGGCGTCGACGGCGTCTACACCGCCGACCCGAAGAAGGATGCCTCGGCGACGAAGATCGACACGATCACCTACCAGGACGCGCTGCAGCGGGGTCTCAAGGTCGTCGACTCCACCGCGTTCAGCCTCTGCATGGACAACCGGATGGGTATGCGCGTGTTCGGCATGGAGCCCGCGGGGAACGTGACGCGGGCGCTCCTGGGCGAGCCCATCGGCACGCTCGTCACGGTCTGAGCAGCCCCGCGCCACTAGACTCGACACCGACGCAACAACGAATGGAGTGACCGTGATCGCCGAGATCCTGGCCGACACGTCCGGGCGCATGGACCGCGCCGTCGAGGCCGCGAAGGACGACTTCGCCACCGTCCGCACGGGCCGAGCGAACCCGCAGCTGTTCCAGAAGGTCATGGTCGACTACTACGGCACGCCGACCCCGCTGTCCCAGCTCGCGTCGCTCAACGCGCCCGAGGCGCGCATGCTCGTCGTGACGCCGTACGATAAGTCGGCGCTGAAGGCCATCGAGCAGGCGATCCGGGACATCCCGAACTTGGGGGTCAACCCCACGAACGACGGCAACCTCGTCCGCATCACGATGCCCGAGCTCACCGCCGACCGCCGCAAGGAGTATGTGAAGCTCGTCCGCACCAAGGGTGAGGACGCCAAGGTGCACCTGCGCGGCATCCGGCGCAAGGCGAAGGACGAGCTCGACGCGCTCAAGAGCGAGGTCGGCGAAGACGACCTCGTGCGCGCGGAGAAGGAGCTCGACGCGGTCACGCGCACGCACGTCGACGAGATCGACGAGGCGCTCAAGCGCAAAGAGGCAGAGCTTCTCGAGGTCTGAGGCGATGACCGATCCTTCCGGTGAGCCCGCCGAAGGCTCGGACACCCCGTCGACCCGCGCGCAGGCTCGCCGTGCGGCGGAGTCGTCATCGTCGTTCCAGGAGCACGTCCGGGCGGCGCGCAGCGAGTTCGAGCACCAAGTCGCGAGCGCCCGCGCCGACTTCGAACAGGTCAACGACCGCATCAATGCGCGAACGGGGCGGAACCTCCTCATGGCGATCCTCATCGGGGTCGGCATCGGGGCTGTGGTCCTCGCGTCGCTTCTGTTCGTGAAGGGATTGTTCCTCGTCTTCGCGATTCCGGTGTGTCTGCTCGGCATCTTCGAACTCACCCGGGCGCTCCAGACGGCGGGCTATCGAGTGGATCTCATCCCGCAGCTGGCGGCGGGTGCCGTCGTCACCCTCGTGGGTTATCTGCAGGGGTACCTGACGCACGTCGTGCTGACTTTCGCGTGCATCGCGCTGGTCGTCGTGTGGCGCCTGATCGCACAGATGGTCGCACGGGACGCTCGACGCTACGGCGAGGTGCTCGGCGACGTCCTGGTGTCGGCGTTCGTGCTGCTCTACGTGCCGTTCCTCGCCTCGTTCACCCTCGTGCTGCTGCGTCAGGACCAGGGAGAGTTCTGGCTCCTCGGCATGGTGCTCGCCGTCGTCGCGGCCGATACCGGCGCCTATGCGAGCGGCCTCGCGTTCGGGTCCCATCCGATGGCGCCGCGCATCAGCCCGAAGAAGACGTGGGAAGGCTTCGCCGGCGGCGCCCTGCTGACGGTGGGCGTATCCATCGCCTACGGCATCTTCGTGCTCGGCATCCCTTGGTGGGCGGGCGCCGTCTTCGGTGTCGTCATGCTCGGCTGCGCGACGGCAGGTGACCTCGGCGAGTCGATGATCAAGCGTGATCTCGGCATCAAGGACATGAGCTCCTGGCTCCCGGGGCACGGCGGCGTGCTCGACCGGCTCGACTCGATCCTCCCGTCCGCCGCGGCGGCGCTCGCGATGTACTTCCTCTTCTTCCCCTTGGTGACCGCATGACAGACGAGACCACGCCCGCTCCCTTCCCGCGCGCCACGGGGCGCACGAAGGGGTACAGCCCCGTCGATGTCGACGCGTTCCTGGCGCGTGCCCGCTCGTCCTTCGAGTCTCCCGACGGCGATGTCGATGCCGGTGTCATCCGGACGGCGGCCTTCCCGCTCGTCAGACGCGGCTATCAGGTCGGCGCGGTCGACGCGGCGCTCGGGCGGATCGAGGATGCCTTCGCGGCACGTGAGCGCGAGCAGGCGCTGGGCCGCGCCGGCGCGCGTGCCTGGGTCGGCCAGTCGCGCGAGCTGGCTCAAGAGGTGCTCGACCGACTGTCGCGGCCGAAGGGAAAGCGGTTCCGCCGCGTCGGCCTGCTGCGCTTCGGCTACCGCATCGACGAGGTCGACATCGTCGCCGACAAGCTCGCACGTTTCCTCGAGTCGGGCGAGCCGCTGTCGGTCGAGCAGGTGCGCAGTGTGGCCTTCCGCATGCAGCGTCGGGGCTACAGCGAGACCCAGGTGGACGCCGTGCTGGATG
Source organism: Microbacteriaceae bacterium PS02067 (assembly GCA_029960085.1). Classification (GTDB taxonomy): domain Bacteria; phylum Actinomycetota; class Actinomycetes; order Actinomycetales; family Microbacteriaceae; genus Microbacterium. The sequence goes on along the minus strand of JASCPG010000004.1, from coordinate 78,792 downwards.
CCGTCGTCGAGGTCATGCTCGCCCTCGTCTGACGACACCCGTCGGTCGCGCCTGGCAGTGCGACGCCCGCGCCGATAGACTCGGAGGACTGTGACTTCCGACGTCGAGCTGCACCCGAACGCAGAACGCGGCGAATCGCCGCGCTCGTCCGCCGCGACGCGCCCGCCGACGACCCGCTGGTCGCGTCGGCGTGGCGTGGTCAGCGTGTTCGCGGCCTTCGCGGTCGCCGGTCTCGCGGCGGCCTATGTCGGACCGCTCGCCGCGACCACCACCCCCGCCGAAGCCGCCGAACTCGACCCCGTGTCGCTGTATGCGAACACGATCGCCGACGCGCAGGAGTTCATCGCCGCGTCCGACGGCAAGATCTCCCTCGGTCGGGAGCAGATCGTGTACACCGTCTACGTCGCTCCCAAGCCGACGCCGACGCCGACATCCACGGTGAAGGAATCGACGGCGTCCACCGGCGGCGGCGGTTGGTCGCCGCCGTTCGTCGCGCCCGACCCCGGCACCGCCCAGGCGATCGCGTACGGGATGGTTCAGGAGCGTGGCTGGGGCGACAGCGAGTTCGCCTGCCTCGTGGCGCTGTGGAACAAGGAGTCGGGCTGGCGAGTTAACGCCTTCAACAAGGGCAGCGGCGCCTATGGCATCCCGCAGGCCCTCCCCGGCAGCAAGATGGCTTCCGCAGGTGCGGATTGGGAGACGAACCCGGCGACGCAGATCGCGTGGGGCCTCGGGTACATCGGCGGGCGATACAGCTCGCCGTGCGGTGCGTGGGGACACTCGCAGTCCAAGGGCTGGTACTGAGCGGATGCCTCGCTCCAACCGTCGTCGCAGAGAACCCGACGACGCCTCGTTCGACCGCCTGCTGAGCGGCTGGAAGCGCACCGAGACCCGCCGCGGGATCACCTGGACCGTGCAGCCGGTGGGAGCGGCGCAGGCTCAGAAGGCGTACACGTGTCCCGGTTGCGGGCGGGAGATCGCGCCCGGCACGGCCCACCTCGTCGCCTGGCGTGCGGACGGTGTGCTCGGCGACGCGGCCGACCTGGCGGCGCGGCGGCACTGGCATTCGAACTGCTGGAGGATCGGCTGACATGGAGATTCGCGGACCCGTGCTCCTTCCCGCGCGACGCGAGGAGATCGAACTGCACACCCTGGATGGGCTCACGCTCGTCGGAGAGCTGGCACTGCCCGAGCATCGGGATCCTGTGGCCACGCTCGTGACCCTCCACCCGCTCCCGACCGCGGGCGGTTTCATGGATTCCCACGTCCTCCGCAAAGCCGCAGGAAGGCTGCCTGCCCTCGCCGATCTCGCCGTCCTCCGCTTCAACACGCGCGGGACGACATCGCCCCGTGGGACGAGCGAGGGCGCCTTCGACGGCGGCGGTGCGGAGGCGTTCGACGTCGCCGCGGCGATGGAGTTCGTCCGCGAGCGCGGCCTTCCGCATCCGTGGCTCGTGGGCTGGTCGTTCGGCACCGAGTTGGCACTGAAGTACGGTCGCGATCACGATGTCGACGGCGTCATCCTGCTGTCGCCGCCGCTGCATCGCGCGACGGCGGAAGAGGTGGCGGCGTGGGCGGGCGACACGCGCCGCATGGTCGTCGTGGTGCCGGAGTTCGACGACTACCTTCGACCGGCCGAGGCGCGGGAGCGCTTCGCGAGCGTGCCCGGGGCGACCATCATCGCGGTCGACGGTGGCAGACACCTCTGGGTGGGGGAGACGCAGACGCGACGCGTGCTCACGGAGATCGTGGCGGCGGTCAACCCGGATGCCCTGCCGCTGCCGACCGAGTGGGACGACGCCTGACGCGTCACCTCTCGTTCTGCCGCGGGATGATCACCTGCCGGTAGATGATCAAGATGCTCGCGGCGACGGGGATCGCGATGAGCGCGCCGAGAAGCCCGAGCAGCGAGCCGCCGGCCAGGGCCGCGATCACGACGACGGCGCCCGGCACCGAGACGGCACGGTTCATGATGCGCGGCGAGAGCACATAGGCCTCGACCTGCATGTAGATCGCGTAGTAGATGAGCGCGACGAGTGCCGTGAGAGGCGACCCGAGGCCCGGGATGAGGCAGGTCAGCACGATGATCGCCGAGCCGGTGAGCGTGCCGACGAGCGGGATCAGCGAGAAGAAGAATGCGACGACGGCGAGTACGGCGGGGAACGGCGCCTGGATGATCGTCAGGAAGATCGCGCTCAGGATGCCGTTGATGACGCCGAGCGTCACCTGTCCCATGACGTAGTAGCCCACTGATGCCGTGATCTGGTCGGCGAGGTCGACGAACCGGGCGCGCTTGGACGCGGGCACGAGTTGTGCGACGGCGTTCTTCAGGCTCGGGGTGGATGCCGTGAAGTAGATCGTCAGGATGAGGACGATCAGCGCTCCGGTGAATCCGGCGATGATCGCCGCACCGATCCCGAGAAGTGCGCCGGTCGCAGCGCTGCCGATCTGGCCGTAGTCGAGCGACTGGAACCACTGGGAGATGTACGACAGCACGACGTCGACCTTGAGGTTCGGGAACGTCGCCGAGAGCCAATCCGATACCTCCTTCACCGGATCCCATTCGCCTGCCACCGCCGATTGAACGAGCTTCTGGATCTGCGTGACGAGCTGGGAGATCTGCCCGACGAGCACGGGGATGACGATGAGGATGATCCCGGCGAAGACGGCGAGGACCCCGGCGAAGGTGATGAGCAGCGCCGCCCAGCGGGGGAGTCCCTTCCGCTCGAGCCACGACACCGCCGGGTCGAGGCCGAGAGCGAGGAAGAGCGCCGTTCCGACGTAGAGAAGGATCGTCGACAGGGACTGCACGCTCGTGATGAGCAAGATGCCGACGCCGACGCCGAGCGTTGCGACCAACGCGGTGCGGAACGGGTGCTGGATCTTCACGGGCGTCTCCTTCGGATTCCGCACGCGGCGGTGTTGTCAGGATATGCACAGTAGTGTGCGACGCCGCGCAGGACGCGAGGGTTGACACCCTCCCGGGCGGCACACAGGAGGTTTTCGGTAGTCTGGAACGTCGTATGCGCGCCGGAAGATCGCTCCGGCGCCGGGGAGGTAGAACTCGTGCGTTTCGTCTGGGCCGTCGCCGCCTTCGTGCTGGCCGCCCTCATGATCGGCGCGGGCATCGCCCAGCGCACCGTCTTCGAGGGGCCGAAGTCCGAGAGCGAGACCATCTCCGTCTCCGGCGACGCCCCCTACATCCTGATCGACGGTGCCGTCCTGAACAGCCACGCCGGCTCGCAGACGCTGCGCGTCGAAGGCGCCGACACGATCTTCGCCGCCTATGGACGCACTGCCGATCTCAAGGCCTGGTTGCAGAAGGCCGACTACACGGACGTCGCTGTCACGGACGGAAAGGTCGGCACGACGCCGGTCCGCCAGTCGGTGCGGCTCGCGGAGGGCGAGAGCGCCCTGACCCCGCAGGGGTCTGATCTGTGGCTCGAGGAGTTCTCGGAGAAGAACGTCCTCACGACGCCGCTGCAGCTGCCGGAGGATATGAGCATGCTCGTCGCCTCAGACGGCGTTGCAGCGGCCCCGCACACCCTCACTCTGACGTGGCCGATCGACCATGCGACACCGTGGGCCGGGCCGCTCATCGTCGGCGGAGCGCTCGTCCTGGCCGGCGGCATCGTGCTGTACGTGCTGGGCGTCCGCCATGTGCGACGCTCGCGGGGTCCGCGTCGAAAGGGGCTTCCGGTCCCCGTGACCGAGCCGATCGATCTGGCGGTCGACGGCGCGGACAAGGGCGTCATCTCCGCCACGCCGACGCGGCGGCAGCTCACTCGCGGCCGACGCACGTTCGCCGTCGTGCCTGTGGTCGCGGTCTCGGCGCTCTTGTTCAGCGGCTGCTCGGCGGATGCCTGGCCCCAGTTCGCCCCCTCGGCGACGCCCTCTCCGACCCGAACGGTGGTGGCGCCGAAGGATCAGGAGAGCCCCGTCGTGACGGAGGCTCAGGCCGAACGCATCGTCGCTCAGATCGCGACGACGGTGGCCGCCGCCGATGAGGCACGCGACGCGACGGCCGCGGCATCGCGGCTTGCCGGAACCGCCCTCGCGGTCCGCGAGACGAACTACGTCCTGCGCGGCGCGCTGCCCGATCTCGCCGCCCTCCCCGCGGTGCCGACAGGCAAGCTGCAGGTGACCCTTCCCGAGGCCAACGACAACTGGCCGAGGACCTTCCTCGCCGTCGCACCGGCGGCGACGGGGGACGGCAAAGTCATGATGAGCGTCACCCAGAACGACGCCTGGAGCGACTACAAGCTCACCTACACGGCGGACCTGACCTCCAACACCGCGCTGAACCTCGCGCCGCCCTACGTGGGTGCCATCTCCATCCCGCTGGATTCGCCCTTCCTCGCGATCTCGCCCGAGAAGCTCGCCGGCGCGTACGCCGACGTGCTCACCAAGGGTGCCGACAGCGAGTTCGCCAGCCTCTTCGACCGAGAGGACGACGTCTTCCAGACGACGCTCGAGGCCGATCGCGCGAGCCGGCTCGAGGCGTTCAACCAGACGGGCGCGCAGACCGGCACGATGACGTTCTCCTCGATCGCAGGCACCAGCGCGCCTTCTGCGCTTGCCACGCTCGACTCCGGTGCGATCGTCGCGGTCACCGTCGATGACCTCGACACCGTGAAGCCGACGAGCGCCGACGCCGTGATCAAGGTCGACGGCGACCCCGGGAACAAGGTCGTCCAGACGCTCTCGGGCGTGACGCAGTCGAGCACCGGCTTCGTGTCGACCTACGCCAACCAGCTCTTCTTCTTCGTCCCGAGTCAGAGTTCCAAGGAACGCATCCAACTGCTCGGATTCAGCTCCCAGATCCTCGACGCGAAGGCGGCACCCTGATGAGCGACCCCCGTCCCGGCGCCGTCCTCCGCGGAGCGGTCGACCTCTCGGCCCTGCGCTCGCGCTCGGCCGCCCCTGCCTCAGCCGGAGACGCACCGGCCGGTGAGGTCTCGCGCCTCGTGTTCGACGTGACGGATGCCTCGTTCGGCCAGGTTCTCGAACTCAGCCGCACCGTGCCCGTCGTGGTCGACCTCTGGGCCGAGTGGTGCGGGCCGTGCAAGCAGTTGAGCCCCGTCCTCGAGAAGGTCGTCGTGGAACTCGCGGGACGACTGGTGCTTGCCAAGGTCGACGTGGATGCCAACCCGCAGCTCGCTCAGGGTTTCCGCGCGCAGTCGATCCCGATGGTCGTCGCACTCGTCGCCGGACAGCCGGTTCCGTTGTTCACGGGTGCCGTTCCGGAGGAGCAGGTCCGCGCGGTCTTCGACCAGCTGCTGCAGCTGGCGGCCCAGCAGGGGGTCACCGGGGTGATCCCGACGACCGACGGCGAGCCCGAGGCATCCGATGACGAGGGCGAAGCGCCGCTCCCGCCGCATCACCAGGAGGCCTTCGACGCCATCGAGGCGGGCGACTACGCGCGCGCCGCCACGGCCTACGAAGCGGCGCTTGCGGAGAACCCGCGTGATGAGGAGGCTCGCGCAGGTCTCGGCCAGGTTCGGCTCCTGGAACGTGTGCAGCACCTCGATCTGCAGGATGCGCGCGCTGCCGCCGCCGCCGAGCCCCTCGACGTCCGCGCGCAGTTCGATGTGGCCGACCTCGACCTCGCGGGCGGGCACGTGGACGACGCCTTCGCGCGCCTGCTGGACCTGTTCGCCGCCCTCCCCGCCGACGAGCGCGGGCCCGTGCGCGAGCGGCTGCTGGAGCTGTTCGGGCTCGTCGGGGACGCCGACGCGCGGGTCATCCGTGCACGCGGGCGACTGTCGAGCCTGCTGTTCTGATACCCGGCTCGCTCAGGAGCTGTGGCCGAGCCACAGCACGCCGAGCGGGGGGAGGGTGAGCGTCGCCCGGCCGTGGTCGTCGGCTTCGACAGCCCCGTAGTTGCCGACCCCCGACCCGCCGTACGCCTCGGCGTCGGAGTTCAGCAGCTCGCGCCATGTCCCGCCGGCCGGAAGGTCGAGCACGTAGTCGCGCAGCGGCTCGCCGGAGAAGTTGCACACGACCGCGACCGTGTTGCCGTGGTGGTCGACGCGGGAGAAGGCGATGACGTTCGGGTTCCAGGACGGGTCGCCGAGGCGCCGGAAGGCGCTGCCGTCGGAGTCGCGCGACCACAGCGGTGAATGCTCCTTGTAGACGCGGTTGAGCGCGCCGACGAAGTCGAGCAGCTGCCGGTGCGGAGGCTGATCGAGCATCCACCAGTCCAGGCCGCGGCTCTCCGACCATTCCGAGAGCTGCCCGAAGTCCTGCCCCATGAACAGGAGCTGCTTGCCCGGGTGGCCCCACATATAGGCGAGGAAGGCGCGGACGTTCGCGAGCTTCTGCCAGTGATCTCCCGGCATGCGCGTGAATAGTGTGCCCTTGCCGTGCACGACCTCGTCGTGGCTGATCGGCAGGACGAAGTGCTCGCTGAATGCGTAGACGAACGAGAACGACAGCTCGCCCTCGTGGTGGGAGCGGTACATCGGGTCGCGCTGGAAGTACACGAGCGTGTCGTTCATCCAGCCCATGTTCCACTTGAGGCCGAAGCCGAGTCCGCCGGCGCTCGTGGGGGCGGTCACCCCCGGGAAGCTCGTCGACTCCTCCGCGATCATCGCGATGCCGGGGTAGCGCTTGTACGCCGTGGCGTTGACCTCCTGGAGGAAGCGGATCGCCTCGAGATTCTCGCGCCCGCCGTAGATGTTGGGCTCCCACTCGCCGGCCTCGCGCGAGTAGTCGAGGTAGAGCATGGATGCCACGGCATCCACCCGCAGTCCGTCGACGTGGAATTCCTCGAACCAGTACAGCGCGTTTGCGACGAGGAAGTTGCGCACTTCGTTGCGGCCGTAGTCGAAGATGAGGGTGCCCCAGTCCCGGTGCTCGCCGCGGCGCGGGTCGGGGTGCTCGTAGAGCGGCACGCCGTCGAAGCGGGCGAGCGCGAACGAGTCCTTCGGGAAGTGCCCCGGGACCCAGTCCATGATGACGCCGAAGCCGGCGCGGTGGAGCCGGTCGATGAGATAACGGAGGTCGTCGGGCGTGCCGAAGCGGCTCGTCGGGGCGTAGTACCCCGACACCTGATAGCCCCACGAACCGCCGAAGGGGTGCTCTGCGAGCGGGAGGAACTCGACGTGGGTGTAGCCCGTCTCGGTGAGGTAGTCGATGAGCGGATCGGCGGCGTCGCGGTAGCCGAGCCCGGGGCGCCACGATCCGAGGTGCAGCTCGTACGTCGACATCGGCTGGTCGGCGGGGGAGCGGCGCGCCCGCGCCGTCATCCACTCGTCGTCTTCCCACGTGTAGTGCGATTCGGTGACGACGGATGCCGTGGCAGGCGGCACCTCCGCCCACTGCGCCATCGGATCGGCCTTCATGATCCAGCCGTCGTACGGCGTCAGGATCTCGTACTTGTAGGACGTGCCGGCGCGAAGGCCCGGGACGAACAGCTCCCAGACCCCCGACGATCCGAGGCTCCGCATGGCGTGCGCACTGCCGTCCCAGCCGTTGAGGTCGCCGGCGACGCGCACGGCGCGCGCATCGGGGGCCCACACCGCGAAGGAGACGCCCTCCACGCCTGCGTAGTGCCGGACGTGCGAGCCGAGCACGCGCCAGAGCTCCTCATGGCGGCCTTCTCGGATGAGATGCTGATCCATCTCTCCGAGGCTCGGCAGATGCCGGTACGGGTCGTCGGCGCGGTAGTCGGGTCCGTCGGTGTACGTGGCGACGAGTTCATAGGCATCGGGGCGCGAGGCCGCCGCACCCTCCCAGATGCCGCCGCGGACGTGATGCAGCGGGATCTCGGCGCCGTCGGCGGCGATCGCCGTGACCGTCGCGGCCATCGGGCGTCGTGCCCGAATCACCCAGCCCTCGCCCCGCTCGTGAACCCCGAGGACGTCGTGCGGCGCGTGATACGCGCCGGCGGCGACGGCGTCGAGGATGTTGTCGGGCACGGTGCTCATCGGGACTCCTTGACGTGCAGGATGTGGACGGGCTCGTGGAACGCGTCGAGGCGGACGAAGGCATCCTGATTCCACGTCCACTCGGCCCCGGTGATGAGGTCTTCGACGACGTAGTCGGCGCCGCGCGGGATGCCCCAGACGGTGGAGTCGAGGTGGATCATCGTCTGTCGTGTCGAGTGCGGGTCGACGTTGGCGACGACGAGGATCGTGTCGGACTGACCGGTCTCGGTCAGCGCCCCGTCGAGATGCTTGCTGTAGACGAGGATCGCGTCGTCGTCGCTCCAGTGCAGGCTGAGGCCGCGCAGCTGGCGGAGGGCCGGGTGCGCGCGGCGGATCTCGTTGAGACGCGTGAGGTAGGGCGCGAGCGTGGCATCCGCCGCGTCGGCCGCGGCCCAGTCTCGCAGCTTGTACTCGTACTTCTCGTTGTCGATGTTCTCTTCGGAGCCGGGTCTTGCCACGTTCTCGTACAGCTCGTACCCCGCGTACACCCCGTAGGACGCACCGCCGGTCGCCGCGAGGGCCGCGCGGATCTTGTACGCGGGCCGGCCGCCGTACTGGAGGTACTCGGTGAGGATGTCGGGAGTGTTGACGAACAGGTTCGGGCGCATGATGTCGGCGGTGTCGCCGGAGATCCATGTGAGGAACTCCTCGAGCTCGGCCTTCGTGTTGCGCCACGTGAAGTACGAGTAGCTCTGCTGGAAGCCGGCCTGCGCGAGACCCAGGAGCGGAGCGGGGCGTGTGAACGCCTCGGCGAGGAAGACGACGTCGGGGTGCTCGTCCTTGACGGTTCCGATCAGCCACTCCCAGAACTGCAGGGGCTTCGTGTGCGGATTGTCGACGCGGAAGATCTTCACGCCCTGCGCGATCCAGTGCCGGACGATCCGCAGCACTTCCGCGCGGATGCCCGCCGGGTCGTTGTCGAAGTTGATCGGGTAGATGTCCTGGTACTTCTTCGGCGGGTTCTCGGCGTACGCGATCGACCCGTCGGGGAGCGTCGTGAACCACTCCGGGTGTGCGCTCACCCAGGGGTGATCGGGCGCGGCCTGCAGCGCGAGATCGAGGGCGACCTCGAGCCCCTCGGCGCGGGCCGCACGGACGAAGGCACGGAAGTCGGCGAGCGTGCCGAGATCGGGATGCACGGCGTCGTGGCCGCCCGCCGACGACCCGATCGCCCACGGTGAGCCGGGGTCTCCGGGCCCCGCGGTCAGGGTGTTGTTCGGTCCCTTGCGGTTGACTTCGCCGATCGGGTGGATGGGCGGCAGGTACAGGACGTCGAAGCCCATCGCGGCGACGGCCGGAAGGCGCTTGGTCGCGGTGCGGAAGGTGCCGCTTTTGATCGTGCCGTCCTTCAGCCGCTTCGCGCCCTCCGAGCGCGGGAAGAACTCGTACCAGGCGCCGACGCCCGCGCGCTCGCGCTCGACGAGCAGCTCGCGCGTCTCGCCGACCGTCAGCAGGGACTGCAGCGGACGGTCGCGGAACAGGGCAGCGAGCGAGGGGTCGCGCACCACGATGAGCGCGGATTCGTCGGTCTGTGTCTCATCGCGGAGCGCCGCGGCTGCGACCGTGAGTGCCCGGACGTCCGCTGCGCCGCGGCCCTTTTCGCTGGCGGCGCGCTCGAACAGGCGCGCGCCCATCTCGCGCATGAGCGGGGCATCCACCCCTGCCGCGATCTTCAAGTCGGCGGCGTGCTCCCACGTGAGGAACTCGTCGGCGAACGCCTCGAAGCGGAACTGCCACACGCCCTCTTCGAGCGGGGCGATCAGGGTGCGCCACCGGTCGAAGCCGTCGCCGAGAGGGCTCAGCCGGTGGAGGGATTCGGCGCCGCTCGGCGACGTGAGCCGGACGTGCACGCCGATGATGTCGTGCCCCTCGCGGAAGGCCGTGACACCGAAGGGCACGGCCTCGCCGGAGAACGCCGACGGGCGGAACGAGGCATCCGGTGCCGTCGGGTGCGGCAACGCCATCGGGATGCGACCGGTCCGCGTGTCGGCATCGGTCTGCCAGGGCTTCCCCGAGCGGAGCGGGATCTGCGACGTGCTGCGCAGTGCGGGCGGGGTCTCGGGCTTCGGCGCGCGGGTCTTGGTGGCCACGTTTCGAACCTACCCCCCGGGTCACTCCATCCGGAACAGGTGAAGCGCCGTGTCCGGCAGTGCGATCGCGTCTCCGGGCGCGTACACCGGTCGCTCGTCGTCGGGGCGCTCCGGGACGCTCGACCACAGCGACGTGTACCGCGTGATGCCGTCGACGCGTGGGAGCGTCACCTGGATCGGCTTCTCGATGCCGTGCACGATCAGGAGCACCCGGTTGGGGTCCTCGTGCTCGGGCAGGGACAGGGCGTCGTACTGGAGGGTGCGGTGCGCGGGATCGTTCCAGCGCTCGAGCGACATCGTCTGCCCGTTCTCGTCGTACCAGTCGATGACGGACGAGCCGGGAACGGGATGCGCGGCGTCTGCGAAGTGCTGTGGGCGCAGCGCCGGGTTGTCGCGCCGCAGTTCGATGAGTCGACGTGCGTGCGCATGAAGATCCTCCTGCCAGGATGCATGCTCCCAGTCGATCCAGGTCAGCGCGGAGTCGTGGCAGTACGGGTTGTTGTTGCCGCGCTGCGTGCGACCGAACTCGTCGCCCGCGGTGATCATCGGAACGCCCGCAGACAGCAGCAGCGTGCCGAGGAGGTTCCGCGCCGCTTTGCGGCGGCTCGCGAGGATCCGCTCGTCGGTCGTGGCGCCTTCCGCCCCGTGGTTGAACGAGCGGTTCGTGTCGGCACCGTCGCGGTTCTGCTCGCCGTTGCCCATGTTGTGCTTGACGTCGTACGACACGAGGTCGCGGAGCGTGAAGCCGTCGTGGGCGGTGACGAAGTTGATGCTCGCGAGCGGTCCACGCTCGCGGCTGAACGTGTTCGAGGAGCCGGCGAGGCGCGTCGCGAACCCGCCGATGCCCGCCGGCGACGTGGACGCGCGGCGGGCGTAGTCGATGTCGCTGAGCCAGAAGTTCCGCACCCGGTCGCGATACCGGTCGTTCCACTCGCTCCAGCCCGGTCCGAAGTTGCCGGTCTGCCACCCGTCCATGCCGACGTCCCACGGCTCGGCGATCAGCTTCAGCTCGCGAAGCTTCGGGTCGGTCGCGATCGCGCGCAGCAGCGGATGCTCGGCGGAGAACACGTGGTTCGCATCGCGGCCGAGCGTCGGCGCGAGATCGAAGCGGAAGCCGTCGACCTGCACCTCGCGCGCCCAGTAGTGGAGCGAATCGAGGACGAGGCGCGCCGCGGCATCCGTCGACGTATTGACGGCGTTGCCGCAGCCGGTGACGTCGATGTACGCGCCGTCCGGCTGCTGCCGGTAGTAGGCCGCGTTGTCGATGCCGCGGAAGCTCGACCGCGGGCCGCCGATGTCGAGTTCCGACGTGTGGTTGTAGACGACGTCGAGGATGACTTCGATTCCCGCCGCATGCAGCGTCCGTACCGTGTCCTTCACTTCGCGCAGCACGGCCTCCGGCCCCGTGGCGATCGCCTCGGCGGTGGCGTAGGCGCCGTGCGGGGTGAAGAAGTTCAGGGTGTTGTAGCCCCAGTAGTTCGTCAGCCCGTGGGTGAGCAGGCGCGGCTCGGTCTCGAAGGCGTGGATCGGGAGCAGTTCGACCGCCGTCACGCCGAGCGAGGTCAGATGCGAGATCATCGCGGGGTGTGCGAGGCCCGCGTACGTGCCGTGCAGGGCCGGCGGGATGTCCGGATGCCGCTTGGTGAGGCCCTTCGTGTGCGCCTCGTAGATGACGGTGCGATGCATCGGCGTCCGCGGCCGCTCGACACCGTGCCAGTCGTAGGTGCCGTCGACGACGACGCAGCGCCACTCGCCGTGGCGCACCGGAACGAGCCCCCGCGCGTACGGGTCGAGGAGGAGCGTCTCCTTGTTGAACGTGTTGCGCGGCGCGCTCGGACCGTCGACGCGCAGGGCGTAGTGGGTGCCGAGGGCGAGCTTCGGCGTCGTCACCTGCCAGACGCCGTTCCCCACCGGGGCGAGCGGGATCGCGGCGGTGATCCAGTCGAGGTCGGTGGGATCGACGATCACGAGTTCGACGCTCGAGGCGTGCTCCGACCAGACGCGGAGAGTGCCGCCGCCTGCCCCGAGGGTCACGCCGAGCGCGTCGTACGCGGGGTCGAGGAAGGACGGGGGAGCGGTCGGCGTGGGGCTGGCCATGCGCTCTACAGTAGTAATGCCGCGCGGCGGTCGGCTCACGCGACGCGGAAGGAGGACGCCATGATCTATCTCGATCATGCGGCGTCCACCCCGCTTCGCCCCGCGGCGCAGGAGGCCTGGATCCGGGCGTCCGCCGAGGTCGGCAACGCCTCGTCGGTGCACGGCGCGGGCCAGTATGCCCGGCGCTCGCTCGAGGAATCGCGGGAGCGTGTCGCGGCGCTCCTCGACTGCGAGCCGATCGAGGTGGTCTTCACCGGCGGCGGCACCGAATCGGTGAACCTCGCGCTGAAGGGGCTGTGGTGGGCGCGCCGGACGGCCTCCGACGCGGTCGTGCTGCCGGACGGCGAGCATCATGCGACGCTCGACTCGGTCGCCTGGCTCCAGACGCAGGGCGCGACCGTCCGGGCCGTCGGCCTCGATGAGGTCGGGCGGATCGCTCCCGAACGGTTCGCCGCGGCCCTCCCGGATGCCGCGCTGGCGACGGCCCTCGTCGTGAACAACGAGATCGGGACGATCCAGGATGCCGCGGTGCTGGCGGAGGCTTCGGCCGCAGCGGGGGTGCCGCTGCACCTTGATGCCGTCGGCGCGGTCGGGCACATTCCCGTGTCGTTCGCGGCATGGCGGGGTGATGCCGCCGGGGCGACGGGGCTCGTCGCGCTGAGCCTGTCGGGGCACAAGTTCGGGGCTCCCGTCGGCACGGGTGCTCTCGTCGTCTCGCGCCATGCGACGCCGACGCCCGTGCTGCACGGGGGCGGGCAGCAGCGGGGTCTCCGGTCCGGAACACCCGATGTCGCGGGTGCGGCGGCGCTCGCGGCCGCACTCGATGAGGCCCTCGGCGAGCTCGACGCGGAGACCACGCGCCTGCGCACTCTGCAGGAGCGGCTCGCGACGGGCATCCTCGAGACGGTGCCGGAGGCGTCGATTCTCGGCGATCCCGTCCGGCGCGTTCCGGGCAACGTGCATGCGCTCTTCCCGGGGGCGGCGGGGGAGTCGCTGCTGTTCCTCCTGGACCAGGCGGGGATCGCCGTCTCGACCGGGTCGGCGTGCCAGGCGGGCGTCGCCGAACCCTCGTACGTCGTTCTCGCGCTCGGCCGGGATGAGCGGGACGCCCGCTCGGTCCTGCGCATGACGCTCGGACGCGGCTCGACCGACGCCGACGTGGAGGCCGTCCTCGCCGTCCTCCCCGAGGCGTACGCGCGGGCTTCCGGGGCCCGCTCAGCACGACGCTCGTAGACTGGAACGATGAGGATCCTCGCGGCGATGAGCGGCGGCGTCGATTCCGCCGTCGCGGCCGCCCGGGCCGTCGACGCGGGTCATGACGTCGTCGGTGTGCACCTCGCGCTCTCGCGCGCGGGCGGGACGCTGCGCACCGGCAGCCGCGGGTGCTGCACGATCGAGGACGCGATGGATGCCCGGCGCGCGGCCGACCTCCTCGGCATCCCGTTCTACGTGTGGGATTTCTCCGAGCGATTCCGTGCCGACGTCATCGACGACTTCGTCAGCGAGTACCAGGCGGGACGCACCCCGAATCCGTGCATGCGCTGCAACGAGAAGATCAAGTTCGCGGCGCTCCTCGAGCGCGCCGTCGAGCTCGGCTTCGATGCCGTGTGCACGGGACACTACGCGACGCTCGTCGACGGGCCCGAGGGGCGCGAGCTGCACCGTGCGAGCGACGAGGCCAAGGACCAGTCCTACGTCCTCGGGGTCCTCACCGCCGAGCAGCTGGCGCACACGATCTTCCCGCTCGGCGACACGCCGTCGAAGGCGCTCGTGCGCGCCGAGGCTGCGGAGCGCGGGCTCACGGTCGCGCAGAAGCCCGACAGTCACGACATCTGCTTCATCCCCGACGGCGATACGCGCGGCTGGCTCGCGGAGAAGGTCGGTGCGGAGCGCGGCGAGATCCTCGATCAGTCGGGCGCCGTCGTGGGCAGGCACGAGGGGGCGCACGCGTACACGGTGGGTCAGCGCCGCGGGTTGTCGCTCGGCGTTCCCGCGCCCGACGGCAAGCCGCGGTTCGTGCTGGAGGTCCGTCCCGTCTCGAACACCGTCGTGGTCGGCCCGAAGGAGGCTCTCGCGACGGCGGAGATTGGGGGCGTCCGGCTGAGCTGGGCGGGGCGCGCACCACGGGAGCGCTCGTTCGCGTGTCACGTGCAGATCCGGGCGCATGCCGATCCCGTGCCCGCATACGCGCAGTGGTCGGATGCCGGGCTCACCGTCACCCCCGAGGCGCCGTTCGACGGCGTCGCACCCGGGCAGACGGCCGTGCTCTACGACGGCACGCGCGTGATCGGGCAGTTCACGATCGACCGGACGGTCTCGGCCGTGCCGGCTCTCGCGTAGTGACGCGCTCGACGGCGGCCGCGGCAGCGACCCACCCGCGTGTGTCGGTCCCGCTCCCTAGACTGAACCGGTGGCAGAGACACCTGACGACGCCGACGAGTTCGCCGCGGCGCGAGACGAGTCCGTCCGGCTGACGGAGCTCATCGTGAACGCCCGCGACGCCTACTACGGGCGCGACGCGGAGATCGTGGACGACGCGACGTACGACGGCTGGATGCGCGCACTCGAAGCCCTCGAGGCCCGGTTCCCCGCGCTGCAGGGCCAGGACTCGCCGACGCTCAGCGTCGGTGCCGCGGAGTCGTCGATGTTCGCACCGGTCGAGCACGCCGAACGGATGCTGAGCCTCGACAACGTCTTCAGCCCCGAGGAGCTCGCAGAGTGGTGCGCGAAGACGCGCGGCGCCGCCGGCCGCGACGTGCGGTGGCTCCTCGAACTCAAGATCGACGGGCTCGCGATCAACCTCCGCTATGAGCGCGGAGTCCTCGTCTCTGCCGCGACCCGTGGCGACGGACGCGTCGGCGAGGACGTCACGGTCAACGCGCTGCGCGTTGCGGGCATCCCCGCGCGGCTCGCGGGCACGGGGCATCCGGAGATCGTCGAGGTCCGCGGCGAGGTCTATATTCCTGTGGCGGCATTCGATACGCTCAACGACCTGCAGAACGCGATGCGCATGAAGGTCGTCGACGAGATGCGTTCGCGTGGCGCCGACGAGGAGCGCGCCGAACGAAGTGCGGCACGACGCTTCCCCGCTTTCGCGAACCCCCGCAATGCGGCCAGTGGCGGCCTTCGCCAGCAGCTCGACAAGAAGAGCGGCCTCGAACTCGAGGCGGGCGAGGCGCGGCTGAAGTCGCTGCGTCTGCTGGTGCACGGCATCGGCGCCTGGCCGGCGCCACCCGTCTCCTCCCAGAGCGAGGTGTATGGCCTCCTCGCGGGGTGGGGGCTGCCGACGAGCCCCTACTTCCGGACGGCCGACGACGTCGACGGTGTGTTGGCGTTCGTCGCGCATTACGGCGAGCACCGGCACGACGTGGAGCACGAGATCGACGGCATCGTCGTGAAGGTCGACGAACTCGCGCTGCACGGTGAACTGGGTGCCACGAGCCGTGCACCGCGGTGGGCGATCGCGTACAAGTACCCGCCCGAGCAGGTCAACACGAAGCTGCTCGACATCGTCGTCTCCGTGGGGCGCACAGGCCGTGCGACACCGTTCGCGGTCATGGCACCAGCCCTCGTCGCGGGGTCCGTCGTGCGCCAGGCTACGCTGCACAATCAGGATGTCGTGAAGGCGAAGGGCGTGCTCATCGGCGACACCGTCGTGCTGCGCAAGGCAGGTGACGTCATCCCCGAGGTCCTCGGACCGGTGGTGGAGCTTCGCGACGGCACCGAGCGGGCGTTCGTGATGCCCGTGCACTGCCCGTCGTGCGGCGCCGTCCTCGCCCCCTCCAAGGAAGGCGACATCGACCTCCGCTGCCCCAACACGCGCTCCTGCCCCGCCCAGGTGCGCGGCCGGGTGGAGCACATCGGCTCACGCGGCGCCCTCGACATCGAGGCGCTCGGAGAAGTCACGGCCGCCGCGCTCACGCAGCCCTCCCACCCGGCGGTGGCGCCGCTCGACACCGAGGCGGGCCTGTTCGACCTGACCCTCGACGAGCTCGTCCCGATCGAAGTGGTCGTGCGTGACGCGGAGACGGGGGAGGAGCGCATCGATGAGAGCACGGGGTTGCCCATCCGCCGCGCCCCGTTCCGACGCAACCCGACGGCGGCGGAGAAGAAGGACGGACTCACGGGGCCCCAGCCGTCCGCGCAGGCGCTGACCCTCCTCGACGAGCTCGAGAAGGCGAAGACGAAGGATCTCTGGCGGTTCCTCGTCGCGCTCAACATCCGGCACGTCGGACCCGTCGCGGCGCGCGCGTTGGCGCAGTGGTTCGGCTCGGTCGCGGTGATCCGGGGGGCGACGCGCGAAGAACTCGCCGCCGTCGAGGGCGTCGGCGGGATCATCGCCGATTCCCTCCTCGAGTGGTTCGAGGTCGACTGGCATCGCGACATCGTCGAGCGGTGGGAGGCGGCGGGGGCCCGCCTCGCCATCCCCGGTCACCCCGGCCCCGGCGCCGCGGTGGCGGCAGGGGGCGTCCTCGAGGGGATCACGGTCGTCGCGACCGGATCGCTCGACGGCTACACGCGGGAGGGCGCCGAAGAGGCCATCCTCGCTGCGGGCGGCAAGGCGGCCTCGAGCGTCTCGAAGAAGACCGACTTCGTCGCGGCGGGGCCGGGAGCGGGCTCCAAGCTCACGAAGGCGGAGAGTCTCGGCATCCGGATCATCGACGCGGCGCAGTTCCGGCTTCTCGTCGAGCAGGGGCCGGGGGCACTTGCGGCGCTCGACCCCGACGCCGGCTGACGCAGGTCAGCCTTCGGGGTGTGTGAGCGTCACGAGCGACTCGCGCACCTGACGGCGCAGCACCTTGCCGATGAGGGATCGGGGGAGCTCGTCCACGACGTAGATGCGGCGCGGCACCTTGTACGGCGTGAGGATGCCGCGGGCGAACTCGCGGATCGAATCCACGTCGACGTCTCCGGAGCCGTCGAGGACGACCGCCGCGACGACCTCTTCGCCGGAGTGCTCGCTCGGCAGGCCCACGACGGCGGCATCCACGACGTGCGGATGCTGGCGCAGGGCGTTCTCCACCTCGGTGGGCGCGACGTTGAAGCCGCCCGTGATGATGAGCTCCTTGATGCGGTCGACGATCCGGACGAAGCCGTCTTCGTCGATCTGGACGATGTCGCCCGTGCGGAACCACCCGTCAACGAACACCTCCTCCGTCGCCTCCGGCTTGCCGTAGTAGCCCTGGAACACCTGCGGCCCGCGCACGATGAGCTCGCCGCGCTCGCCCGCCGGAACGTCCACCGAGGGCTGATCGGGGTCGACGACGCGGCATTCGGTGCCCGGGAGGGGCAGCCCGACCGTGCCGGGTTTGCGGTTGTGTGCCACGGGATTCGCCATGAGCACGGGCGAGCACTCCGACAGGCCGTACCCCTCGACGAGGTAGCCGCCGGTCGCGGCTTCGAACGGCACGACGAGTTCGTGCGGCAGTGCCATGGCGCCCGAGATCGCGACCTCCGTGCCCGCGAGCGACACGCCCTCCGCCTTCGCGGCGGCGAGCAGGCGGTCGGCGATCGGCGGGACGAGCGGGAGGAACGTCGCGGGGTGCTTCTTCGTCACTTCCAGCACCATCGCCGGCTCGAACCGGGGGAAGAGCACGAGTCGAGCACCCATCGACATCGCGAAGGTGAGGCACAGGGTGAGCCCGTACGCATGGAACATCGGGAGGACGGCGTAGACGACGCAGCCCTTCCCGCGCTGGATCTGCGGCACCCACGCCTGCGCCTGACGGGCATTCGACAGGAGGTTCCGGTGCGTGAGCACAGCGCCCTTCGGGGTGCCCGTCGTGCCGCTCGTGTACTGGATGATCGCCACGTCGTCCGTCGCCGGCGCGGGGAAGGATGCCGGGAGGGGCGGCGCCTGCAGGAGCTTCTCCCAGGCGATCGCTCCCGACGTCCGCTCCGTGAGCGCGGCACGTGATTCGCGGGCCTTCGCGAGCGGAAGGTGCAGTGCGAAGCGGAGCGTCGCCGGCATGGCGCGCGTGACGTCGACCGAGACGACGTTCGTGACCGCCACGTCGGCAGGGAACTGCTGGACGGTCGAGACGACCTTGCTCCACACGATCGCCGTCTTGGCGCCGTGATCCTCGAACTGCTTGCGCAGTTCCCGCGGCGTGTAGAGCGGGTTGTGCTCGACTGCGACGGCACCGAGACGCAGGATCGCGTAGAAGGCGATGATGTGCTGCGGGCAGTTCGGCAGGACGATCGCGACGGTGTCGCCCCGCGAGACGCCGAGTGCGCGCAGCCCCGCCGCGGCGCGCTCGATGGCATCCTCCAACTCGCGATAGGACGTCGTGCGCCCGAAGAACTGGAGCGCCGGGGCCTCGGGGTAGTCGCGGGCCGAGGCGTCGACGATGTCGAGGAGATTGCCACTGACGGGGTCGAGATCAGCGGGAACGCCGTCCGCGTAGCTGCGGATCCAGGGGCGGGGCGGGTCGTAGCTCGTCACGGCGTCAGCCTAGCGGCGGGTGTCGACGGGTGGTCGTCCGCCGCTCGCGGGGTGCGCGAACTCAGTCGACGAACTCCGTGTGGAAGCTGAAGGCCGCCAGCGCGCTCCGCAGCGTGTCGGGGTCGCCTGCGGTACGTACCCGTAGGACGTAACCGCGGGCGGGGTCCTGCACGGCCTCGATGAAGGCGAGCGGGACCTGGAGCTCCTCGGCGACCGCCCTGCAGACGTCCTCGATCTCCCGCAGGACGAGGGTCGGCTTGAAGATCTTGCCGACAGCGGTCGTCGGCAGCTGATCGACGATGCGGACGACCCGCGGGCGGGCGGCCCGCTCGCCGACATGGGCGGTCGCGTACGCGAGCAGCTCCTCCTCAGTCGCCGCGGCGCCCGGGGTGAGCTGCACGTAGACGACCGGCACCTCGCCCGCGTGGGCGTCAGGCCGCCCCACGGCGGCGGCGAGTGCGACGGCGGGATGCTCGTGCAGCACTTCCTCGATGCTCTTCGGGTCGATGTTGTGACCGCCGCGGATGATGATCTCCTTCTTGCGGCCGGTGAGCCAGAAGTATCCGTCCGCGTCCTGACGCGCCGTGTCGCCGGTGTTGACCCACCGCGAGCCGTCGGCCTCCACCCACGTCCCGCGCTCCTGGGCAGGATCGATGTAGCCCGAGAACACGTTGGGTCCGCTGATCAGCAGGGCACCGGGCTCGCCGGGGGCGGCGAACCGCACGAAGGCGTCCTCGTCGTCGAGAGCGGCGACCGCCATGCGCTGGTAGGGGAGGCGCAGGCCGATCGACCCGACCCGGACGGTCGCATCGGCGGGGTTGACGCTCGAAGCGCAGGTGCCCTCCGTGAGACCGTATGCCTCGAGTACGCGCACGCCCGTGCGCCGCGGGAACTCACGGAACAGCTCCTCGGGCAGTGGCGCCGCCCCGCAGATCCATTGGCGCATCCGGATGAGCATGAGTGATAGTTGCATCAAATCTGATACGCAGGTCAAGTGCTGAGCCGCCCGTAGACTGGGGCGGTGTCTGAAATCACCCCTGAACTCGTGCGCCATCTCGGCGTCCTCGCACGGATCCAGCTCGACGACGGCGAGGTCGAGCGTCTGACGGGCCAGCTCTCCGCGATCGTCGACAACATCGCGAAGGTGTCGGAGGTGGCGACTCCCGACGTTCCCGCGACGAGTCACCCGATTCCGCTGGAGAACGTGTTCCGCCCCGACGTCGTCGGCGAGATGCTGACGATCGCGCAGGTGCTCCAGAATGCACCGGATGCCACCGAAGACCGCTTCAAGGTCACCGCGATCCTGGGGGAGGAGCAGTGAGCGACATCATCCGGCTGACCGCCGCAGAGCTCTCCGCGAAGCTCGCCTCCGGTGAGGTCTCGAGCGTCGAGGCCACCCGCGCCCACCTCGACCGCATCGCCGCAGTGGACGGCGACGTGCACGCGTTCCTCCACGTGAGCGACCACGCCCTCGACGTCGCGGCCGACATCGACCGCCGTCGCGCGGACGGAGAGCGACTCGGCGAACTCGCCGGTGTGCCGCTCGCCGTCAAGGACGTGCTCGTCACGACCGACATGCCCTCCACGAGCGGGTCGCGCATCCTCGAGGGGTTCCTGTCGCCGTACGACGCGACCCCCGTCGCACGTTCGCGCGGCGCGGGCCTCGTACCCCTCGGCAAGACCAACATGGACGAGTTCGCAATGGGCTCCTCCACCGAGCACTCCGCTTACGGCCCGACGCACAACCCGTGGGACCTGGACCGGATCCCGGGTGGCTCGGGCGGCGGATCGGCTGCCGCCGTCGCAGCATTCGAGGCGCCGCTCGCCCTCGGCTCCGACACGGGCGGTTCGATCCGTCAGCCCGCGCACGTCACCGGCACCGTCGGCGTCAAGCCCACCTACGGCGGAGTGAGCCGCTACGGCTCGATCGCCCTGGCATCCTCGCTCGATCAGGTCGGCCCCGTCGCCCGCACGGTGCTCGACGCGGCGCTGCTGCACGATGTCATCGGCGGTCACGACCCGCACGATGCGACCTCCCTCGAGCAGGAGTGGCCCTCCTTCGCGGCCGCCGCGCGCGAAGGCGCGAGCGGGCAGGTGCTCAAGGGCCTGCGCGTCGGCGTCATCCGCGAGCTCCCCGACACCGGTTTCCAGACCGGCGTCGCGGAGTCCTTCCGCGCGTCGCTCGCGCTCCTGGAGGCACAGGGTGCCGAGATCGTCGAGATCAGCGCTCCGCACTTCGAGTACGGCGTGGCCGCGTACTACCTGATCCTCCCGGCCGAGGCATCCAGCAACCTCGCGAAGTTCGACTCGGTGCGGTTCGGCCTGCGCGTCGACGTGCCCGGGGGGACCGTCGAGGACGTCATGGCTCGCTCGCGCGACATCGGCTTCGGCGATGAGGTCAAGCGCCGCATCATCCTCGGTACCTACGCTCTGTCGGCGGGGTACTACGACGCGTACTACGGCAGCGCGCAGAAGGTGCGGACGCTCATCCAGCGCGACTTCGACAATGCGTTCGCGGAGGTGGATGTCATCGCGACGCCGTCCGCGCCGACGACCGCGTTCCGGCTCGGCGAGCAGCTCGACGACCCGCTGCAGATGTATCTCAACGACGTCACGACGATCCCCGTCAACCTCGCCGGTGTCCCCGGGATCTCGATCCCGTCGGGCCTCGCGGCGGAGGACGGGCTGCCCGTCGGCATCCAGTTCATCGCGCCCGCCCGCGAGGACGCGCGCCTCTACCGCGTCGGCGCGGCGCTCGAGGCGCTCCTCGTGGACTCGTGGGGCGGACCCCTGCTCGATCGTGCGCCGGTGCTCGGCGCGAACGGAGGCGCACGCTGATGGCCAAGGCCGCTCTCATGGACTTCGACAAGGCGCTGGAACTCTACGAGCCGGTGCTCGGCTTCGAGGTGCACGTCGAACTGAACACCGAGACGAAGATGTTCTCCGCGGCGGCGAACCCCGCCAACGAGAAGAACCACGGCGCGACGCCCAACACCCTCGTCGCCCCCGTCGACATGGGGCTTCCCGGCTCCCTCCCCGTCGTGAACGAGACGGCGGTGCGCTACTCGATCAGCCTCGGGCTCGCGCTCGGATGCCAGATCGCGCCGTCGAGCCGGTTCGCGCGGAAGAACTACTTCTACCCCGACCTCGGCAAGAACTACCAGATCTCGCAGTACGACGAGCCGATCGCGTTTGAGGGGCAGGTCGAGGTCGAGCTCGAGGGCGGCGACATCGTCACCGTCCCGATCGAGCGCGCGCACATGGAAGAGGATGCCGGCAAGCTCACCCACGTCGGCGGGTCGACCGGCCGCATCCAGGGCGCCGAGTACTCGCTCGTCGACTACAACCGGGCCGGCGTCCCGCTCGTCGAGATCGTCACGAAGCCGATCTTCGGCGCCGAGCACCGCGCTCCCGAACTCGCCGCGGCGTATGTGCGGGCGATCCGCGACATCGTCATCGGACTCGGCATCTCCGAGGCGCGCATGGAGCGCGGCAACCTCCGGTGCGACGCGAACGTGTCGATCCGCCCCCGCGGCCAGGAGAAGCTCGGCACCCGCACCGAGACGAAGAACGTCAACTCGATGCGCTCCGTCGAGCGCGCCGTCCGCTACGAGATCCAGCGTCAGGCCGCGATCCTCGCCGCCGGTGGCACGATCACGCAGGAGACGCGGCACTGGCACGAGGACACCGGGACGACCTCGCCCGGCCGCCCCAAGTCGGATGCCGACGACTACCGCTACTTCCCGGAGCCGGATCTGCTGCCGGTGGCGCCGTCTGTCGAGCTCATCGAAAGCCTCCGGGCGGCCCTCCCCGAGCCCCCTGCCGTGCGTCGGCGTCGCCTGAAGGCCGATTGGGGCTTCGCCGACATCGACTTCCAGGGTGTCGTCAACGCGGGGCTGCTGAACGAGGTCGAGGCCACGGTCGCCGCGGGCGCAGCGCCCGCCGCCGCGCGCAAGTGGTGGATGTCGGAGATCTCCCGTATCGCGAACGCGGAGGGCGTCGAGCCGTCGTCGCTCGTGTCGCCGGCATCCGTTGCCGCGCTCCAGCAGCTCGTCGACGACGGGACGCTCACCGACAAGCTCGCACGCCAGGTGCTCGAGGGCGTCATCGCCGGCGAAGGCACACCGCAGGAAGTCGTGGATGCCCGCGGCCTCGCGGTCGTCTCGGATGACGGCGCGCTCATCGCGGCCATCGATGAGGCGCTGGCCGCGCAGCCCGACGTGCTCGAGAAGATCCGCGACGGCAAGGTCCAGGCGGCCGGCGCCGTCATCGGAGCGGTCATGAAGGCGATGAAGGGTCAGGCGGACGCGGCACGCGTACGCGAACTGGTGCTGGAGCGCGCCGCGGGCTGACCCCTGCCGTCCCGCCGCCTGGCCGTTTCGGCGAGCCGTGTCGGTGGGGTGCGGGAGGATGGGACCGTGGGACGCGGAGACGGATCGGGCAGGCGCACGTCGCCTCCGGGTGCCGATGACACCGGCACCCGGATCCTGCACGTCGACATGGATGCCTTCTATGCGTCCGTCGAAATCCTGGACGACCCGTCTCTCGTGGGAAAGCCGGTCATCGTCGGAGGCATGGAGGGGCGCGGCGTCGTCTCCAGCTGCTCGTACGAGGCACGCCGTTACGGCGTGCGGTCGGCGATGAACATGTCGCAGGCGCTGCGACTGTGCCCCACCGCGATCGTCGTCGACCACCACTTCGAGCGCTACCGGGCCCTGTCGCAGCAGGTGATGGGGATCTTCCACGACGTGACGCCCCTCGTTGAGCCGCTCTCGATCGACGAGGCGTTCCTCGACGTGTCGGGTGCGCGGCGCCTGTGGGGCTCGCCCGGAGCGATCGCGACCCGGCTGCGGGCGCGTGTGAAGGCCGAGACGGGGCTCGTCTGCAGCGTCGGCGTCGCCGCGACGAAGCACGTCGCGAAGATCGCCTCGACGCTCTCGAAGCCCGACGGCCTCCTCATCGTGAACGAGGCCGACACGCGCGAATTCCTCGCGGCACTGCCGGTCCGCGCGCTGTGGGGCATCGGCCCGAAGGCCGCGGAGTCGCTCGAGACGCGTGGCATCCGCCTCGTCGCCGACATCCTCGCCGCACCCCGTTCGGTGATCGAGCGCGCGCTCGGGCGTGCGGGCGGGGAGCGCATCTGGGAGCTCGCCCAGGGCCGCGATGCGCGAGAGGTCGAGACGGAGCGCACCGAGAAGAGCATCGGCCATGAGGAGACGTTCCTGCAGGACATCGGCGATCGCGCGGTGCTGCGCAGCGAACTGCGCCGCCTGTCCGATCGCGTTGCGGGGCGCCTGCGTTCGAGCGGGTGGGAGGCTGGAGGTATCGCGCTGAAACTGCGCTATGCCGACTTCACGACGCTGTCGCGTTCGCTGACGCTGTCGGAGCCCAC
Organism: Microbacteriaceae bacterium PS02067; assembly: GCA_029960085.1. Lineage (GTDB taxonomy): Bacteria > Actinomycetota > Actinomycetes > Actinomycetales > Microbacteriaceae > Microbacterium. The sequence continues at coordinate 54,837 of JASCPG010000004.1, read as the reverse complement.
CGATGTGGGTCAGCGCATCGGTGACGTCGCGATCGGACTGTTCGACGCCATCGCGCTGGCGCAGCCTGTCCGGCTGATCGGCGTGCGGGCCGAGCGCCTGCGGCCGGGCGGTACCGCCGCGCTCGCCCTGTGGGATGACGACGAGGATTGGCGCCGGGTGGACGCGGCGCTCGACGACGCCCGCGACCGGTTCGGTGGGGGCGCGGTCACGCGCGCGAGCATCCTGGGGCCGCGTCGCGACCTCGATGCCCTGCCGACGAACCCTCGCCTCCCTCGCGGGGACTGAGCGCAGCGGCTACGGTGGGGACATGCCCAATCTCGCACTCGAACTCGGCAAGCAGACCGCCTCTCTCGGCGTCACGAGCGCCTACGGAGAACAGCAGGACGTCGACGGGGTGCGCTTCATTCCCGTCGCGCTGTCGTGGTCGGGCTTCGGCGCCGGCGAGGAGACTGGCGGCGGCAGTGGGGGTGGCGGTGGCGGCGTCGCGATCCCGCTCGGTGCGTACATCCGCAAGGGCGACGATCTGCGGTTCGAGCCGAACCTCATCTCCCTCCTCACGGTCGGCATCCCGTTCGTGTGGGTCGCCGGGCGCGTGCTCAGCCGTCTGATCCGTGCCCTCAAGCGCTGACGGGTTCGACGCCGCGATCGAGTACGCCGCCCGGAGCGTGCAGGATGCCCTGCAGGCGCTGCCGACAAGCGGTTCCGCGCCGGTCATCGTGATCGACGGACGATCGGGCTCCGGCAAGACGACCCTCGCCGGCCGCCTCCGGACGATGCTCGGGGGCGACGTCCACGTGGTCGCGCTCGACGACCTCTACCCCGGGTGGGACGGGCTCGCGTCCGGTGCCGAGGCGGCACGGCTGGAGATCATGGAACCGGTCGCCGCGGGGCGCGACGCACGATGGCACCGGTGGGATTGGGCACGCGATGCCCCGGGGGAGCAGATGATCACCCCGGCAGACGGGCCGCTGATCGTCGAGGGGTGCGGGGCTCTCACCGCGGCATCCGCCGCCGTCGCGCAGATCCGGGTGTGGCTGGAGTCGCCCGTCTCGTCGCGGCGGGAACGGGCGCTCGCGCGCGACGGTGAGGCGTACCGCCCGCACTGGGAGCGGTGGGCCGCACAGGAGGTCGTCCACCTCGCCGACGACGACCCGATCGCGCACGCGACGATCGTCGTCGACGTTCCCTGATCAGGGTGCGGAATCGAGCGCCTCGACGAGTCCGTCCAATCGGTACCCGAGCCAGTTGTAGACGCCGAACCGCGGGTGTGCGACGTCATCGGCATCGTCTGTGATGCCCAGACGCGTCGCGAGGACGAGGCGGATCGCCGTGAGGGTGCGCAGCCACGCGGCCGCCTCGGCGGGGCCGAGCCGGATCTCGAAGGTCGAGGCCGCGTCCTGCGCGTCGATGCTCTCGGGGGTGAGCTCCTCACCATCGCGGCGGAGAGTGGTCGCGACGAGTGCGGCATCGTCGCGACGACGATCCAGCAGATCCGCCTGCGTCAGGCGGCGGAACTCGTCCGCCGCGTCGGCATCGTCACGATAGGCATCGGGAACGAGGCGTGCGACGGCGGGATCGTCCGCTGCATCCTCGTCGACGGTGCCTCGCAAGAGGCTCAGGAACTGCTGGACGAGGTCGGTGAGGTGCGCCGCCTCGATGAGCGACAGGTCAAGGACGAGGGAGGTCACGCCGCGCCCTCCCGCACGGTCGCCCAGAGCCCGTAGTCGTGCATCGCCTGCACGTGAAGCTCCATCTGCTCGCGCGCCCCCTCCGCGACGATCGCGTGACCGTCGTGGTGCACGGCGAGCATGAGCTTCTCCGCGCGTTCGCGCGAGTAGCCGAAGTACGTGCGGAAGACGTAGGTCACGTAGCTCATGAGATTGACGGGGTCGTTCCACACCACCGCCTGCCACGGCCCCGACGTGTGCGTGTCGGATGCCAGATCGACGTCTTCGAGGGGGAGGACGGTGCTCATCACGCCCATCCGAGTTCGTGCAGGCGCTCGTCGTCGATGCCGTAGAAGTGCGCGATCTCGTGCACCAGCGTCGTGTGCACCTCGTCGCGCAGTTCGTCAAGGTCGTCGCACGCAGCGAGGTGCGCCTCGCGGTACACGATGATGCGGTCGGGGAGTTCACCCACCCCGTACCGGTCGCGCTCCGTCAGGGCGAGGCCGTCATAGAGTCCGAGCAGGTCGAGCGTGCCGTCGTCGGCGCGGTCCTCGACGACGAAGACGACGTTGTCGAGCCCCGCGACCATCTCCTCGGGCAGGGCGTCGAGCTCGTCCGCGACGAGAGCGTCGAAGGCGTCGGCATCCAGCTCGATCATGCGGTCCTTCCCGTGCGGCGAGCACCGCACATTCGTCGCGCCCGCCCCGACGATTTTACCGGGGCGGCGCGTTGTCCCGGCGCCGTGCCCGGAGCCAGTCGTCGAAGGTCGTTCGCCCGTAGACCGGGCCTGGGTTGCCGGTGGGGTCGCCTCTGAGCCGGCCGGATGCCAGACACCGGCCGTAGGCGCCGGGGAAGCGCACTTCTCGTACCACGCGGGTGATGCCGTCTGCGCGGAGCTGACGTCGGGCGAGGTCGGCGAGCACCTCGTCCCGCGGTCCGATGAGGTCGGCAACGCGACCCTGCGGTCCCGCGTCTGCGAGCATCGCGAGGCGCTCCGCGACCTCGTGCACCGCGACGGGGCGGACGAGGGTGCGCGGCAGCAGCGCGAGCGGCCCGCGCTGGGTGTCAAGGAGCTGGCCGGCGAACTCATGGAACTGTGTGGCCCGCGCGATCGTGAAGGGGGTGTCACCGTTCAGGACGCGCTGCTCCTGCGCGAGCTTTCCTGCGTAGTACGCGGCGTCGACGCCGTCGATTCCGACGATCGAGAGGATCAGGTGGTGGGTCACTCCGGCGCGTCGCTCGGCGCGGAGGAGATTCGTCGTGACCGTCTGGAAGAACGTCCGCGCGCGCCGACGGGACAGCGTCATGACGTTCGTGACGTCGAGGACCGTGTCCATGCCGTCGAGCGCTTGCACGAGCCCGGATCCGTCGCGGAGGTCGATGCCCGCTCTGCGGCTGAGGATCGAGACCTCGTGCCCGCGTGCCCGGAGCGTGTCGACGCACTGGGCGCCGACGGTTCCGCTCCCGCCGGCGACAGCGATCCTCACGCCGCCCCCGATGTCGCGCGCGACGCCGCGGGGGAGACGGTGACGACGACTTTGCCGCGCGCATGGTGGGTCGCGACCTTCGCGAGTGCCCGCGGCGCCTCGTCCAGCGGGTGAACGTCGTCGAGGAGCGGGCGGAGACGTCCGGCCGCGAGTAGGTCGACGAGTTCCGTCAGCGCTTCCGACGTGACGGTTCCGGAGAAGACCCGCACGCGCTGGGGTGCGACGAGGCCGTGCCACGTCGCCTTCGCGACGCGCATGAGCGCGCCGCCGTCGGGACCCCGCACACCGCTGTTGGGCAGGATCGCCCCGCCCGGCACGACGACGCGGCGCCAATCGCGGATGCGGATGCCACCGGCGTTGTCGATCACGGCGTCATAGGGCGCCGTCGTCCGAAGCACGTCTTCGGTCTCATAGTCCAGCACGGTGTCGATACCGAGCGAGCGTACCCTCGCGACGTTGCGGCCGGAACAGACCGCGATGACCTCCGCGCCGCGAAGCGCGGCGAGTTGTGCCGCGAACTGCCCGACGCCGCCCGCGGCGCCGGTGACGACGACACGCGTACCGGGCCCGATCGCCGCCACGTCGAGGGCTCGGAGTGCGGTGGTCCCCGCGATCGGGAGCGTCGCGGCATCCACGGGATCGACGCCCAACGGCAGTGCGGCGAGCCGGTCTTCGTCGGCGAGCGCGTACTCGGCGAACGTGCCGATGCCCTCCCCGAATACGGCGTCACCGGCGCGCCACCGGGTCACTCCGGATCCGACGGCGGAGACGACACCCGCGAGATCCATGCCGAGCAGGCGTCGCTTCGGGCGCCGCATTCCGTTGCCGACGCGGAGCATCCGCGGGATGCCGCGCATCCGGAACACATCGGCCGCGTTGACGGATGCCGCTGCGACCTGCACCACGACCTGTCGTTTACCGGGCGACGGCTGGGGCGCATCGCCCACCGTCAGAGCGTTCGCCTCGCCGTAGGAGGAGTGGAGAAGTGCGCGCACGATGACTCCGATCTGAGATGTGTTGCTGCGAGTGAGGTCAGGGCGTCTCGTCGGCCCGGTAGGTGAAGACCTCATCCAGCCGCACGCCGAGGGCTCGTGCGGTCTGGAAGGCCAGTTCGAGTGAGGGGGAGTACCGGCCCTGTTCGATCGCGATGACCGTCTGTCTCGTGACCCCGAGCGTCTCTGCGAGGTCTGCTTGCGTGACACCGCGCTCGGCGCGCAGTTCGCGGATGCGGTTCGACACCCGTGTGGGTTTCGGCCCGGCCATCAGAAGCCCCTGCGGTAGGCGACGAGCGTGACGCCGCTGCTCGCGAGCGAGCCGAGGAACGAGCCGGTGAACAGCACCATCGCCGTCCAGAACGTCGGGGCGCCGAGCGCCAGCATGACGAGGGTCGCGAGGACGGCGAGCCCGGTGATCCCTCCACCCGAGGCCGTCGCGTAGCGTTCGATCTCGTGGTCGCGGGCGTCGGTGTGCGCGTGCCCGCGGACACCGAGCCACAGCACCAGCATGGTCAGCGCGTACAGCCCGCCGCCGACGATGAGCGCCCACAGCAGGGGTCCCTGCCAGTCGACGTCGACCAGGAGACGCCCGCTGGTGCCGGCTCGGACGAGGATGACCACCCAATATGTGACGAACGTCACGATGGCGATGACGAGGCCCGCCCAGGTGTACCGCTCGGTGAAAGTCACGATGCCTCCAGATGTGAAGAATTCTTTACATCGAACGATATGCGCCGAGCAGCAGCGTGTCAAGAATTATTTACATGCGGTCGGGAAGTGAGGGGATCCCGCGACGAGATAGGGCCAGGGGTGAACGTCGATCGTTCACACCTGGCCCTGCTGGGGTGGCTAACGGGGCTTGAACCCGCGACCCCCGCGACCACAACGCGGTGCTCTACCAACTGAGCTATAGCCACCATGCCGCCCGCTTCCGGGCAACCAGACGATTCTATTACACGCCCGGCGCGAATGACGACACGGCGGAGGCCGCGGCTTCGCGCGCCTCGTCGCTCGTGGGGCCGGGCTCGGGCACGAACACCGCCTGGCGGTAGTAGGCGAGCTCGCGGATCGACTCGCGGATGTCTGCGAGGGCGCGGTGTCCGCCGTCCTTCGCCGGAGCGTTGAAGTACGCCCGCGGATACCACCGACGCGAGAGCTCCTTGATGCTCGAGACATCGACGTTGCGGTAGTGCAGCCAACGGTCGATGCGCGGCATGTACTTCGCGAGGAACATCCGATCGGTGCCGATCGTGTTGCCGGCGAGGGGCGCCTTGCCCTCGGAGACGAAGCGCTGGATGTACTCGAGGGCCTCGAACTCGGCCTCGGCGAGGCTCACGCCGCCGGGGATCTCCTCCAGGAGCCCCGACCGCTCGTGCATCGCGGTGACGAAATCGTTCATGTGCTCGAGCGCGGAGGCATCCGGCTTGATCACGATCTGGAAGCCCGGATCGAGGACGTTGAGGTCGAAGTCCGTGACGACGATCGCGATCTCGACGAGTTCATCGACGTCGAGATCGAGGCCCGTCATCTCGCAGTCGATCCAGACGAGGCGGTCGTTCTCCGCGGCATTCACCATGTGTTCATCCTAACGATCGGCTCCGACGCTCATCGAAGAGCGGCGGTACGCTGGATGCCACGCCTCCGTAGCTCAGTGGAAGAGCATCGGCTTTCTAATCCGTTGGTCGTAGGTTCGAATCCTGCCGGGGGCACCAGGGGAGGACCAGTGAAGGATTTCGCGGAGTTTCTCTTCGGCCTCGCGGTCACGAATCCGCGCGAGTACCGCCGCCTGCTCGGCATCCGGCGGAGGATCTACCGCCGCCTCGCGCCGCTCGACGCGCGGATCGCGCGCTCCGCAGAGCCCGTCCGCTTCGCCGACCTCGACCGCGCCGCGTTCGTCCCGCTGCGCCCGGGGACGGCCTGGGGCGGCGTCTTCGACTGCGCGTGGCTCGAGATCACGGGCGAGGTCCCGGCGGGCGCCGAGAACGCGGTCGTGCTCCTCGGCATCCGCGGGGAGGGACTCGTGCACGACACGGACGGCACGCCGCTCGACGCCGTGACCACGGTGTTCCAGCAGGCCGACCTGCCGCACTCCGGCGGGCAGTACCGCCCCGTGCGCGGAGTCGACCTGTCGACCGGGCGGATTCAGCTCTATGCCGATGTCACGCACAACGGCGTGCTCCTGTACGAGGTGGGCAAGGCCGTGTACCACGGGGCGTGGCTCGCCGACCGTGATGACGACGCGTTCGCGCTCTACTACGACTACCTGACGCTCGTGGTGCTCGCGGATGCGACGGATGACGCGTCGCTCTCGTCGGTCCTGCGGCACGATCTCGGCGTGGCGTACTCACGCTTCCGTGCGGGCGATGTCGCCGGCGCGCGAGGCGTCCTCGCTCCGCACCTGGCCGCTCCCGCAGAGAGCGACTTCACCTACACCGCGATCGGGCACGGCCACCTCGACATGGCCTGGTTGTGGCCGCTGCGCGAGACGCACCGCAAGGCCGCACGCACCTACATCCGTCAACTCCAGAACCTCGAAGATGACTCGGCGTTCCTCTACGGGACGAGCCAGCCGCAGCAGCTCCAGTGGATCAAGGCAGAGCACCCGGACCTGTTCGCGCGGCTGCAGCAGGCGCACGCCGACGGGCGGCTCGAACTGCAGGGGGCCTTCTGGGTGGAGCCGGACACGAACCTTCCGAGCGGTGAGTCGCTCATCCGCCAGGCGCTGTTCGGGCGGCGGTTCTGGGAGGAGGAGTTCGGGGTCGGCCCCGACGACCTGCGCGTGTGCTGGCTGCCCGACACGTTCGGCTACTCCGGCAATCTGCCCCAGATCCTCCGCGGCACCGGCATGGACTTCTTCCAGACCATCAAGCTCGCCTGGAACAAGGTCACGACCTTCCCGCACCGCACGTTCCGGTGGCAGGGGATCGATGGATCCGAGGCGCTCGTCCACATGCCACCCGAGGGCGACTACAACAGTCGCGGTGCGGCGGACGGGATCCTGAAAGGCATCCGGCAGTACCCGGAGGCCGACCTCGGCACCGCTCTGCTGGTGTTCGGCTCGGGAGATGGTGGCGGTGGTCCGGGCGAGATCCATCTCGAACTGCAGCGGCGGGAGCGCTCGCTGCGCGGGCTGCCGCAGGTCGTGCCGGGGACGGCGGATGCCTTCTTCCGTGCCCTCGCAGGGCGCGACATCCCGCACACGCATCGCGGCGAGCTCTACCTCGAGGCACATCAGGGCACCTACACGACGGCCGCCGCCACGAAGATGCACAACCGTCGGAGTGAGCGACTCCTGCACGACGCAGAGGCGCTGGGGGTGATCACGGGCACCGCGACCCGCGACGCGCTCGACCCGCTGTGGCGCGACGTGCTGCTGAACCAGTTCCACGACATCATCCCCGGCTCGTCCATCGAACGCGTGAATCGGGAGGCCGCCGAGACCTACGAGCGTGTCGAGGCCGCGCTCGAGACCGACATCGCCCGGCGGATCGCGCTGCTGCCGATGGATGCCGGTGACTCCGCCGCGTTGAACCTGACCTCCTTCGATCGGCGCGAACATGTCCGCGCCGATGGTCGGTGGCAGTTGGCGGAGGTCGGACCGTACGCGGCGGGCCGCCTTTCCGATCCGGTGATTGCCCCCGAACTCGTCGCAGGCGAGACGATGCTCGGCAACGGCATCCTCACACTCCATTTCGGCGAGGACGGATCGATCATCCGGTGTCTCGACGCCGCCGGTGTGGATCACGCCGGCGGGGGACTGAATCGCCTCACGCTCCATGAAGACCCGTACGTGTTCCCCTTCAACGCGTGGGACATCGACCCGAGCTACGTGGACAGACCCGTCGTGCTCCTCCGGCCCGTGCGGATCGAGCACACCCTCGACGGCCCCATGGCCGTGCGTCGCACCCGCTACCGTGCACCGGGCGTGGAGGTCGTGCAGACGGTGACGCTCGAGAGCGGGTCGGCCGTCGTGCGACTGCGGACACAGGTCGAATGGCGTCAGCAGCACCACATGCTGCGCGCGGAGTTCCGCCCGACGCATTTCGGTGACACCGTGCGTTCGGAGATCCAATTCGGTCACATCGACCGCCCGACGACGGAATCGACCGACGCGGAGAGGGCGCAGTTCGAGGTCTGCGCGCACAAGTGGATCGCCGTCGGCGACGACCGAGCCGGGTTCGCACTGCTCAACGACGCGAAGTACGGGCACCGGGCGAAGAACGGACTGCTGAGCCTCAACCTCCTCCGGTCGCCCACCTTCCCCGATCCGACGGTCGACCGCGGAGCCCACGAGTTCACCTACGCGTTCCTCCCGCTCGACGCCGGAGACGTGTCGGCGGCCGTGCGGGAGGGCTATCGACTCAACAATCCGCTTCGTATCGTGTCCGCCGCGCCGTTCGACAGCGTCGTGCGCTCCCGCGAGCCGGGTGTCGTCATCGAGACGCTCAAGCCTGCGGAGGACGGCGACGGCGTCATCTTGCGCCTCTACGAGTCGCTCGGCGTCGTGTGCGAGACGGCGCTCGTCACGACGCTCCCGCATCGGCTCGCGGTCGAGACCGACATGCTCGAGCGGGGCGGAGCGCCCGTCGATCTCACCCACCTCGCATTCCGTCCGTTCGAGGTGAAAACGGTCCGTCTGCGCGCCTGAGCCCGTCGAAGGCTGGTGTCTCGAGGTTCGGAGGCGTAGCGTCGGCACAGACGAGAGGAGTCACCATGAGCACCACTTCGTCCGCCCTCTGGGTCGCCTACGGCGCCGAGGGGAAAGTCGTCGGCACGATCCGCCACGTCGATGACGGATACATCGCCACGATCGCCGATGCCGACAGCAGCCTCGGCACCTATCCGACGATGGAGGTCGCCAAGAGCGCCCTCCACGGTCACCTTCCGCCCGGCTCGGATTGGCCGCGCTTCACGCAGCACTGACCTCGCCGCCGGTCGTCACCGGGGTCGCTTCGCCCGCACGGGCGGTGTTCGTCGTGCCGCGACGGCGGGAATCGAACAACGGCAGGGTTCTGTGCACGAGCGGTCCGATTCCTGCGGCGAAGAGCACGGTGCCGAGTCCGACGGTTCCCCCGAGCAGCCACCCGGCCAGGAGCACGGCGGCTTCGACGCCGAGACGCGCCGCCCAGATCGGCCACCCGAAGCGGGAATTGAGCCCGGTCATGAGTCCGTCGCGTGGCCCCGCTCCGAACCGTGAGCCGATGTAGAGGCCGGATGCCAGAGCGACGAGCAGCATGCCGCCGACGAACGTGAGCAGCTGCCACACGAAGCCGTGCACGTCGGGCATGACCGCGAGCGTCGCCTGCATGCTCGTGCCGACCAGGAGGATGTTCGCGATCGTGCCGGCGCCGGGACGCTGACGGAGTGGAATCCACAGCAGCAGCACGAGGAAGCCGACGATGTTGGCGATCCACCCGATCCCGACGCCCGTCTGGATCGACAGACCCTGCGCGAACACGGTCCAGGGGTCGAGCCCGATGCCGGCGCGCACCATGATCCCGCAGCCGGCACCGAAGAGCACCAGGCCGACGAGGAGTTGCGCGAGGCGGAAGATCATGAGGGCACGCTATCGCAGGATTGGACCGTCAACACCAGTCCAATTGCACTATCGTGGCCGCATGGATTCACGGATCACGGCGCGACGGCTCGCGGCGTCGCTCGGAGGGTGGCGCGCGCGGGAACCCGCCTATGAAGCGCTGGCCGACGGTATCCGCCTGTTGTGCCTGGACAACCGCATCGCCGCGCGCACGGCGCTGCCTGCCGAGCGCGAGCTCGCCGCAGAGCTCGGTCTCAGTCGCGCGACCGTCGCGGCGGCCTACCGGAGCCTCCGCGACTCGGGGCACATCCTCAGCGTGCGTGGATCGGGGAGCATCACACTGCCGCAGGCGGGTCGCGAACCCGGACGTGTCGCGGTGGGAGCCGACGAGATCGACCTGCAGCAGGCCAGTCCCGCGGCGTGGCCGGGCCTCGCGGCCGTCATGAGCGAGGTTGCGCAGGATGCGGCGACGATCGTCTCCCGCGCGGGCTACGACGTGCGCGGCTCTCTCGCGCTGCGGTCGGCGATCGCCGACTACTACGGGGCGCGGGGAGTGCCCACACGCCCCGACGAGGTGCTCGTGACGACGGGCGCCCAGTCGGCGATCCATCTCCTCGCTCAGACGCTGCTCCGGCGGGGGGATCGGGTGCTGATCGAGACGCCCACCTACCCGCACGCCGCGGAAGCGCTTCGCGGCGCCGGCGCGCGGCTCGTGGGCGTGCCGGTGAGCACTGCGGAGGGATGGGATCTCGACCGTGCGGCGCAGGGCTTCGCGCGGACCCGCCCGCGCCTGGCCTACCTGATGCCGACGTATCAGAATCCCACCGGTCGTTCCATGAGCGACGTCGAACAGGCGGAGATCGCACGCACCGCGGACGAGGCGGGAACGACGCTCATCGTCGACGACACGACCGCGGATCTGGCGATCGACGAAGCATTGGTCCGCGGAGCCGCCTTCGCGTCGCATCCGGTGGTCCGAGTCGGCTCTCTCGGCAAGACGGTGTGGGGAGGGCTCCGCATCGGCTGGATCCGTGGCGACGAAGAGCTCCTTGCCGATGTCGCTGCGGCTCGCCCGCCGCGCGATCTCGGGACGCCCGAGTTCGAGCAGGTCGTGGCGACCGGCGTCCTCGCCCGAATGCCCGAAGTGCTCGCGCAGCGTGCTCAGGTGCTCCGCGAAGGGCGCGATGCCGTGGCATCCGCTCTTCGTGCACTTCTTCCGCAGTGGCGCGTTCCGCACGTCGGGGGAGGTGTTGCGCTGTGGGTGGAACTCGATGCGCCGCTCAGTACCGGACTCGTGCTCGCCGCGCGCGAGCACGGCGTGTACCTCTCCGCCGGCTCGCGTTTCGCGGTGGACGGCACTCACGACCGCCATCTGCGGATCCCTTTCACGGCACCGGCGACCGATCTCGAACGCGCCGTGGCGACGTTGGCGGCCGTCTGGCCCGACGTGCGGGCCGGCGCGCGAGCGGCGGTGCTGGATCGCCGCGACATCCTCGTCTGACTCCGGATCAGCGCAGATATCGCACACAATCGACGGCGTCGTCCACCGACCAGAACGAGCCGAGCTCCCGCATGCGGGCACGCGCGAGATCGAACTTCTCCGCGTGGTACCGGGTGGCGCCCGCCTCTCTGGATGCGCGGATGTGACCGATGACGCGACCGGCGCGATCGAGCACGCGCCAGCGGCGGGGCGACACGCGATGGAGTCGCGTTCCTCGGACGGTCGTGCGGTCCAGATCTTCGATGATGGTCATGATGCCTCCTCGACTTCGAAGATATGTACGACCTCCGACACTCGGGAGACCTGGCGTCATCGCGCCCTCCACAGGTCTCGAACGCGGCGGATGCATCCACAGATCCTCGGAATGGGCCGAACTCGGCGGCTCGCGCGCGTCATGCTGAGCGTGCTCCGGCGTCCGACCGGGCACACGGACGCCGGAGCGATCCACGCTCAGCATCGTGCCCCTCACTCGAAAGGACATGCGTTCATGTCTGATCTCATCACCATCACGGGGAACCTCACCTCCGCCCCGGAGCGTCGCGAGGTGGGCGGCGGCGCCGTCATGGCCACCTTCGGGCTCGCGAGCACCGAGCGTCGCCTGGAGAACGGTTCCTGGGTCGATGGGCATACGAACTTCTACAACGTGTCCGTCTTCCGCCGGCTCGCCGAACACACGCTCCGCTCGCTCGAGAAGGGCCAGCGCGTGATCGTCGTCGGCAAGCTGCGGGTCCGCCGATGGGAGGTGAACGGGCGCACCGGAGTGAGCGTCGACCTCGAGGCCTCGAGTCTCGGACCCGATCTGATGTTCGGCGTCGCGACTTTCGAGAAGGACCTCGCGTCTTCGGCGTCCGCCACGAGCGCGACTCAGCACGGCACCGATGGCTGGGCCGCAGACGGCGCCGACATCCCGGGCGCGGCACAGACCGGTGCCGGGGGCCTCGATGACGATCAACGCGAGGCCGCGCCCGTCCCCGACCTCGTCGGCGCGGGAGCGTGGGGAGCGCCCGGCGCCGAAGAGCAGACACCCTTCTGAGCGGCACGGGCAGGGCGCCCGGCAGAGCCACCGTAGACTCGTGGCGTGCACCGCGCCGAGTCAGCTCTCACCCGCAGACGCGCCGGCGTCCTCTGGGCGGTGCTCGCGATCGCCCTCGTCGGGTGCACGCCGCAGCCGGGCCCCGACCCGACCCCCTCGGCGTCCTCGGCCACCGAGTCACCGACGCCCGGCGTGACAGGCCCCGTCCTCGTTCCCGACGGCACGGCGGAGGACAACCTGCCGCTGTTCGCCGCCGTGATGGAGCAGGTCGCCGCGACGGATGCCCGAGCGCAGGGCCGCGCGTACGTCGACGCCCTCGTGCAGGCGGGGTTCTCGAAGGCTGACATGGAGGTCACGAACGATCTCACGACGGTCGGAAACCCTGCCGATTCGATCCAGTTCTCGGTGCGCTGGGGCGGAGAGTGCCTCGTCGGTCAGGTGGGGCCGTCGACGCCCGCCCCGACGGCGCTTGTTCTGCCCCTCGTCCCGGGCGGCACGTGCCTCATCGGCCAGACGCGACCCATCGACTGGTGAGCACCGGGGCGGGTCGCCCCGCGTAGACTTGGCGCGTTATGGCCGAATACATCTACTCCATGGTCCGTGCCCGCAAAGCGGTGGGCGAGAAGCTGATCCTCGACGACGTCACGATGGCGTTCCTGCCCGGTGCGAAGATCGGCATGGTCGGTCCGAACGGTGCCGGAAAGTCCACCATCCTCAAGATCATGGCGGGGCTCGACGCACCGTCCAACGGCGAGGCGAAGCTCACCCCGGGCTTCAGCGTCGGCATCCTCATGCAGGAGCCGGAGCTCGACGAGACGAAGACCGTGCTGGAGAACATCCAGGACGGCGTCGCGATCAAGGGCAAGCTCGACCGTTTCAACGAGATCTCGGCGCTCATGGCCGATCCCGACGCGGACTTCGACTCCCTGCTTGCGGAGATGGGCGTGCTCCAGGAGGAGATCGACGCGGCCGACGGGTGGGACCTCGACTCCCAGCTCGAGCAGGCGATGGATGCCCTGCGCACCCCGCCCGGCGACGAACCGGTCACGAAGCTCTCCGGTGGTGAGCGTCGCCGCGTCGCCCTCGCGAAGCTCCTCCTGCAGAAGCCCGACCTGCTTCTCCTCGACGAGCCCACCAACCACCTCGACGCCGAGAGCGTGCTCTGGCTCGAACAGCATCTCCAGGCCTACAAGGGCGCGGTCATCGCGATCACCCACGACCGGTACTTCCTCGACAATGTCGCGGAGTGGATCGCCGAGGTCGACCGCGGCCGGCTCATCGGCTACGAGGGCAACTACTCGACCTACCTCGAGAAGAAGGCCGAGCGGCTCGACATCCAGGGCAAGAAGGATGCCAAGCTCGCCAAGCGCCTCAAGGACGAACTCGAATGGGTGCGTTCGTCGGCGAAGGGCCGCCAGACGAAGTCGAAGGCCCGTCTGCAGCGTTACGAAGAGATGGCGGCCGAAGCCGAGCGCACGCGCAAGCTCGACTTCGAGGAGATCCAGATCCCCGCCGGTCCGCGCCTAGGTAGCGTCGTGATCGAGGCGAAGAAGCTCCAGAAGGGCTTCGGGGACCGGTCGCTCATCGACGGGCTCAGCTTCAGCCTGCCGCCGAACGGCATCGTGGGGGTCATCGGCCCGAACGGTGTCGGCAAGACGACGCTCTTCAAGACGATCGTCGGCCTCGAGCCCCTCGACGGCGGAGACTTGAAGATCGGTGAGACCGTCAAGATCAGCTACGTCGACCAGAGCCGCGCCAACATCGACCCGAACAAGACGCTGTGGGAGGTCGTCTCGGACGGCCTCGACATCATCACGGTCGGCAAGACCGAGATCCCGTCGCGCGCGTACGTCTCCAAGTTCGGTTTCAAGGGACCGGACCAGCAGAAGAAGGCGGGCGTCCTCTCCGGTGGTGAGCGCAACCGCCTGAACCTCGCCCTCACCCTCAAGGAGGGCGGCAACCTGCTCCTCCTCGACGAGCCCACCAACGACCTCGACGTCGAGACGCTGTCCTCGCTCGAGAACGCGCTGCTCGAGTTCCCCGGCTGCGCCGTCGTGATCACCCACGACCGGTGGTTCCTCGACCGCATCGCGACGCACATCCTCGCCTACGAGGGCACCGACGAGAACCCCGACCAGTGGTACTGGTTCGAGGGCAACTTCGAGGCGTACGAGGCGAACAAGATCGAGCGGCTCGGACCGGACGCGGCCAACCCGCACCGCTCGACGCACCGCAAGCTCACCCGTGACTGACGCGACGCGCATCCACGTCCCCATCCACCTCCGATGGGGCGATCTCGACGCGTTCAACCACGTCAACAACGCGACGATGCTGAAGCTCCTCGAAGAGGCGCGCGTGCGCGTCTTCTGGTCGCCGATCGCGGGGGAGGACGCGCCCGACACGGCCGTCATCGACGCGGGGCTGGATGCCGGTGAGCTCACCCTCATCGCGCGTCAGGAGATCGAGTACCTCGCGCCGGTGCCCTACCGTCGCGAACCGCTCGACATCCAGATGTGGTTCGGCAAGCTCGGCGGATCGAGCATCGAGGTCTGCTACGAGGTGTACAGCCCGCTCAGCGACGCGGACCAGACGCTCTACGCCCGGGCATCCTCCGCGGTGGTGCTCGTCGACGCGGCTACTTTCCGACCGGTGCGGCTCAGCGCGCGCATGCGGGAGGCCTGGGAACCGTACCTGGGCAACCCGGTGGTGTTCAGCCGCCGCTGACCGCCTCCGCGTCGGGGACGCGCACCATGATCTCCTGTGCCACCGTGGCCACCAGCACGCCCTCGCGGGTGAACAGCCGACCCGTCGCGAGGCCGCGCCCGCCGCGCGCACTGGGGGACTCCTGCGCGTAGAGCAGCCACTCGTCGACACGTGCGGGGCGGTGCCACCACATCGCGTGGTCGAGGCTCGCGACTTTCAGCCCGGGCGTCGACCACGCGACTCCGTGCGCGCGCAGCACCGACTCCTGGATCGTGAGATCGCTCATGTAGGCGAGGACGGCGCGGTGGAGCGCAGGGTCATCGCCGATCGGAGTGCGCGTGCGCATCCACACGTTCTGTCGGGGGACCTGCTCGCCCTCGACCCGGTCGTAGATTCCACCGTCGGCATGCACGACTTCGATCGGGTTGGCGTCGATCAGCCGTCGCGAAAGCGGGTGGTGCGCAATGCGTTCCCGCGCCGCGAGTGCCACTTCCGGCGCCACGACGCCTTCGGGCGCAACGACGGCATGTTCGAGACCGGGGTCCTCCCGCTCGAACGAGGCGATCATCGAGAAGATCGGCACGCCCTGTTGGTACGCCTGGGTCCGCCGCGTCGAGAAGGAGCGCCCGTCGTGGATCCGATCGACCGACAGCGTGAGCCCCTGGCTCGCATCGCCCGGACGCAGGAAGTAGCCGTGCATCGAGTGGGGGACCCGATCGTCGTCTGTCGTGCGGTCGGCGGCGATGATGGCCTGCGCGAGCACCTGACCGCCGAAGATCCGCCCGGTCGGCATCGGGTGCGAATGGCCCGTGAAGATATCCTCGGTCGTGCGCGCCGCGCTGGAATCGAGATCCAGGACGCCGAGCATCATGGCGACGGGGTCTGTGGGCTCGACGTGACTCACGATTCTCCTGTCCTCGCGCGCCCATCCTGCGCACCCTTGGTAGTTTAGGGCGGATGCCAGAGCGTCTGATCTTCCCCGACCCCCGTGCCGCCGCCGACGTGCTCGTGTTCGCGCAACGCGCCGCACGACTCGGAGACGGCACCGTGCGACTCCTCGCGCGAGACGGCATCCTCGCGCTCACCGCAGCGCCCCTCGCACCGCGGACCCTCCTCGACCAGGCCCCGACGATCCTGGGGCTACGTGCCGTCGCGGTGGATGCAGAACTCGTCTGCGACCTCGTCGTGGACGCCACCGCGCTACAGGCATCCGATGACCCGCACGCCCTGGATCTCCCCGAGCACGCCGTGACCGCCGCGTGGGCGGGGATCTCCGCGCCCCGGTCGGGTTGGATCGCAGACGGGGAGATCTCCGCGGCGGTTCTCGCGGCACGCTCGCAATGGGGGATCGCGGCGGTCGCCGAAGCCGTGCCGACGGATGCCGGCGACGACGCCGTCCACGCCGTGCGCACGGCGGTGTGGGGAGCGCCGGACGACGACCTCGGCGGACTCCCGCTCGGCGTCGCCTTCGCCGCCTTCGCGCTCGGGTTCATCGGCGGGGAGGAGCGCGCCGCGGTGCGTCGCAACGGCCCGTGGGCCCGTGTGAGCCTCTCCCGCGGGCACGTCCTCGTCCGCTCCCGCGTGACGACCGGGCTCACCGGCGTGCGCAGCACCGGGCGAGCATAGCCGCAGCGGCGCTGGCAGACTGTGTCGGTGACCGTCATCGACAACGCCGTGTACGTCGCGGGGCGCCGCGCCGCCTCCCCGCCGACCCTCGCCCGCACCGCCGCCGCGCTCTCCGAGCACGGGGGCTTCGCCTGGGTCGGTCTCTACCGCCCCGAGGCCGTGCAGCTGAACATCCTCGCCGCCGAGTTCGACCTGCACCCGCTGGCCGTCGAGGACGCCCTGCTCGGTCATCAGCGTGCCAAGCTCGAGCGGTACGGCGACACGCGCTTCCTCGTGCTGCGGCCGGCCCGCTACCTCGACGAGAGCGAGACCGTCGAGTTCGGCGAGGTCGAGCTCTTCGTCGGGAAGAACTTCGTGATCGCCATCCGGCAGGCCGAATCCCCCGACCTCGCCGCCGTGCGCGAGCGGCTGGAGGGCACTCCCGACCTTCTCGGACGCGGACCGCTCGGCGTGCTCTACGCGATCCTCGACCGCGTCGTCGACGACTACGTGCCGGTGATCGCGGGCCTCCAGAACGATATCGATGAGATCGAAGCGCAGCTGTTCAGCGGCGACCGCGCGGTCACGAGGCGCATCTATGACCTGTCGGGTGAGGTCATGGAGATCCAGCGCGCCGTGCGTCCTCTCGTCGGCATGATCGAGACCCTGCGCGGAGAGCTCGAGACCGAGTACGGCGACGATCCCGGCGCCCTCGAACTGCGGCGATCCTTCCGCGACGTCCTCGACCACGTGATCGGCGTCGTGCAGCTGGCGGACGAGTTCCGTCAGACCCTGCAGAACGCGTTGACGGTGCATGCCACCCTCGTCGCCCAGCAGCAGAACGAGACGAGCCTCGCCCAGTCCGAGCAGACGAAGCGCATCTCCAGCTGGGCCGCGATCATCTTCGCTCCGTCGCTCATCACCGGCATCTACGGCATGAACTTCGCGCATATGCCGGAGCTCGAATCGCCGTGGGGCTACCCGCTCGCGCTCGTCGGGATGCTCGCGTTCGCGGGCGCCCTGTTCGCGGTCTTCCGTTCGCGCAACTGGCTGTAGCGACCGGCTACACCGCGGCCGCGGCCGCGCGGCCCGCGATCCGCCCCGAGAACAGGCATCCACCGACGAAGGTGCCTTCGAGCGCGCGGTACCCGTGCACGCCTCCGCCGCCGAAGCCGGATGCCTCGCCCGCCGCGTAGAGGCCCGGCACCGGCTGCCCGTCGGCACCGAGCGCGCGCGCGGACAGGTCCGTCTCGATGCCGCCGAGCGACTTCCGGGTGAGCACGTGCAGCTTGACGGCGATGAGGGGACCCGCGGCGGGATCGAGGATCCGGTGCGGCGCCGCCGTGCGCACGAGCCTGTCGCCGCGGTAGGCGCGCGCGGAGCGGAGCATCGCGATCTGGGCATCCTTCGTGAAGTCGTTCTCCATCTCGCGGTCGCGCGCCTCGACCTCGCGGCGCACTCGCGCAGGATCGAGCGCCTCGCCGCCCGGGAGGGCCTGCATCGCGGAGATGAGCTCGCCGAGGGTCCGACGCACGACGAAGTCGGCGCCGTGGTCGAGGAAGGCCTGCACGGGCCCGGCCGCACCCTTGCCGAGGCGCGATTTCACGAGGAGAGGCAGGTCCTTGTCGGTGAGGTCGGGGTTCTGCTCGCTGCCCGACAGCGTGAACTCCTTCTCGATGATCTTCTGCGAGAGGACGAACCAGGAGTGGTCGTGCCCGGTCGCCCGCAGGTGGGCGAGCGTGCCGAGCGTGTCGAACCCCGGGAACAGGGGGACGGGAAGGCGTGCACCGGTGGCATCCAGCCAGATCGATGAGGGCCCGGGGAGGATGCGGATGCCGTGCTGCGGCCAGATCGGGTCCCAGTTCTGGATGCCCTCGACGTAGTGCCACATCCGGTCGCCGTTGATGAGCCGGGCGCCCGCGGCCTCCGAGACCGGCTGCATCGAGCCGTCGACGTATGCGGGGACGCCCGTGATCATGTGCTCGGGCGGCGTGCCGAGGCGCGCGGGCCACTGCGCGCGGACGAGGTCGTGGTTGCCGCCGATGCCGCCCGACGCGCCGATCGTCGCGCCCGCGGTGATCTCGAACGAGCCGACCACGGTGCGGGTCGTCGCCACGCCGCGCTCGGCACCGGATGGCTCGAGGACTTCACCCGTGGCTCCCACGACGCCACCCTCGGACAGGGTCAGCGACGTCACACGATGGCGGGGGAGGATCCTTACACGACCCGCCTGCTCCCCGGCTTCGACCGCGGCCTCGAACGGGGCGACGAGTCCGGGGCCCGTGCCCCACGTGATGTGGAAGCGGGGGACGGAGTTGCCGGGCCCGGTCGCCGTGTAGCCGCCGCGCTCGGCCCACCCGACGACGGGGAAGAACCCGACGCCCTTCTCGCGCAGCCAGGCGCGCTTCTCGCCGTGCGCGAAGTGCAGGTACGCCTCCGCCCACTGGCGCGGCCAGTGGTCCTCGGCGCGGTCGAAGCCCGCCGTGTCGAACCAGTCCTGCCGGGCGAGGTCGAGGGAGTCCGAGATCCCCATCCGGCGCTGCTCGGGGGAGTCGATGAACAGCAGCCCGCCGAACGACCAGAACGCCTGTCCGCCGAGGTTCGAGCGCGGCTCTTGATCGACGATCACGACGCTCTTGCCGGCGGCGGATGCCTCGGAGGCTGCCACGAGCCCGGCGAGCCCCCATCCGATCACGAGCACGTCGGTCTGGTACGAGGCGGGGGTGGTGGTCACGTCGACTCCTTCGTCGAGCGATGGAAGACCCCCACGAAGGGGGAGGGGACGTCAGTCCGTTTCGGGGTGGACCTGAAGCGTCGGAGACGAGGACGGGCGCTCGGGGCCGATACCCGTCGGTTCGAACGAGTTGACCATCGCGAACGCGGCGCGCTGCAGATAGTCCCAGAGCGTCGCCTCGTGCAGCGGCGGGAGGGCGAGTTCGTCGAGCGCGGTGCGCATGTGCGCGAGCCAGCGGTCACGGGCATCCGGGTTCACCTGGAAGGGCACGTGCCGCATGCGCAGGCGCGGGTGCCCGCGGCGCTCGCTGTAGGTCGACGGGCCGCCCCAGTACTGCTCGAGGAACATCGTGAGACGCTCGGCTGCGGGCCCGAGGTCCTCCTCGGGGTACATCGGCTTCAACACCTCGTCGTCGGCAACGCCGCGGTAGAAGATGTCGACGAGGCGGACGAACGTGTCATGGCCGCCGACCTCCTCGTAGAAGCTCAGGGGAGCGGCATCCGTCATTCGTTCTTCCCTTCCGGCGCGGCACCGGTCGTTCCGGGGTCCGGAGCCGTCGCGGGCCCCGCCTTCGCGTTCGTCGCCTTCGTGCCGCGCTTCGGCTTCCAGACGACGCCGTCGGCGCTCGTGACCGGTGTCGGCTTCGTCTTCGGCGGGTTGGCGCCGCGCACGCGCTGGGCGCCCTCGAGGCCCGTGAGGGTCATGGAGTTCATCGACGGCAGCGTCACGCCGAGGTCGTCGATCGCGCGCTTGAGGCGCATGCGCAGTTCGCGGGCGACGTCGTCCTTCGCGTTGGCACGCGTCTTCATGACAAGACGGATGACGAGCGCGTCGCCCGTGATGGACTCGAGCCCCCACACCTCCGGCTGCTCGAGGACGCGGGAGCGCCACTTCGGGTCCTTGTAGACGCTCTTCGCGGCGTCGTACATCGCCTTCTCGACCTCAGCGATGTCGGCGTCCGTCGAGACGGCGAGATCGATGATGACGCGCGACCACCCCTGCGACATGTTGCCGATGCGGAGGATCTCGCCGTTGCGCACGTACCAGAGCGTGCCGTTCACGTCACGCACGTGCGTGACGCGGATCGCGACGTATTCGACAACTCCGGTCGCAAGGCCGAGGTCCACCACGTCGCCGATGCCGACCTGATCCTCGGCGACGAGGAAGATACCGTTCAGAACGTCCTTGACGATGTTCTGCGCGCCGAAGCCGAGCCCCGCGCCGACCGCTGCGCTGAGGAGGGTCAGTGAGCCGAGGGCGTCTTTGTTGAGGACGAGCACGATGAGCGTGAGGGCGACGATCACGATCGCGACGTTGACGACGTTCTGCAGGATCGACCCGAGCGTGCGGGTGCGCTGCACGAGACGGACGCTCGCGAGCGGGGATCGCTCGAGCGCTTGGGTGTCGTCGACGTTCGCCTTCGTCTTCGCGCCTTGGACGATGCGCTTGACGACTCGCCGGATGACGATCCGGAGGAGCCACGCGACGACGATGGCGCCGAGGATGATGCCGGCGATCTTCAGGAGGTTGAACCCTGCGTCCGCCAACCACACGAGCGCATCCGTCCAGAACCCGGGGGTGGCGGGCGGCGCGTCGGCGGCCGAATCGGCGAAGTACAGCATCGCTTCGATCCTACTGAGTGGTCCCTCCGGGAGGCCTGAGCGGGTCCGCCGTGCCGGCACGGTCGGGCGGTGGGACATAGCCGTGGCGGTGCGCGATGATGACGGCCTGCACGCGGTCACGAGCGCCGAGCTTTCCGAGGATGCGGCCCACGCGGGTCTTCACGGTGGCCTCACCCAGGTGGAGCTCTGCGGCGATCTCACCGTTCGTGAGGCCGCGCGCGATCGCGCGGAACACGTCGACCTCGCGCGGAGTGAGATCCTCCGCCGGATCGGACTCAGCGAGGGAGCGGGGCTCGGACGCGCGCCGTGCCAGCACCTCGCGAGTGATCCGCGGCGAGAGCACGGCGTCGCCCGCCGCGACGGCGCGCACGGCGCGGATGAGCTCGACGCCCTCGACGTCCTTCAGGAGGAAGCCGCTCGCCCCGGCATCCAGCGCGCCGAAGGCGTACTCGTCGAGGTCGAACGTCGTGAGGACGATGACCCGCACCTCCGGGTGGCGGGCGCTGATGCGGGCGGTCGCGGTCACGCCGTCGGTGCGGGGCATCCGGACATCCATCAGCACGACGTCCGGCCGGAGCGCCGCGACCTGTTCGAGGGCCGCCTCGCCGTCGGCCGCCTCGCCGACGACCGTGACCCCCGGCGCCGCCTCGAGCACCATTCGGAACCCGAGCCGGATCAGCTGCTGGTCGTCGACGAGCAGCACGCGGATGTCATCGCTCATGCCGGCTCCTCCTTCAGTTCCAGGGGGATCCGCACGTCGAGGCGCCACCAGCCGGGGCGATCACTGCCGGCGTGGAAGCTGCCGCCCACGTGGTCGACGCGCTCGCGGATGCCGCGGAGCCCATAGCCGGGGCGGCCCGACGTGGCGGATGCCGCCGGGACACCATCGTTCTGAATCGAGAGCTCCACACCGTCACCGGCATAGACGAGATCCACCTCGACGCTTCGCGCGCCCGGGGCGTGGCGCAGCACGTTCGTGAGGCCCTCCTGCACGACGCGGGCGAGGGCGAGTCGTACCGGTCGGGAGCCGGTCGGACGTCCCGTCACGGCGAGGCGCACCGGCGCGCCCGCGGCGCGGGCCGCTTCCACCGCGGCCGGGATCGTGTCCTCGTCGACGGGGCTCAGCGGCACATCGGCGGCGCTCTCGTCGCGGAGGACTCCGAGCATGCCGCGCATCTCGCCGAGGGCGGCGCGCGCAGTCGAGGCGACGAGGCTCGTCGCTTCGCGGCTGCGCTCGCGGTCATCGGTCGCCGTCGCGCCCTCCGCGAGCGCGACGATCACGGTGAGCGAGTGCGACACGATATCGTGCATCTCGCGCGCGATGCGGGTGCGTTCTGCGGCGGCGGCGAGTCTCGCGTGCTGTTCGCGCTCGACCCACAACTGCCGCGAACGGTCGAGCAGCGCCTCGAGATAACGCTTGCGGTTGCCGACGTTGACGCCGATGAGCGCGCCGATGAGCCCGCTGACAGCCGAGCCCAGCAGCACGTTCAGCGCGACCTGGATCGTGATCACCGACGTCCAGACGAGCGGTGCGGCCACGACCGACGTCACCAGCAGCGCGGACCCCAATGCGATCCACGCCGCGCGGCTGGAACGGTAGACCGCGACGGCGTAGATCGCGGTGGGCAGGAGGATGCCTGCCGAGCCCCCGGGCGTGAACAGGTAGGCGATGGTCGCGGCTAGCGTTCCGCCGTAGAAGGCGAACGGCCATCGGCGGCGGACGATCGCGAGCGCGGCAGCGCACAGAACGACCACGATCACCACGGGGCGCGCCGCATCCCACGCGGCCCAGTTGCTGTCGGGGTTGTACCCGAACATCGGTGGGAAGGAGAAGACGACGCACAGGAGCGCGATCAGGACGTCTGCGAAGCGTGGATGGCGCGCCCAGAACCGACGGATGACGCCGGGCGGACGCGGAAGCCGCAGTTCGGCGGAGTCATCCTCCGACGAACTGCGGCTGGCTCTCGTCACGGAATCGAGCCTAGGCGTCGCGCGTGCGCAGCACGCCCCAGGCGCCGACGAGCAGCGCCGCGGGCCAGGCGACGAGCGTCAGCGCGCCGCGGAGGACGTCGTCGCCGCCGGGCGCCGTCGCGACCTGTGCGCCCGACATCGGCAGGTACTTCCCGGCTTCGACGATCCACTGCCATCCGTCACCGGCCATCGCGAACATGCTGAACACGATCGGGAGGACGAACAGGAGCCCGACCGTGGCGGCGATCGCACCGGCGCCATTGCGGATGAGGAACCCGAAGCCGAGCCCGATGAGCGCGAAGGTCACCATCGCGAGGATGCTCATGAGGAGCGGAATGGTGGACTGCGTAGCATCCGCCCAGTCGATCGGGCTGTCGGAGACGATCGGGGCGGTCGCGGCGACGGCGATCACCGACGTGAGGAGCGTCGTCACCGCCAGCACGACGGCCACGACGAGCGCCTTCGCGAGGAGGACCGTGCCGCGGCTCGGGACGGCGGCGAACGTCGAGCGGATCATGCCGGTCGAGTACTCGCCGGTGATCGCGATCGCTCCGAGGATGCCGGCGACGAGCATCGTGAACTGCATCGGGGAGACGATCGCCATGACGGCCGGGTAGCCCCCTTCGAAGCCGCGGGACGCGCCCGCGATCATCAGGGCGATGCCGATCGTGAGCACGGCCGTGATGCCGAGCGACCACCACGTGGACCGCAGGGTCAGCAGCTTGATGAACTCGCTCCGCACCACCCGCGCGAACGACAGTCGGTAGGGGGACGAGGTCGTTCCGGCCGTCGGGGCCGTCAGTTGGGCGGTCATGCGATGTCCTTCGTCTTGTACTCGACGGACTGCTCCGTGAGGGCCATGTAGGCCTCTTCGAGTGATCCGGTGCGCGGGGTGAGTTCGTGCAGGGCGATGTCGTGATCGCGGGCGATGTCTCCGATCGCGGGAGCCGAGATGCCCGTGACGAGCAGCGTTCCGTCGCCCGGATCGCCGACCGTCACATCGGGGCCGGCGATGGCGGCGACGAGGTCGGATGCCTGCGGGGTGCGCACCGCGACGGTGCTCGTGGTCCAGGCGTGCACGAGGTCGGTGAGCGACGCGTCCGCCAGCACGCGACCGCGCCCGAGCACGATCAGGTGATCGGCGGTCTGCGACATCTCGCTCATCAGGTGGCTGGAGAGCAGCACGGTGCGCCCCTCGGCGGCGAGATGGCGCACGAGGTCGCGGACCCAGCGCACCCCCTCGGGGTCGAGCCCGTTGACGGGCTCGTCGAGGATGAGCGTGCGCGGGTCGCCGAGGAGGGCCGCGGCGATGCCGAGCCGCTGCCCCATGCCGAGCGAGAACTTGCCCGCACGTTTGCGTGCCACGGCGTCGAGGCCCGTGAGCGCGATCACCTCGTCCACCCGCCGGTTCGGGATGCCATGGGTCGCGGCCATCGCGCGCAGGTGGTCGCGTGCGCTGCGTCCGGTGTGCACGGCCTTGGCATCCAGCAGCACCCCGACCTCTGTGAGCGGCGAGCGCAGCTGTCCGTACTGCGAGCCGTTCACCTCGACGCGGCCGGACGTAGGGGCGTCGAGGCCGACGATCATGCGCATCGTGGTGGACTTGCCGGCCCCGTTCGGGCCGAGGAACCCCGTGACGGTGCCCGGGCGGACGGTGAAGCTCACCCCGTCCACGGCGGTCTTGGACCCGTATCTTTTGGTGACGTTCTCAGCGACGATCATGCTTCGACGCTACGCAGGTTCGTCGGTCGTCGCGTCCGCCTTCGGACGGAAAACACGGCGGCCGGGGTCCCCCCATGGGTGGACCCCGGCCGCCGTTACCGTGACGAAAGTCTCAGGCCGCGTCGCGCTCCTGCACCGCGAGCGCGCGCTCGACGCCGGCGAGGTTCTCCTTCACGAGGCGGCGCAGGGCCGCCGGGACGTCGGGGTGGGCGTCGAGCCACGCGCGGGTCGCGTCGCGGAGCTCCGCACTCGCGAGCGGCGCGGGGTAGAGGCCGATGATGAGGTATTCGGCGATGTGGTACGTCCGGCTCTCCCAGATCGGCACTAGCATGTCGAAGTACGGCGCGACGAACGATCCGAGCGCGTCGACGCCGGCCGGGTGGACGAACCCGAGTGCCGACGAGCGGACCACCGTGTTCGGCAGGTCGGCCGAGTCGACGAGCGACGCCCACGCGACGCGCTTGGCCTCGACGGTCGGGAGCGCGGCCTTGGCCTGCGCCGCGAACTCGCCGCCCTTTGCGGTGTTGTCCGCCGCGAGGGCCGCGTCGATCTCGGAGGCCGTGACGAGACCGCCCGCCGCGAGCGAGACGAGCAGCGCCCACGACAGGTCGGCGTCGATCTCGAGGCCGGGGAGCGTCGTCTCGCCGTCGCGAAGCGCGCGCACCTGCTGCCACTGCGCAGGCGTCGCCGCCGCGCTCGCGAAGCCGGTGACGAACTGCAGCTGGCTGTCGCTGCCGGCCTCCGCCGCCTGGGCGAGGGACCAGAGCCCGTCGGCGACCTTCTCGCGGGTCTGCGCGCGGCGCTCCGGAGCGACATACGAGTTCGCCGCGAGCTGGAGCTGCGCGAGCGTCGTGCGGACGGTCGTCGACTCCGTCTCGGCGCCGATGTTGCGGAGGACGAGGTCGACGTAGTCGGATGCCGAGGCCTCCGCATCACGGGTCTGATCCCACGCGGCGCCCCAGACGAGCGAGCGGGCGAGAGGGTCGCTGATGTCGCGCAGGTGCGCGATCGCGGTCTGCAGCGAGCGCTCGTCGAGACGGATCTTCGCGTAGGCGAGGTCCTCGTCGTTCAGGAGCACGAGGTCGGGCTGTGCGATCCCGACGAGCTCGGGCACCTCGGTGAGGTCACCGTCGACGTCGAGTTCGAGGTGGTGCGTGCGCACGAGCTCGTCGCCGACGAGGTCGTAGAAGCCGACGCCGAGGCGGTGCGGCCGGATCGTCGGGTAGTCGGCCGGGGCCGTCTGGACGATCGCGAAACGCGTGATGGCGCCCGAGGCATCCGTCTTGATCTCGGGGGCGAGCGTGTTCACGCCCGCCGTCTCGAGCCACTTCTTCGACCAGGTCGAGAGGTCCCGACCGCTCGTGGCCTCGAGCTCGGTGAGCAGGTCGCTGAGCTCCGTGTTGCCGTAGGCGTGCTTCTGGAAGTAGGCGGCGACGCCGGCGAAGAACTCGTCGATGCCGACCCACGAGGTCAGCTGCTTGAGGACCGACCCGCCCTTCGCGTACGTGATGCCGTCGAAGTTGACCTCGACGTCGTGCAGGTCGTTGATCTCCGCGACGACGGGGTGCGTCGAGGGAAGCTGGTCCTGGCGGTACGCCCAGGTCTTCTCCATCGCGTTGAACGTCGTCCAGGCGCCGTGCCACTCGGTGGCCTCCGCGGTCGAGATGGTCGAGGCCCACTCGGCGAACGACTCGTTGAGCCAGAGGTCGTTCCACCACTTCATCGTGACGAGGTCGCCGAACCACATGTGCGCGAGCTCGTGGAGGATCGTGACGACGCGACGCTCCTTGACCGCGTCGGTCACCTTGGAGCGGAAGACGTAGGTCTCCGTGAAGGTGACGGCTCCCGCGTTCTCCATCGCTCCCGCGTTGAACTCCGGCACGAAGAGCTGGTCGTACTTCGCGAACGGGTACGGGTAGCCGAACTTCTCCTCGTAGTACGCGAAGCCCTGACGGGTCTTCTCGAAGATGTAGTCGGCGTCCAGGTGCTGCCAGAGGCTCTTGCGGCCGTACACGCCGAGCGGGATCACGCGGCCCGAGGCGCTCGTGAGCTCGGAGAACACCGACTCGTACGGGCCGGCGACGATCGCGGTGATGTAGGAGGAGATGCGCGGGGTCGGCTCGAACGTCCACGTCGCGGCATCCGCACCTGCAGGCACCGGCTCGGGGGTGGGGGAGTTGGAGACGACCTTCCACGCGGCCGGTGCGGTCACCGTGAACTGGAACGTGGCCTTCAGGTCGGGCTGCTCGAAGACCGCGAAGACGCGGCGGGAGTCGGGCACCTCGAACTGCGAGTAGAGGTAGACCTCGCCGTCGACGGGGTCGACGAAGCGGTGCAGACCCTCGCCGGTGTTCGTGTAGAGGCAGTCCGCGTCGACGACGAGTTCGTTCTCGGATGCCAGGTTCGAAAGCGCGATGCGCGAGTCGGCGAATGCGGAGAGATCGACGGGCGCGCCGTTGAGGGTGATCTCGCGGACGTCGCGGGCGATCAGGTCGATGAAGGTCGACGCGCCCTCGGTCGCGGTGAAGCGCACGACGGTGCGGGATCCGAAGACCTCGGCGCCCTTCGTCAGGTCGAGCGCGATCTCGTAGCTCTGCGTGTCGACGATCGCGCGGCGCTCCTGCGCCTCGGTGCGGGTGAGGTTCTTTCCAGGCACTGCGGACTCCCGTGGGTGAGGGGTGTGGGGTGTGACAGGGGAGCTGCTGGCATCCCCGATGACTCTGTCAGCCTACGCGGTCGTCGATTCGCGGCGCACGTGGCTGCGCGCGTGCTCGATCGCGGGGGGCAGCTCGCTGAACAGATGGTTGTGGTGTCGGAGCGCTCCGAGCGCGCCGACGGTGCGGAAGAGGTCTTCGTGTCGGGGCTGGACGCCCTTGATGAGCACGGTGATGCCCCGGCGCTCGAGCG
This sequence comes from Microbacteriaceae bacterium PS02067, assembly GCA_029960085.1. Lineage (GTDB taxonomy): Bacteria > Actinomycetota > Actinomycetes > Actinomycetales > Microbacteriaceae > Microbacterium. Next base: position 27,353 of record JASCPG010000004.1, on the reverse strand, counting down.
CCTGCACGATGTCGCCGATCATGCGGGCGCCGGTGGCGTCGACGAGTTCCAGCTGACTCATTCGGAGGATCACGACCGACACGTCGCGGAGCCCGTCGACCTCGGCGAACACCCGGTCGGCGGCGGCGAAGAACAGCGGACCTTCGAAGCGGACGATCGCGATCCGCTCGTCGCCGGGCTGCACGTTCCCCGTGACCTGTTCGCGTCGCACGACCGAGGCCCGCGACATGCCGCGGAGGGCGATGACGCTCGCGAAGACCACACCGATGATCACCGCGACGATGAGATCGACGGAGACGGTGACGATCGCCGTCGCGACGAACGCGATCGCGTCGGCGCGGGTCGAGCGCACGATCGCGCGGACGGTCGCGGGGTGGACCATGCGGACGGCCGTGACCATGAGGACACCGGAGAGCGCGGCGAGCGGGATCTGGCCGACGGGCCCGGCAGCGATGAGCACGACACCGAGCAGGACGAGGGCGTGGATGATCGCCGCGAGTCTCGTGCGGGCGCCGGAGCGCACGTTCACGGCGGAGCGCGCGATCGCGCCCGTCGCAGGCATCCCGCCGAACAGCGACGACCCGATCGAGGCGAGGCCCTGGCCCACGAGCTCGCGATCGGGGTCGTACGGCCCCGTGTCGGCGAGGGTCGCGGCCACGCGTGCCGACAGGAGCGACTCGATCGCCGCCAGGGCGGCGACGGTCACGGCGGGGGCGAGGAGTGATCCGAGCATCGCGGGGTCGAGTGTGGGCAGAGCGGGGGAGGGCAGCTGCGCCGGGAGTGCGCCGATGCGGGCGAGACCGCTCGGAACGACGAGGCTGAGGAGGGTCACGACGACGATGCCGACGAGCGAGCCGGGGATCGCCCGGTGGATCCGCGGCGCGCCCCACATGCAGAGGGCGACGATCGCGACGGCGGCGAGCGCCCACACGAGGTATCCGGCATCGAGCCCTGCGAACGACTGGACGGCGGCGACGATCGCGTTGGAGCTGTGCTCGGAGGCCCCCGCTGTGTGCGGCGAGACGAGCGCGGGGATCTGCTGCGCGAAGATGATGACCGCGATGCCGAGGGTGAACCCTTCGATGACGGGCCACGGGATGAACGACACGGCCCGCCCGAGGCGCAGGATGCCCGCGACCAGCACGATCACGCCGGCGAGGACCGTCACGGCGGCGACGGCGCCGACGCCGTGGCTCGCCACGATCGGGACGAGGACGACCACCATGGCCCCGGTCGGGCCGGACACCTGCACGTTCGACCCGCCGAAGACGGCGGCGATGACACCGGCGACGATCGCGGTGACGAGCCCCGCCTCGGCGCTGAGGCCCGAGCTCACGCCGAATCCGAGGGCGAGGGGCAGCGCGACGATACCGACCGTGAGCCCCGCGAGCACATCCCCCCGCCAGGTGCGTCGGAGATCGCGGTAGTCCGAGCGGGAGGGGAGGAGCGAGAGGATCCACGCGCCGATGCTGCGCTTCCCCTGCGGCAGCGTGAGCGGAGCGGTCGCGGTCACGACGCCGCCCCGATCGCCGGCAGAGAGCGTGCGTCGCGCAGGAGCGTTCCGTCGCCCGCGAGAACCTGGAGGAGGAGCGTCCGCGCCGCCGCGAGCAGGTCCGCGACGGCGGGGTCGCTGAGCCGGTAGTAGACGTGGCTCGCGCGCCGCTCGGACGTCACGAGGCGGTGCCGTCGCAGCACTGAGAGGTGCTGGGAGAGGTGGGATGCCTCGAGGCCCGTCGCGCCCTGGAGGTCGGCCACGCTCCGCTCGGGCGACTCCGCGAGGAGCTCCAGGATGCGGATGCGGAACGGGTGGGCGAGACCCTTGAAGAGGTTGGCCTTCACTTCGTACAGGGGGCGCTGTGCGGGAGTCAATGACATGATGGAACCATCATATCGACGCCGCCACCGTGACTCCGCTCGTCCGTAGGATGGATGCCATGCGCATCCACATCGCGACCGATCACGCGGGCCTCGAGTTCTCCACGCAGCTGCAGCAGCACCTCACCGCGGCGGGTCACGAGGTCGTCGACCACGGACCCGTCGAGTACGACCCGCTCGACGACTACCCGGCCTTCTGCATCCGCGCCGCACAGGCCGTCGTTCGCGACCAGCGCGCCGGGGTCGAGACCCTCGGAGTCGTCTTCGGCGGCTCCGGGAACGGCGAGCAGATCGCGGCGAACAAGGTCGAGGGCATCCGTGCCGCGCTCGTCTGGAACACCTCGACCGCCGAGCTCGCGCGTGAGCACAACGACGCGAACGTCATCGCGATCGGCGCCCGCCAGCACACGTTCGAGGAGGCCGTCGGCTTCATCGACCGGTTCATCTCGACACCCTTCTCCGGTGAGGAGCGTCACGCCCGCCGCATCGCGCAGCTGGCCGCCTTCGAGCGCGACGGATCGCTGCTGCCTGACCCGCGCGCCGCGGCGCCGCACGGCGGCGAGTCCTCAGACGCGCTCGACCCCGAAGCCGGCTGATGCCCGAGGGTCACTCCGTCCACCGGATCGCCCGACAGTTCGACCGCAACTTCGTGGGGCGCACCGTCACGGCATCCAGCCCGCAGGGCCGTTTCGCGGAGGGGGCCTCCGTCCTCGACGGCCGTGAAGTCGTCTCCGCGCGCGCGGTCGGCAAGCAGATGTTCCTCGAGTTCGACGGCGATCTGTGGCTTCGCGTCCACCTCGGCCTGTACGGAGCGTGGGACTTCGCCGGCGAGATCCTCGTCGATCCGACGATCGCCTCCGCGAACGGGCGGATGGGGCAGACGAACCAGCGCGGCACCGACCTCGACGCCGCGGGCGACGTCGTGCTGGATGCCGACGGCGAGAATTCGCTCGCCTCGATCGGCGCACCGCGGCGCGCCCGCGGCCGTGTGCGCATGAGCGAGCAGACCCACGGTCTCGGCGGCGATACCGAGGAGTGGCCGCCACCCGTCGTCGGGCAGGTCCGGCTGCGGCTGCTGTCGGCCGAGACGTGTGCGGATCTGCGCGGACCGACGGCGTGCCAGTTGCAGACTCCCGACGAGGTCGCGGCGGCGATCGCCAAGCTCGGGCCCGACCCGCTCGTCGACGACGCGGCAGCAGGCGAAGAGCGGTTCACGGCGACGGTGCGCCGCAAGCCCACCTCGATCGGCCTTCTGCTCATGGATCAGGGTGTCGTGAGCGGCATCGGGAACGTCTACCGGGCGGAGCTCCTGTACCGTGCCCTGCTCGATCCGCACACGCCGGGCAAGCTCGTTCCCGAGGAGATCGTCCGAGACATCTGGCGCGACTGGTCGCGGCTGCTCGTCATCGGCGTCGAGACCGGCCAGATGATGACGATGGACGACCTCGACTCCGAGGCGTACCGGCGCGCCATGGCGAGCCGCGACGACCGGCACTGGGTGTACCACCGCGCGGGGCTCCCGTGCCGGGTATGCGGCACGGAGATCGTCGTCGAGGAGATGGCGGCGCGGAAGCTCTACTGGTGCCCGTCGTGTCAGAAGTGAGGTCATCATGAGGCAGAACCCGAGCTTCGCCATGACGGATGTCGCGGAGCTGCGCCGCATGATCGACGCGAACCCGTGGATGACGCTCGTGAGCCAGGGCGAGGCGGGACTCGTGGCATCCCACTATGCGGTGCTGCTCGACGAGGAGCGGGACGACCTCACGATCGTCGGCCACGTCGGAAAGCCCGACGATGCGATCCTCGGGCTCGGCGAGCGTGAGCTGCTCGTCATCGTGCAGGGCCCGCACGGGTACATCTCGCCCGGGTGGTACGGCGACGAGCCGGCCGTCCCGACCTGGAACTTCGTCTCGGTGCACTTGAGCGGTGTGCCCGAGATCCTGAGCCCCGACGAGAACCTCCGCGTGCTGGAGCGGCTCGTCGCGCGGTTCGAGGGCGCGATGCCGCAGCCGCGCCTCATGTGGCAGCCGCCCAACGACGAGGAGTATGTGCGCAGGCTCGAGCGCGGGACCGTCGGGTTCCGCCTGACGCCGACGAAGGTCGTCGCGAAGAGGAAACTCAGCCAGAACCGCCCCGACGAGGTGGTCGACACGATCATCGCGGAGCTCGAGGCCGGCGGCTCGCCCTACGCCGACCCGCGTCTGCCTGCGGAGATGCGCCGCGCGCACGAGTCGATCCGCGCCGCGCGCCGCGCCGCGGGCCCGGCCGATCCGGCCGCCGATCCGGCGCCGGTTCGGGCACCGGAGTCAGCCATCGACCCCGCCGGCTCCCCGCGCCGCGCGCCCGAACTCCTCCAATCTGCGCCCGAACCCCCGGAAACAGCCGGGTCTGAGCAGTCCGGGGTGAGGTCTTGAGGAGTTCGGGACAGCGGGGAGAGCGGCCCGCGGCGATCACGAATGCCCGACTCACCGGCGGCGGGCGGCTCGACCCGTTCGGCGACGCCCTCGTCGACCTGCATCTCGCGGGCGGCCTGATCACCGACATCGCCCCGGCGGGCGCCCTCGCCTCGCGCGGACCGGTCGTGGACGCGTCCGGCGGGTGGGTCGTCCCGGGACTCTGGGACCACCACGTCCACACCGTGCAGTGGGCGCTGGTCGCACAGCGCGAGCCGCTCGGCACGGCGACCTCCGCAGCCGAGGCCGCCGCGCGCATGGGCCGCGCCCCGGTTCTCGACGACGGACGGCGCATCGGCACGGGCTTCCGCGATGCGCTGTGGTCGGATGCCCCGACGCTCGCCCTGCTCGATGCGGCGACCGGCGACATTCCGACCTACCTCATCAACTCCGACGTGCACAGCGTCTGGCTGAACTCCGCCGCCCTGCGGCGCGAGGGGATGACGACCGATGCCACCGGACTCCTCCGCGAGGAACCGGCCTTCGAAGTCTCGCGGCGCCTCAACGCCGCCGATCCGCTCGTCGGTGACCTCCTCGTGCGCCGGGCGCTCGATGAGGCGGCCGCGCGGGGCGTCGTCGGGGTCGTCGACCTCGACATGGCGTGGAACGCAGAGGCGTGGGCGCGCCGACTCGACGCCGGCTTCGACGCGATGCGGATCCGGTTCGGCATCTACCCGCCGCAGCTCGAGCGCGCGATCGCCGAGGGGCTCGAGACCGGCGATGCCCTCGATCCGGCGGGCATCGTCCGGGTCGGCTCGCTCAAGATCATCACCGACGGCTCGCTCGGCACCCGGACGGCGGCCTGCTCGCACGCGTACCCCGACGATCCGCACAACCACGGCGTGCTGACGGTCCCGCCGGACGAGCTCGTCGACCTCATGACCCGCGCCACGGGTGGCGGTCTCTCGTGCGCCGTGCACGCGATCGGCGATGTCGCGAACTCCCACGCCCTCGACGCGTTCGCTTCGACCGGCGCCACCGGCACGATCGAGCACGCTCAACTCGTCGCACATGCGGACATCCCGCGCTTCGCGCGTCTGGGCGTCGGTGCCAGCGTGCAGCCCGAGCACGCGATCGATGACCGCGACATGACCGACACGATCTGGGCGCAGCAGACGGGCATCGCCTACCCGCTGCGAGCCCTCGCGGATGCCGGTGCGAACCTGCTGTTCGGGTCGGATGCCCCGGTGTCCCCCCTCGATCCCTGGGCCGCGATGGCCGCGGCCGTGCACCGCACGCGCGACGGGCGGTCGCCGTGGCATCCGGAGCAGGCGCTCGACGCGGCGACAGCGCTCGCGGCATCCACCGCCGCAGGGTCGCTCGGGCGGGCGACGCTCCTGCCGGGGGACGTCGCCGACCTCGCAGTGATCGACCGTGATCCGCTCCATGCCGATGAGCCTGCGCTGCGGGAGACACGTGCCCTCGCCACTCTGCTCGAAGGCCGACTGACGCACATCGCGTAGTCGGCGATCGCCGCGCAGATAGACGGATGCCCCGAGGCCGCAGCCCCAGGGCATCCGTCTGTCAGTGTCGGTGGATCACTCGGCGAGGTGCGCGGCGAGGAACCAGCGGTCCTTCTCGAGGCCCGCCTTGATCGCGATGGCGACGTCCTGGCTCGTGAGGTCGACCTCGTCGAGACCGTCGATCGCGGCCTGCGTGTCGGCGATCACGACATCCATGTCGGCGACGATCGCGCGCACGATGTCCTGCCACTGCGTGAACCCGGCGGGGACCGCCGTCGCGCCGTTCTTCTCGGCCACCGTCGCGATACGCGCGTCGATCGGCAGGCCGAGGGCGACGATACGCTCCGCGGCGAGGTCGGCGGAGCCCTGTGCGTTGGCGACGACCTGGTCGAGCAGCTCGTGGATCGCGATGAAGTTCGAGCCGCGCACGTTCCAGTGCGCCTGCTTGCCGTTGACGGCGAGGGCCTGAAGACCGAGCACGAGCGGAGCGAGGAACTGGGCCGTTCCGGAGGAGGTCTCGGGGCCCGCGGCGGTCATCGAGATGGTCTGCGTCTTGGTCATTGTGGTCTCCTCGTCCTCGGTGTGCGGGCGTTCAGCGCCCCATCAAATCCAACGCTACTCAGCGCGTGGCATTCCGCAAGCAAGACGAGGCTCGGCTTACCCGGCACCGCGGCGAGGCGTGCGGGCCGCCGGGTAGGGTCGGGACCATGACGATCGCCGATGACGCCTCGATCCTGTCCGTGTCCGGTCTCGCCCCACGCGTGCACGAGACCGCGTTCGTCGCCGCCGGTGCCCGGCTCGTCGGTGACGTGACGCTGGGGGAGGGCGCGAGCGTCTGGTACAACGCGGTCGCCCGCGGCGACAGCGCGGCGATCACCCTCGGCGCCGGCAGCAACCTGCAGGACAACGTGTCGGTGCATGTGGATGCCGGGCATCCGGTCGTCATCGGCGAGAGCGTCTCGGTCGGCCACAACGCTGTCGTGCACGGCTGCACGATCGGCGATGGGTCGCTCATCGGCATGGGGAGCGTCGTGCTCTCCGGCGCCGTGATCGGTGCCGGATGCCTCGTCGCCGGTGGCGCCGTCGTCCTGGAGGGAACGGTCGTACCGGACGGCTCGCTGGTGGCGGGAGTCCCCGCGAAGGTGCGTCGCGCGCTGACGGATGAGGAGCGCGCCGGGATCCTCCGCAACGCCGAGATCTACCGCACGCATTCGGCGAACCACGCCGCTGCCGTCGACGCGCGCTGAGCAGCCGCTCGGGCAGTCGAGGCGCGGCCTTCCCTCGCGCGTCGAAGCCCAACTGTTGCTCCGGCGAACGAGCCCGTGCGCGGCTTAGGCGCGGTCGCCGCGAAACCTCGCGTTTCTGAGTTGGCACCCGCTGCGGCAATGCCGCTATGTTTCCGATAAGGGACTGGCAATCGGGGCGAATCGGAGGGTTGGGGGATGAGCGACAGCGCTGGTCAGGGTGCGCCGGGCGCCGGCGGCCTCCCGCCGTTACCACCGCCCCCGCCGCCGCGCAGGCCTGTCGTCCCGGCGGTGCCATTGCCGCCTCAGCTGACAGAGCACGCCGCGCCGAGTGTTCCCGCGGCACCGTCAGCCCCGTCCATTCCTGTCGCGCCGAATGCTCCCGCGGCGCCGCCGGCGCCCCATGTCCCTGTCGTTCCCACGGTGCCGGATGCCTCCGACGCATTCCCGATGCCGGTACCCATCCCGGCGTCGACCTCGACTGTCCCCCCCACGACGACGGGGGCTGACAAGACATCAGCTCGACGGATGTGGCTCGTGATCGGGGCTGCCGCAGCGGCGGTCGTCGTCGCCGGAGCCGCGCTCGCGATCTGGCTGCCCTCCCTCGACGGATCACGTGCGGGGGCAGGCAACCGGACACCGGACTCCGGTTCGCCCGCGTCGGATGCGACGGTGGCGGGCGCAGCGACCGTCGAGGCGTACCTCGGCGCGCTCGTGGACGGCGATGCCGAGAGCGCACTCGAGCTGTTCCCAGCCGACGACACGCGGACATCCCAGGTGCTCCTCGACAACGAGGTCTACGCCCACGCGACCCACCCCACCGGCTACACGATCACTGACGGCACGCGCGATGGTTCGAACGCCCGCGTGTCGGCGTCCGTGGAGGTGGGCGGGCACGCCTACCCCGTGACGTTCGAACTCACCCGCACGAGCGGCGACATCGATACCGTCAGCGGGTGGGAGATCACCTCCGGTCCCTCAGCCACAGTCGAGGTTGGTGATATTCGGGCGGTGTCCGAGATCAACGGCGTCTCCGTCGATCTGAAGGGCGTCGCACCGGGCTCGAAACTCCCCGCGTTGCCGGGCACCTATGTGTTCGCCGCGCCCGCGGCAACCACGGTCCTCACTTTCGGAGACGATGTCACGGTGAGGGTTGGCCTCGACGGCCAGGCTGCACAGTCCGTCTCGTTCGAAGCGACGTTCTCGGAGGCCGGGCGGCAACAGGCGACGGACGCCGTCCGCGCGCGCGTCGAGTCCTGCATGATCTCAGACCAGTTCAAGCCTCGTGACTGCCCGGTCGCGCTCGCGTGGGCGGACCCGGGAATCTACGCGGTGTCGAAGCTGACGCGCAGCTGGTCGACCACCCCCGACTACGCGTTCGTCGAATCGGCTTCGACTCCGAGCGGATACGCCGTACGAGTCACGGGCGGCGATCTGCGGATCGATTACGTCTGGCGTTACGCCGAAGGCGACCCCTGGACGTCTGCGGACGATCAGATCACGAACATCTTCAACAGGTACTCCACCTCAGGAACGCTGGTGCCGGTATCCGTTGATCCGACGACGGGGCTGGTCCTTGACTTCAGTGCCTTCTGATCCGTCCCCAGTCCGTCGCCGTCGTATCATCGCCGATCCGGGCGCCCCGATTCCTGTGACGTCGGCGGCGCAGGCGGTTCCGCCGACCCAGGCCACGCCGCCACCGCCGTGGCAGCGCACGACACCACCCGCAGGGCCCACCGGGCCGATCATCGACACGGAGCGTCTCGCCGAGCGGATCGAAGCGAATACCACGACGCTGCAGACGCGTCTCGCCGCGCTGCTCGGGCGCCTTGACGCCTTGAACGGTTCCCTGCGCCCGCTGTCACAGGACATCATCGACGCTGCGCACCGGGATGCCGCAGCAGCATCTGCGGCTGCGGAGCGCGCGCTGGCTGCCGGTGAGGCCGAGCTCGAACGGCATCGCGCTTCGGAAGATGCTCGCACCGGATCCGTCATCGCCGTGCTGCTCGATGACCTCGCGCCGGGCACGGCATCGATCGACCTCTGCACTCCGATACCCGACGAGGCCGTCGCTGACGCCAGCCTCGCCTCTCATCAGCGCGTCGGTACGTCGCGCAACGCGTCCGTCACCGGCATCGAAGGCGGCGTGCCTGTCGTCGCGCCGTTGCGTGTCGGCTCCGGCTGGATGGTCGGCGGTGACGCAGCAGGAAGCGCTGCGCTGCTGCTCAACACGCTGAGCAGACTCCTGCTGCAAGCGCACCCGAGCCGCATCCGCGTCCACACGTTCGACCCGCGCAGCTCCGGCACGCTCGCGCGCCTCGCGGGACTTCGCGGCATCAGCCCGACGACGTTCCCGCATCCGCACGCATCTGCCGCGCCGTTCGCCGCCCGGGTGGAAGAGGCGCTCGTGCAAGCACCGCTGAACGCGGAGCGCGCCGCCCTTGCCGGAGCCATCGACTTCGTCGACCTGTGGCGCAAGGATCCGACGACTGAGGCGGCGCTGAGCGTGTTCGTGCTCCTGGACTACCCATCCGGAGTCACTCCGGAGCTCAACTCACTCCTGCAGCAGCTGGCCACCCTCGGCCCGGCCGCCGGCACTCTGCTCCTCGTGCAGGAGAACGCTTCGCTTCCCGCCGCAGATCGGGTGGTGACGCCGGCACTGACATCGGTGCTGTCGCGGATCGACAGCACCGCGGGGAGCATCACAACCCCGTGGACCGGCGGACTCGTGGTGGCTGCCGACCGGGATGCCGATGCACGCGCCATCGAGACGGTCATCCAGACCGCCCGTCGCCGACTCGCGGATGACACCGGCCAGACGGTGCTGCTTGAGTCTCTCCTGGAGGGGGATCTCCGCTCTCCCTGGTCGAGGACGTCGCTCGACGAGGTCGAGGCGCTCCTCGGAGTCGCAGGGCGCGACCTCCTTCCTCTGCGGTTCCGGAGCGAGAACCCGCCGCAGTCGAACGTGCTGCTCGGCGGCATGGTCGGCACCGGCAAGTCCAACGCGTTGAAGAGCATCATCTATTCGGCGGCGGCCCGGTACTCACCGACCGAACTGGAGTTCGTGCTGCTCGATTTCAAGGCGGGCATCGAGTTCAAGAGTTTCGACGCGGACGACTCCGGCGAAGGTTGGCTGCCGCACGTGTCGGTCCTCGGCCTGGAGTCCGACCAGGAGTACGGCATCGCCGTCCTGACATCGGTGGCGGCTGAGATCGACCGGCGGTCGAGGCTGTTCCGCGACGCGGGTGGAGCGTCGTCGATCATCCGGTATCGCGAGACGACGGGAGAACCGTTGCCTCGCCTCATCGTCGTGATCGACGAGTTCCACGTGATCCTCGAAGGCGATGAGGACCTCGCCGCCCAGGCGGCCGACCTGCTCGAGCTGATCGCGAAGCAAGGGCGCGCCTTCGGTGTCCATCTGCTGCTGGCCTCCCAGGCGCTCACCGGCATCCGCGGTCTTCGTACCAAGGCAGACGCGATCTTCTCGCAGTTCCCGACGAGGGTGTCGCTGAAGAACTCGCCGTCCGAGTCGCAGGCGTTCCTCAGTCAGGGGAACCATGCCGCGGCCGACCTCACCTACCGAGGCGAGGTCATCGTGAACCGCAATCTCGGGCAGTCTCCCGCGACCGACAACATCCGCGGGCTCGCGGCCTACGTCGACCAGACGAGATTCGCCCGGCTGCAGCGCGACCTTTGGCAGCGCGATCCCTCACGGCGACCTCGCGTCTTCGTCGGGTCGGCGTTGGCCCAGCCGAACCCGGACCGCTGGCGCAACCTGCCCAGAGCCTCCCGAACGGGTGTCCCGCTCGACGTATGGATCGGGCGGCCCGTCGCCGTCGATGACGCTCCGGCAGCGGTCCGCCTGCGGCCCGATGCCGACCAGCTGGTCGCGCTCGTGGGCGGCGATCAGGGACGTGTTCGCGTAGCGCCGGCTGTGCTGTCGTCGATCATCGTCTCGGCGGCGCGGCAGTTCCCGAGCGGCAGTGAGATCGTCGTCCTCGATGCGTCCGGGGACGACACGATCGAGCGCCTCCAGGACAGCCTCACCCTCGCTCGGGCAGAGGGGCAGAGCGTCCACATCATCGGTGAGCAGGACATCGCTGCCTACGTCCGAGACGAGCTCTCCACCCGCATCGACGACCGCAGCGCGCCCAGGTCTCGCCTCATCGTCGCGGTCGGCGTGCAGCGCATTCCCGGGATCGACGACCCCGGCGCGGCCGCCGAGGATGCGAACGTCGGCGGGTTCAGCTTCGGCGCGCCGAGCGCGCCCACCGCGCGGGACATCCTCGCCGACACCGCCCGACGGGGCGCCCTTGCCGGTGTGTACCTCGTCGGGTGGTGGTCGAGCCTCGCCGCGATGGAGCAGACCATGGGACTCAGCCACAACGGTGTGCTCGCCTACGTGACCGTCGCCGCCGGATCCGATGATACGAAGAGAATCGCCGGTCCGCTCACGAAGCGCTTCACCGGGAGCCCCCGCGTCGGCCTGCACGATCGTCGGTCGGATACTCCGCTCCAACCTGTCGTCCCGTTCGCTCCTATTGTGCTCGCCGGAGCCGCCGAGAGCAGGGAAGGGCGCAGCTCATGACCGATGCCCGCTATCGGGAGTACCTGCAGGCGCTCACGACCGCCGAGACGCGCGATGGTGCCCTTGCCACGGGCCGCGCACGCCTCCAGGACGAGCGGACGAACGCGCTCCGCGCGTCCGAGTCGAGACGCCGAGAGACGACGGCGCGCGTGGACAATATCGCGCGCGACCTCTCCGATCTGGATCGCCAGGCGAAGGACCTGCAGCGGCGCTACCCGGTCGCACCGACACCGGTTGCGGCTCCACAGGCCTTCGACGTGTATACGGAGGCGGTCCGGTCCGCACGCCGCGAGCTCGACGAGCTCGACGCCGCGGATGCCTGGATCCGCCGCTCCCGTCAGCAGATCGTCGACCAGCAGCACCGCGCCGCCGCCCAGGCGGCGCAGACGCCCGCCGCGCATGTACCGGCGCCACCGTCGGCAACGCCCGTAGCGCGCACGCCCCGCCACCGCCCCTGGCACTGGTGGGCGGCGGGCGGCGGAGTCGCCGTGATCGGCGGTGCGATCATCCTGTTGACGACGCTGGGAGGTCGATGATGGCGCACGACGATGGAGTTCTGAAGCCCCGGCGCAGGATGCTCGGAGACCGGTCGCGGGCCGGTCAGACGATGGCACCCTCGCAGACGGTGGTTTCTCAGGGCGCGCAGCTCAGCCAGGCCGAGCGGATGGCGCGCAAGAGCATCCGTAGCCCCGAACTGGTCGAGGCGCTGCGGCACCTCGACGCCGCCCCTTCCGCGATCGCGCAGCAGGAGATCATCGATTGGCTCCGACAGGCGTACGATGCGCGCGGTGGGGGACCGCTGGTGGGCCTGTTCGGGCACTGCTATCTCGGGGCCCCCTACATCGACCATGCGTTCGATCTGACCGGTGCGATCCGCGAGCACTACACCCCGAGTCACGCCGTCCCACCCATGTATGTGGCCGCACGCCCCTTTGCGGTCTCCGAGGCCTACGCGTACATCGAGATCTACGCCGACGGCCAAGTCATCCCTGTTCGTCCCGACGGTTCTCCGGCCGTCTGACCCTTCCCACACTGCAAGGAGCGTTGTCCCATGACAGACATCAGGATTGACCTCAGTCCCGTGGTCAACCGCATCGAAGAACTCGGCAACATGATGGACCGGCAGATGTCGCAGGTGCATGCCTCGGTCGGTCAAGTGCAGTCAGAGGTCGTGACGACGCAGGCGGAGCTGCTGCAACTGCGGCAGCGCTTCGAGGAGTACGTCACCTACGCCGAGCGCACGGCGAACGTCCAACGCGCGGAGACGAAACTGTCGGGCCTGAAGGATGACCTCGAGCGGGAGTTCGGCCACCACAGCGTTGTCCGGCGCACCTCGATCGGCATCCTGCAGGCGTTCGATGTGGGCAACGTCTCGAACCGCACGGTGAGCCAGGTGAGCGAAGAGCTCATGATCCAGACGCCACGCTACTGGCTGGCACCCGCGATCGTCGCACTCGCGGCGTGGTCGCGAGGTGACGAGGAGATGACGAAGGTTTCCCTTGCTGAGGCGTTCCGGCGTGACACCCGCAAGACTGCGCTCTTCTTCGCATTGGTGCTTCGCCGTCAGGCGAGGCTGGATGCGTCGGTGCGTTGGCTGCGCCAGTACCTGCTGGGCATGGACCCGATGCTGCTCACTCGCGAGTTCGTCGTCGTGCTGGAGTGCATCAATCTCGGCGCTTTCGGCCCGCAGGGCGAGGCCCTCGCCGCGGAGAAGCTCTCGGAGTGGAACGAACAGTTGCGACGCGATCCCGAGATCGTCGACAAGCAGGTCGAAGCGTGGCGTGCGTTCATCGGCACGCAGTGCCAACGCCTGGACGACGATCAGTTCCCCGTGCTGCGGCGGACGAGCCCCCAGTGGCCAACGCTGCAGTATCTGCTGGAGATGGCTTCGGCCCTGCCCGTGACGATCGAGTGGTTCGAGGCCGTCCGGGACCGGATCGACCACCGCTCGGCGGCGGCGCACGACGTGCTGGACTCGATCCTGGAGAATCTCGTCACCGAGTTCGATCAGGACGAACTGCCCCTGCGTCGCAAGATCCTCTACAACGAGTCCGTGATCGACGAGAACGGCGATCTCGATCGCGCTCAGTCTCGCGCCGATGCACTGCAGAGCGCCCTCGACGAGAACACAGATGTCGTGAGCCTGCAGACGAACGCGGCAATCCAGCCCGACGTCGCGGGCGTCGGAGCGGGTACGCAGCGTGCCGCGATCAGCGTCAGCCGGGACGAGGCAGTCGCGGGAGTCGGGCGGTTCACGTTCGGCTACCGTTCCCAGGTACTGCCGGCCATCGGTATCAACCTCTCGCCGACGCATTCCGGGTATGCGACGACGTTCAACTTCCCCGGTTGGCAGGCGCGCTCGGACACTCCCGAGCAACATGCCATCGCCGACCTGACGAACACGTGGAAGACGGCGTTGGCGGCCGAGCGCGAACGGTTGCGCTTCAAGCCCAGCACGATGACGGTGCCGATCATCATCGCGGCGGTGGCGACGATCGTCCTGTTCCTCATCAACCCGATCGCCGGCATCGTGGGGCTCCTCGGTGGCGGCGGCATCGTGGCGTTCCTCTGGACGCAGCGCCAGAAGAAGGCGGATGCGGCGCTTGCGGCGCTCGACGCGGCGGAGACGCAGGCCATCGATGAGTCCATCCGGCTGTATCGAGCGGCCATCGCCGAGTACATCGATCTGGGCGAGGAGTACCGCGCTCTCGACTCGCAGGAGGCGGAGCTTCTGCAGTTGCTCCGCACGTGGGCCCCTGCCTCGACCACTGCAGTGACCGCCTGAGGATGACCATGGACCTGAACACCGCACACGCGCAGTATGACGACGCACTCGCTCGCTACACCGAGGCGCTTGCCCTCTTCGAATCGGGCGACACGTCTGCCGGTCTCGCAGAGGAGGTGCACCGGCTGTACGGGCAGACTCTCGCAGCTCACGCGGCACTCACCGAGGCCGCGGCTGCTCCGCAGCCAGTGGCGGAGCAGCCGGTTGCCGCACAACCCGGCGCCGCGCAGTCTGCCCCTGCGGAGCCTGTCATCGGGGAGCAGCCCGTCTTCGCGCAGCCGGTTGCGGAACAACCAGCCTTTGCGCCGGAGCCCGTCGCGCAGCAGGCCTCTTTCGTGCAGCCGCGTACCGAGCAGCCGGCTGCCTCCTTCGATCTGTCGGAGGCGACCCCCGCGCCCGCTCCCGCGACCGCGGCGGCGCGCGCGGGGCTCGGCGCGGACGCGGCCGAGCAGCCGCCTGTGCTCGGGCGCCGTCAGACGCTCAGCCGGTTCTCACCGCCGCCATCCAATGCCGCCCCGGAGCAGCCGCTCCGCCGCGACGTACTGAGTTCGCTACGCACTGACTCGCGCTCGGAGATCGGCCGTGAACGGAAGGTGGCGGGCAACCTGCCGGAGTGGAGCCCGCTGCCCCCCGACGAGATCCTCGCGGTGGTTCGCCGGTGACCATATGAGTTTCGGATACTCGAGCGGCGGCGGTCCGTACGAGCAGTGGACCGTGCGGTTGCGTGCGTGGTCGCGCGATGCGACCACGACCTTCGACGGACTGCCGAGGCTGACAGAGGACTCCTTCGACCAGGCGACCTTCATGCGCCTGATCGCGACAACGGAGGAGGCGATTCGCCTGTTCATGGAGTCGTGGAAAGCCGAGCTCGAGCGGTCGTTCCAGCACGCGCATACGACGCACGCACTTGGCATCGAACTCGTCCGTCTGCGCCAGCTGCTCAGGTCGCGTCTGACACTCGCCCAGCACCCCGGGTGGCCGGAACCGATCCGTACGGCTCTCACGGACGGTCTCCGGCAGGATCTGGCCGCCATCCAGTCCGATTTGAAGGCGGTCGCCGGGCGATCGAGCGCGCGGGGGAGCTTCGACCGTGCACGCACCGATGAACTCGTCGCGCTCATTCGCCGCAACCCCCTGACCACTCTGTTGCCGACCGAGCCGACAGCGCCCCCGGCGCCGGTGCCATCGTCTGTAACAGGGCGCAGCGCGCGCCGCATCCTCTTCTGAAAGGCCGTCATGACCAACCTCACCGAAACCCGCGAGGTGCTCAAGAATTACCTGAAGGCACGTATCCCGCTCGTCGTCATCCGTTCGATGGAGCGCAACCGCTGCGCGGACGTGCTCGCATCGCTGGCCGGTGAGTTCCGTCAGATGCCCTTCTACATCCACACCCGCACCGAAGGCCTGAAGCAGCTCTCGGATGGCATGCTCGTGTCAGAGGACGCCTCGCTGCCCGCGGCGATCGACTACGCCACGAACCTCATCAAGCGCACCGAGTATGTGAACTTCGTCTTCACCGACGTCGAGGAACTGGACGACGAGTCGCCCACGTCCCGTCATTTCGCGGAGCTCGCCCGTCTCGCCGAAGCGCACGCGGGCACCATCATCGTGCTGAGCGAGAAGCCGGTGTGGACGGGTCTCGGACGCCTCGGGATGAGTGTGACCCTCGATCTTCCCGATGCCGACGAGATGTACAGCGTCATCGCGGGCCTCGTCGACCAGTACCGCGGACAGGTCCAGATCGATTGGGATGCCGAGGACGTACGCGCAGCCGCCGGCATCCTTTCGGGCGTCACGGAAACCGAGGCGATGAACGTGCTCGCCTCGCTCATCGCCGGCGGAACGCTCACACGAGACAAGCTCCGCGAACTGAGTGAGTACAAGGACCGCATCCTCGGTGATCTCGCGGGCATCGAGCGCATCCGTCTGTCGGAGGACTATCGGGTCGGTGGCCTGAAGAACCTCCGCACCTGGCTGTCCAAGCGCGAGCGGCTGATGATCGCCGACTACTCCCACACGAAGGTCAGCCCGCCGCGCGGCGTCCTTCTCGTGGGCGTGCCCGGCTGCGGAAAGTCATTGTCTGCCAAGGCGATCGCCTCGGACTGGAATCTGCCGCTCTACCGCCTCGACATGGCAGCCGTGCTCGGGATGTACGTCGGCCAGAGCGAGTCGCGCCTTCGCGAAGCGCTCGAGACGGCAGACAGGGTAGCGCCGTGTGTGCTCTGGATCGACGAGATCGAGAAGGCGCTTGCCAGCGGCGGTGACGGCGGAACGTCCCGACGCCTCATCGGCCAGTTCCTCTTCTGGCTGCAGGAGTCGACCTCAAGGGTGTTCATGGTCGCAACCGCGAACGACATCTCGAGCCTGCCGCCGGAGCTCACCCGCAAGGGTCGCTTCGACGAGATCTTCTTCGTCGACCTTCCCGATCCCGCCGACCGTGCGGAGATCCTGCGGATGTACTTCACGAGCATCTGCAACTTCGATCTGCCGCCGGACCTCGAGGGCAGGCTCGTGCAGGCTACGGACAGCTTCTCGGGTGCGGAGATAAGAGCAGTCGTCGACGAGATCGGTCTGACGATGTACGCGGATGATCGTCACGCGATGTACGACGACGCGACGCTGCTTCAGTTCTTCTCGAACACGATCCCGTTCGCGCATTCCAACGCGGAGGACCTCGACGAGATTCGCGCGTGGGGAAGAACACGGGCCGTCCCAGCGGGCACGGAGCAGCTTTACGACGCAACCCCGCGGGGCACCACGGTGCCCGGACGCCGCATCGTCATGACGTGAGCGGTGGCCCGAACTTCTCGACAGGAGTGCGCTCGCCTGCGACGAAAGCGGCGTCGGCTTCGACCGTGCTGAGGTGCGAGGCGACGTAGAGCACGCTTCGATCCGCGGCGACGTAGATCCGGCCGCCACCCTTCACGCGGCGCGCCACGACGACCGCTCCGGCAGGGCCCGCGGTCGCCGCGAACCGCCCGCCGTCCGCGGCCCTGTTCGCGGCAGCGAGGCGCTCGAAGAGCTGACGTCCGAAGTCAGCCGCCTCTTCCTGCTCTGCGCTGAGAGCGCCGAGCGGATAGGTCACATCCGTGGTCATGTCGAGGTTCCTCCCAGCGAGACATCCCAGCTGTACACGTCGGTCTCATAGGACGGCGGGAAGCCAGCGACGATCCCGCCACGCGGCTGACCGTCGATCGTATAGACGTCCGTTCCGTCGTAGAACACATTGAACCAGTGCCCCGCTCCGGTCGTCCGGAGGATGCCGACGACGGCGTGCGACCCGGGGCCGGCCTCGTGAAGGAGCGTGATGATGTCGTCGGGGGAGCCGACCACCGTGGTAGTCAGGCCTGTGCGGGCATCCATTTCGGGATCGCTCAAGGTGCCTGTTCCGGCTTGCCGAGCAAGCGCTCCGTTGAGGTAGTCGAAGACGTTGGCTGCGACACTGCCGCAGTTCTCCTCGTACTCGTTCGAGGGATCGAAGGGGCCGGGGTAGTGCGGATTGAAGGTGGCCAAGGCGCCCTCGATGTCGGCGAGTGTCCGAGTCGTCCGGGCAGGCATCGCGCGATTCGAGGATTCCGATGAGCCGCCTCCGCTCGCGGCAGTGCCTGCGGCGACACCCGCACCGGCCAGTGCGGCACCGCCCAGCGCGGTGGCCACGCCTGCGCCGATGGCGCCGCGGCCGGCGCCTGCGACGAGCGAATCGGCGAACGCATCCGCTCCCGCTTGCAGCGCCTGCAGTTGTGCCGCGGCCTGCATCGTCTTCCTCCTGGCCGTCGACAGGGCATCGAGTGCCTCTGTGAGACCGCCGAGATGTCGGAGGTGCCGGAGGGAGCCGAGGGCAGTGCCGAGCTGATCGACCTCGCTCATCATCGCTGCGGCGAGTTGTTGCGCGCTGTTGCCTCGGATGCCCAGCGCCCGAACCTCGTCGGCGAGATCCTCGAGATCAGACACGTCGGCTCGCTTCGCGCTCCTGCGCCGCGAGTTGCGCCTGTGCGTGGATGGCGGCGCGGGTGACGCCGCCAGAAGCCTCCGCGCAGTCCGCGATGGCCGCGGCGATGCTGGCCCGAGCGTCGAGGAGCATCTCGGTGAAGTCGCGGTCGCGACCGCTCGCCGTGCCACCGATGAGGTGCGAGACGTGTCCGCTCAGCCCGTCCAGTGGCGCTGCTGCAGCGTGCATCTGCCCGGCGGCGGTGCGGATGCGCGATGCGAGTGCCTGGAGCATCGCAACGTCGTCGCGGGAGACCGGCCCGTCGGCCGACATGTCAGAGCCCGTTGGCGTACTGCGAAGCCACGGAAGCGGAGTTCTCCAGCGCGCCGATGGCCTGTTGTACGGCATTCGAGGCGCCCTGGAGGGCCTGGATGACCTGCTGGTCGGCGCGCTGCGCGCTGCCGCCGATCTGCGCCTGAACCTCGCTGATCTGCTTGTTGAACTCTTGGATGAACCGCTGCAGCTCTCCGCCGGACGTGCGCGAGCTCTTCGCCACGTTGGTGACTGCTTCTTTGAGCTGGGACAGCTGAGACATGGGGCTCCCCTCGAATCGACGCGCGTACGATGACGCGGTTCCTCTCACCATAGCGGGGGCGCCGAGGCGCCAATCGATGTGGTGGGACAGGCGGTCGGAAGTGGAGGGGATGACGGGAATCGAACCCGCGCCGTCAGTTTGGAAGACTGAAGCTCTACCATTGAGCTACATCCCCGAGGCCGCGCGAAGCGGCATCCCGAAGAGTCTACAAGGTCGCGTCGGCTAGACTTGCCATTGGCCGTTTTTCGGCGCTCGCTCGCGTGCGCGCCCGGGGCGTAGCTCAGCTTGGTAGAGCGCCCGCTTTGGGAGCGGGAGGCCGCAGGTTCAAATCCTGTCGCCCCGACATCGGCCCCCTGACTCAGGAACCAGACCCAGACCCCGGACGCGCTCCCGCGCGGCCGAACACGAGGAGAACGAACAGGCATGGTCACCAGCACCGTTGAGAAGCTCAGCCCCACCCGGGTGAAGCTGCACATCTCGGTCACCCCGGACGAGCTCAAGCCGTCGATCGCGCACGCGTACGAGCACATCGCCCAGGACATCCAGATCCCCGGCTTCCGCAAGGGCAAGGTGCCCGCACCCATCATCGACCAGCGCGTCGGCCGCGGCGCGGTCATCGAGCACGCCGTGAGCGAAGGCCTCGACGGGTTCTACCGTGAGGCCGTCACCGCGAACGAGCTGCGTACGCTCGGCCGCCCGTCCGCCGAGGTCATCGACTGGCCGAGCGACAAGGACTTCTCCGGCGACCTCAAGGTCGAGGTCGAGGTCGACGTCCGCCCCGAGTTCGACCTGCCGGAGCTGAAGGACATCACCGTCGAGATCGACGCCGTCGAGACCGACGCCGCGGCCATCGACGCCGAGCTCGATCGCCTGCGCGGCCGCTTCGGCACGCTCGTCACGGTTGACCGCCCCGCAGCGAAGGGCGACTTCGTCGAGCTGAACCTCGTCGCCACGATCGATGGCGCCGAGATCGACCGCGCCGAGGGCGTCTCGTACGAGGTCGGCTCGGGCGAGCTGCTCGAGGGCATCGACGAGGCCGTCGACTCGCTCACCGCCGGTGAGGACACCACGTTCCGCTCGACGCTCGTCGGCGGCGACCACGCCGGCGAGGAGGCCGAGGTCTCCGTCTCGGTCACCGCGGTCAAGGAGCGCGAGCTCCCGGATGCCGATGACGACTTCGCCCAGATGGCGAGCGAGTTCGACACGATCGCGGAGCTGCGCGACAGCCTCGCCGAGCGCGTGGCCGAGCAGTCGGTGTTCGTCCAGGGCGCCGCGGCCCGCGACAAGCTCGTCGATGCGCTCATCGCCGCCACCGAGCTTCCCGTTCCCGCAGCGCTCATCGAGGACGAGGTCCACACGCACCTCGAGGGCGAGGGACGCCTGGAGGATGACGTGCACCGCGCCGAGGTCACCGAGGCGAGCGAGAAGCAGTATCGCACCCAGATGATCCTCGACAAGCTCGCCGAGGTCCACGAGGTCGAGGTTTCCCAGGACGAGCTGACGCAGTACCTCATCCAGTCCGCCGCGCAGTACGGCATGGCGCCGCAGGAGTTCGTCGACGCGCTGCAGCAGGGCAACCAGCTGCCGCTCATGGTCGGCGAGGTCGCCCGCAACAAGGCGATCGCGATCGCCCTCGGCAAGGTCACGGTCGTCGACACGAACGGCAAGGCCGTCGACCTCACCGGCTTCGCCGCCGAGGATGAGGACGCCGAGCCCGCGGAGGAGAAGCCCGCCGCGAAGAAGGCTCCCGCCAAGAAGCCCGCCGCGAAGAAGGCGCCGGCGAAGGAGGCCGCCGCGGAGAAGGCCGCCGACGAGGAGGCTCCTGCGAAGAAGGCTCCCGCGAAGAAGCCCGCCGCCAAGAAGCCGGCTGCGAAGAAGCCCGCCGCCGAGTAAGACGGCTCACGGTAGCGCGAAGGGTCGGATGCCTCGGCATCCGACCCTTCGTCGTCCCCCCCGGAGCGCACCCGACACGCGCTCCGCCGACGGCGAACACGGGCGGGGGCACCCGGCCGCCTCGGTAGATTCGTTGACATACCGAAACCCGGAATCAGGAGTATCCATGGCTGAACCACTGGTCGCGACGAGCGTCTTCGACAGGCTGCTGAAGGACCGCATCATCTGGCTCGGGTCGGAGGTGCGCGACGAGAACGCGAACGAGATCTGCGCGAAGATCCTGCTGCTCGCCGCGGAGGACTCCGAGCGGGACATCTACCTCTACATCAACTCTCCCGGCGGCTCGATCACGGCGGGCATGGCGATCTACGACACGATGCAGTTCGTCCCGAACGACATCGTCACCGTCGGCATCGGCATGGCGGCTTCGATGGGCCAGCTCCTGCTGACGGCGGGCACGAAGGGCAAGCGCTACATCACGCCGAACGCCCGCGTGCTCCTCCACCAGCCGCACGGCGGGTTCGGCGGCACGTCGAGCGACATCCAGACGCAGGCGCAGCTCATCATCTCGATGAAGAACCGTCTGGCCGAGATCACCGCCGCCCAGACCGGCAAGACGGTCGAGCAGATCAACGCCGACGGCGACCGCGACCGCTGGTTCACCGCCGACGAGGCCCTCGAGTACGGCTTCGTCGACCACATCCGCGAGTCGGCCTCCGACGTCATCGGCGGCGGCGGCACCGAGTCGACGGCCGCGTCCACCCCCGCGAACTGACCCGAAGGAGCAGAACGAATGAACACCCCCGCCTTCGGCGCCCCGATGCACTCGGCCGGCGGCCTGCAGATGCCGTCCAGCCGCTACATCCTGCCCCAGTTCGAGGAGCGCACGGCCTATGGCTACAAGCGCCAGGACCCGTACAACAAGCTGTTCGAAGACCGCGTGATCTTCCTCGGCGTGCAGGTCGACGACGCGTCCGCCGACGATGTCATGGCGCAGCTGCTCGTGCTCGAGTCGCAGGACCCCGACCGCGACATCATCATGTACATCAACTCGCCCGGCGGCTCGTTCACGGCCATGACGGCGATCTACGACACGATGCAGTACGTGTCGCCGCAGATCCAGACGGTCGTCCTCGGTCAGGCCGCCTCCGCGGCATCCGTGCTGCTCGCGGCCGGTGCCCCGGGCAAGCGTCTGGCCCTGCCGAACGCCCGCATCCTGATCCACCAGCCCGCCGTCGGCGAGTCCGGCCACGGGCAGGCATCCGACATCGAGATCCAGGCGGCGGAGATCCTCCGCATGCGCACCTGGCTCGAGGAGACGATGGCCCGCCACACCAACCGCTCGCAGGAGCAGGTGAACAAGGACATCGACCGCGACAAGATCCTCTCCGCCCAGGAGGCGATGGACTACGGCATCGTCGACCAGGTGCTGACGACACGCAAGCGCGTGCCGGCCGCGATCTCGTCCTGACCCGATCGCTGACGACGGCCCCGCCCCCGCATCGCCGGGAGCGGGGCCGTCGTCATCTGCGACAACGTGTCGCAATCCGCCGCGATGTCCCCGTCAGCGGTTAGGCTCGAAAGCGTCCCGGAGCATGGTCTGAAGGAGGAGCACATGGCTCGCATCGGTGAGAGCGCCGACCTGTTCAAGTGCTCGTTCTGCGGCAAGAGCCAGAAGCAGGTGCAGCAGTTGATCGCCGGACCCGGCGTCTACATCTGCGACGAGTGCGTCGAACTCTGCAACGAGATCATCGAAGAGCGCATGGCCGAGGCCGGGGAGGGCGTCGTCGCCGACTTCGACCTCCCGAAGCCGCGTGAGATCTTCGCGTTCCTCGAGGAGTACGTCGTCGGGCAGGATGCCGCCAAGAAGGCCCTCTCCGTCGCCGTCTACAACCACTACAAGCGCGTGCGCGCCCACGGCACGATCCAGCCGGCCGAGCAGCGGGCCGAAGAGGTCGAGATCGCGAAGAGCAACATCCTGCTCCTCGGCCCGACCGGTTGCGGCAAGACCTACCTCGCGCAGACGCTCGCGAAGCGACTCAACGTCCCGTTCGCGGTCGCCGATGCGACGGCGCTGACGGAGGCGGGCTACGTCGGTGAGGACGTCGAGAACATCCTTCTGAAGCTCCTGCAGGCCGCCGACTTCGACGTGAAGCGCGCCGAGACGGGCATCATCTACATCGACGAGGTCGACAAGATCGCCCGCAAGGCTGAGAACCCGTCGATCACGCGCGACGTGTCGGGCGAGGGCGTGCAGCAGGCGCTCCTGAAGATCCTCGAAGGCACGGTCGCCTCCGTCCCGCCGCAGGGCGGACGCAAGCACCCGCATCAGGAGTTCATCCAGATCGACACGACGAACGTGCTGTTCATCGTCGCCGGAGCGTTCGCCGGGCTCGAAGACATCATCTCCTCCCGCGTCGGCAAGCACGGGGTCGGCTTCGGCGCCCCGCTGCAGGAGAAGGGCAAAGAGCTCGACCTGTTCAGCGAAGTCGAGCCGGAAGACCTGCACAAGTTCGGGCTCATCCCGGAATTCATCGGGCGCCTGCCCGTCGTGACCTCGGTGGCGCCGCTCGACCAGACGGCGCTCATCGAGATCCTCACGGGTCCGAAGAACGCGTTCGTGAAGCAGTATCAGCGCATGTTCCAGCTCGACGGGGCGGAACTCGAGTTCGAGGACGACGCGCTGCGTGCGATCGCCGACCTCGCCGTCGCCCGCAAGACCGGCGCCCGCGGGCTCCGGGCGATCCTCGAGGACGTGCTCGGCCCGATCATGTTCGAGATCCCGTCGATCGACGACGTCGCCAAGGTGATCGTCACGCGGGCATCCGTGACCGACGGCGCCGCGCCGACGCTCGTGCTGGAGCGCAAGCGCAAGAGCGCCTGAGCGCGCGCCGGGCGCACCGGATGTCGGAGGTGCGTCCTACGCTCGCTGCATGAGCCGCATCCTCTTCGACACTGCCGTCACACTGAATGGGTGGATCGCCGACGAGCGCAACTCCCTCGCATGGCTGTTCGCCGTCGAGGAAGGGACGACCCCCGACGAGTCGTTGCTACCCGCGAACGCCGGCGTGCTCGTCGAGGGATCGACGACATACGAATGGGTCCTCGCCGAGTCCGACATCCTGGCTCATCCCGAGAAGTGGCGGGAGTTCCACGGCGACCGCCCCACGTTCGTCTTCACGACGCGGGATCTCCCGATACCCGAGGGCGCCGATGTGACCCTCGTCTCGGGCGACGTGACCGATGTGCTGCCCCGGCTGCGTGAGGCGGCCGGCGACGCGGACGTCTGGGTGGTCGGAGGCGGTGACCTCGCGGGCCAGTTCCTCGACGCGGGCGCGCTCGACGAGATCGCGGTCTCGGTCGCGCCGGTCCTGCTCACGGGCGGTGCGCCGCTGCTCCCGCGACGGCTCGAGTCCGATCGCCTCCGCCTCGTGTCGGCGAGGGCGGTCGGACAGTTCGCGCGCCTCGTGTACGCCGTCTCGCCGCCGGCAGTCCGCGAGGGGTAGCGTCAGCCCTCGAGGCCGCGACGGGCCAGGAGCGGGGCGATCTCGGCATCCCGACCACGGAAGTCGCGGTATGCCTCCAGCGGATCCTTCGACCCGCCGACGCCGAGCAGTCGCGTGCGGAAGCGGTCGCCGTTCTCGCGGGTCAGCCCACCGTTCTCGGTGAACCACTCGACCGTGTCGGCGTCGAGCACCTCGCTCCAGATGTACGAGTAGTAGCCCGCGCTGTAGCCGCCCGAGAAGACGTGCGCGAAGTACGTAGACGAGTACCGGGTGGGAACGACCGGGTTGTCGAGCCCGATGTCGGCGAGGGCGGATGCCTCGAACTGCGCGACGTCGAGGTCGGCCTCGGCCTCCGCGGCGCTCAGTGAGTGCCAGGCCTGGTCGAGCCACGACGCGGCGAGATACTCGCTCGTCGCGAACCCCTGGTTGAACGCCTCGGAGGCGTGGAGCTTCTCCACGACGGCATCCGGCAGCGGCTCACCCGTCTCGACGTGACGCGCGTACGTGGCGAGGATCTCGGGCCACAGGATCCACATCTCGTTCACCTGGCTCGGGAACTCGACGAAGTCGCGGAAGACGTTCGTGCCGGCGAAGTGCGGGTAGGTCACGGTCGCGAACAGGCCGTGCAGGGCGTGGCCGAACTCGTGGAAGAGCGTCGTCACCTCGTCGAGGGTGAGGAGCGTCGGCTCCCCGGGCGCCGGCTTCGGGACGTTGAGGTTGTTGACGACGACGGGCGACGTGCCGCGCAGCGCCGACTGCGACACGATGGAGTTCATCCATGCCCCGCCGCGCTTCGTGTCGCGCGTGTACAGGTCGAGGATGAAGAGGCCGAGCGGCGAGCCGTCTTCGTTGTGGATCTCGAAGACGCGCGCGTCGGGGTGGTAGGCGGGCAGGTCGGCGCGCTCGGTGAAGGTGATGCCGTACAGCTGCGTGGCGGCACGGAACACGCCGTCCTGCAGCACACGCTCGGCTTCGAACCACGGACGCAGCGCCGTGCGGTCGAGGTCGTACTCCGCCTCGCGGACCTTCTCGGTGTAGAACGCCCAGTCGTGCGCCTCGATCGGGAACGTCGCACCCGAGGCATCCGCGATCTGTTGCAGGGCCGCCTGCTCGCGACGCGCGTTCGCCGCGGCGGGCACCGCGAGGCGGCGAAGGAGCGAGTGCACGGCGTCCGGTGACCCGGCGGTCTCGTCACTCGTCACGTACGCTGCATGACTCGCGTAACCGAGGAGTTCCGCCCGGCGCGCGCGGAGTTTCACGATCTCGCGCAGCACGTCGCGGTTGTCGTGCTCGCCGCCGCGGGCGCCGCGCGAGCGTGAGGCCTCGAGCAGGCGGCGGCGGCTCTCGCGGTTCGTGAGCGTCGACAGGTAGGGATGCCCGGTGAACAGCGTCAGCGTGATGACGTAGCGTCCGGTGAGTCCGCGATCGGCGGCATTCTGCGCCGCGGCGGAAAGCTCACCCGGCGTCAGTCCGTCGAGCTCGGCGGCGTCGTCGAACACGACGGCGAGGTCGTTCGTGTCGGCGAGGAGGTTCTTCTCGAACGTGGTCGTGAGGACGGACAGGCGCTGGTTCAGGTCGGTCAATTCGGCCTTCTGCGCCTCATCGAGCCCCGCGCCGGCGTGCGTCATCTCGCGATAGGTCCGCTCGACGAGGTAGCGCTGTTCGGGGGAGAGGTCGAGGTCATCGAGGTGCGCATGCACCTCGGCGACGCGGCGGTACAGTGCGGCGTCGAGCTGGATGGCGTCGTGGTGGGCGGCCATGAGGGGGGCGAGAGTCTCATCGATCTCCTGCACGGCGGCGGTCGCGTCGGCGGAAGAGACCGTGTAGAACACGCGGGCGACCTGGCCGAGGGCTTCGCCCGAGCGTTCGAGCGCGACGAGCGTGTTCTCGAACGTCGCGGGCTCCGTCTCGGACGTGATCGCCTCGATCTCGGCGCGGTGTGCGGCGAAAGCGGAGCCGAAGGCGGGCAGGTAGTCGTCGGTGGAGAAGAGTCGATAGTCGGGGAGCCCGTAGGCGAGGGTCGAAGGAGCGAGCAGGGGGTTGAGTGCGGCATCCGTCATGCGTTCCAGCGTAGGCGTAATCCGATGCAAAGAGACACTTGCAAAGAAATGCTTGCAAGACATCAACTGCAAAGGTATCTTTGCATCATGACCGAAGAGACCACCCCGGCGGCGACGCCTCGTGCCGAGCGAACCCTCGATGCGAGCGCGCTGCGGGCGCTCGCCCACCCGCTGCGCGTCGAGATCTACGACATCCTGTCGCAGTACGGCCCCCAGACGGCGAGCACCCTCGCAGCGCTCACAGGCGAGTCGTCAGGCTCGACGAGCTATCACCTCCGGGCCCTCGCGAAGCACGACCTCATCCGTGAGGTCGATGACCGGGGGACCGGGCGTGAGCGGTGGTGGGAACGTCCGCGGGGAGGGATCTCCTTCACGAACGCCGAGGTCATCAAGACGCCCTCGGGTCGCGCCGCGACGCAGGTCGTCATGCAGGAGTTCCTCAACCGGCGGCATCAGCAGCTCATGCAGTACGTCGGCTCGACGCTCTCGAACCCCGGGATGCTCGACGAGGACGAGGCCATGATCTCCACCGCCACGCTTCGCCTCACCGCCGAGCAGGCCGCGCAGCTGATGACGCGCCTGCAGCAGGTCGTCGACGAGTTCACGGCGACCTACCGCGACCAGGAGGTCGACGACGTGCATCCCATCAGCATCCGCACGGACGTCTTCCCCCTGCCCACCGATCAGATCCCGTCGCATCCGACCACCTCGCGTGCGACCCCGTCCTCCGAAGGAGGTGCCTCATGAGCCGAAAGAGTTCGATGATGACCCGTATCGTGCCGCCGCGCCCGTCGGCCGCGGCCGCGCACGACGAGCTCGTCCGCGATCAGGGTGCGCTGCACGCACTCCACCTGCTGCCGCGATGACCGCGTCCGCGCCCACCGCCGCGGCCGAGGGAGCCGGACGCCGTCGGCCGCTCGGCCGCGACTTCGGCAAGCTGTGGACCGCCGCGGCGTTCAGCAA
>JASCPG010000049.1 GCA_029960085.1 Microbacteriaceae bacterium PS02067 | reverse complement strand
CGCCTCGACCGAGTCGAGCGCGGCCAGCACTCCTGCCGAGGTCCGGTCGCCGAAGCGGGCGACGGCACCCGGGCGGGCGCGCCGGGCGGCGGCGGTGGCTTCGTCGTGCGCGCGGGCGACGGCGGCGTAGTCGGCTGGCTCCGAGACGCCGACGGATGCCTCGAACAGCTCGGCGAATCGCGCCAGGGTCTCGCCGTCGGAGGCGGGGACGACGACCACATGGCCCTCCGGCCCGCGGCCGTGGAAGAGCGCGCCCCGGCTCTCGGCGACGCGCATCTCGAGCCAATCGGTCGCCGCGTCGAGGCGCGCGGGCGTGAGCTGCGCGACGGCGACGACGATCGGGGCGGCCGGGAGAGGACCCCAGAGCTCGCGGGAGACCCGGCGCGCGAGAGCGGCGTCACCCGAGAGGAGGAGGGGCACGAGGCCCGCGCGCAGCGCGGTGCGCGCCCGTCCGAGGCCGACGTTCTGCTCGAGCGCGAGCCCGGCCATCGCGATCACGGAGGTGACGACGCTGCGCCCTTCGAGATCGAGCTCGGCGCCGACGATCGCGATCACCCCGCGGAGGTGTCCGCCGCGTCCGAGCGTCTGCAGCGTCGCCCGCATCCCGTCGATCTCGATCTGCGATGCGGCCCGCGAGCCCCGGCGCAGCACCGTGCCGGCTTCGGCGTCGAGGGTCGCCCGGGCGGCGGGGCTCAGGCCGCCCGTGCGCGCGGCGGGGTGGCTCTGAGTGAGCACCCCCGCCGCGTCGTAGAGGCCGACCCAGGCGCCGAGCTGGCGGGCGAGTTCCGCGACGGTGGCCGCCAGCCCGTCGGGGCGCAGGGCGGCGAGCGAGATCGCCCGCTGGGCCGACAGTGCCCAGGTGCGCCGCGCGTAGGCCTGCGCGGCGATGGCTTCGGCGTTGGCTCGCGCGAGCGCGATGAACGGCGTCCGATAGGGCACCTCGAACAGGGGCATGCGGGCGGCGCGGCAGGCGCGGACGAGGGCGGGCGGGATGCCGTCGCGCACGACCTCGGTGCCGAACCCGAGCCCGCGCACGCCGCGGGCGCGGAGCCGGTCCACGTAGCCCTGGTAGTCGGCGTCTTCCGCGAACTGGGTACCCGTCGTCAGCAGCAGCAGGTCGTCGGCGAGGAACGGCGTCGGGTCGACCAGGTCGGAGGAGTGCACCCAGCGCAGCGGCGCGTCGAGCGCGTCGGGCTGCAGGTCGACCTCGTCCGACGCGAGGCGCAACGCGAGGTCGTCCCTGCCGAGGAGCGCGCGGAGGGTCGGCTGAGGGGCGGGGGACTCCGATGCCATCGGCGCTCTTCTCGTCGGGCCTGTACGCGACGTCGGTCGCGCACCTCAGAATGTACACCGCGGCAGGTGTGGGGGCGACCTCGGGCGCCATACGCTCCCCGCATGAGCACGACGACGTCCCCCGCCCCCGCACGCACGGTCGGCGGCCCCGACCTTCCCCAGCAGCGCACCCTCCGCACGGCCATCCCCGGTCCCCGCTCGCAGGAGCTGTTGGCCCGCAAGTCGGCCGCGGTCGCGTCGGGCGTGGCGCACACCGTCCCCATCGAAGCCGTCGCCGCCGGCGGAGGCGTCGTCGTCGACGCCGACGGCAACTCGCTCATCGACCTCGGCTCGGGCATCGCCGTCACGAGCATCGGCAACGCCCACCCGGGCGTCGTCGCCGCCGTGCAGGAGGCCGTCGCGCAGTTCACCCACACGTGCTTCATGATCTCGCCGTACGAGTCCTACGTCGCCGTCGCGGAAGCCCTGAACCGCGTCACGCCCGGCGATCACGCGAAGAAGTCGGCCCTCTTCAACTCCGGCGCCGAGGCCGTCGAGAACGCCGTCAAGATCGCCCGCCGCTTCACCGGCAAGCAGGCCGTCGTCGCGTTCGACCACGCCTACCACGGCCGCACGAACCTCACGATGGCGCTCACCGCCAAGGCGATGCCGTACAAGGCCGGCTTCGGCCCCTTCGCGTCCGAGGTGTACCGGATGCCCGCGTCGTACCCGTTCCGTGACGGCCTGTCCGGCGCCGAGGCCGCCGCGCGCGCGATCTCCGCGATCGAGAAGCAGATCGGCGCCGCAGACCTCGCCGCCGTCATCATCGAGCCGATCCAGGGCGAGGGCGGCTTCATCGTCCCCGCCGACGGGTTCCTGCCCGTCATCGTCGACTGGTGCCGCACGAACGGCGTCGTGTTCATCGCCGACGAGGTGCAGACCGGTTTCGCCCGCACCGGCGAGATGTTCGCGAGCGAGCTGTTCGGAATCGTCCCCGACCTCATCACGACCGCCAAGGGGATTGCTGGGGGCATGCCCTTGGCGGCCGTGACGGGACGCGCCGAGATCATGGATGCCACCCACGGCGGGGGGCTCGGCGGAACGTACGGCGGCAACCCCGTCGCCTGTGCGGCCGCACTGGCATCGATCGACGCGTTCGAGAATGAGGGGCTGCTCGAGCGGGCGCGCGAGATAGGGGGGATCCTCCGCGCCCGCCTCGAGTCCCTGCAGGCGTCCGACCCGCGGATCGGCGATGTACGGGGCCACGGCGCGATGATCGCCGCGGAGTTCGTCGACCCCGTGACGAACGCTCCCGACCCGGCGCTCACGTCCGCCGTCGCGAAGGCGGCGATCGCCGAAGGCGTCATCGTGCTCACGTGCGGCACGTACGGCAACGTCATCCGGTTCCTGCCGCCGCTGAGCATCCCCGACCACCTGCTGAACGAGGGCCTCGACGTCGTCGCGGCAGCCCTCGCCGCCGCCTGATCCGCAGGCCCGACCCGCAGCGCACCGGCCGCGCTACCGCCGCGCCGGCCCCGACAACCGACTCAGAGACCCGACCGTCGACTCAGAGAAGAGACACACCATGACCGAGATCACCCGAGACGTCGTCATCGTGGGGGCGGGGGCCGCCGGCCTCACCGCCGCCAACGAGCTGAAGAAGGCAGGCCTGTCCGTCGCCGTCCTGGAGGCGCGCGACCGTGTCGGCGGGCGCCTGTGGACCGACACGATCGACGGCGCCATGCTCGAGATCGGCGGCCAGTGGATATCACCCGATCAGACGGCGCTGCAGGAGACCGTCGCCGACCTCGGCCTCGAGACGTTCAGCCGGTACCGCGAGGGCGACAGCGTCTACGTCGGCCCGGACGGCCAGGTGCACCGGTTCACGGGGGAGATGTTCCCGGTCTCACCCGCGACCGAGAAGGCGATCGCCGAGATCACCGAACGACTCGACGCGATGGTCGCCGAGATCGACCCCGACCGTCCGTGGGCGCACGAGAAGGCTGCCGAGTGGGATTCCGTCTCGTGGGATGCCTGGCTGCGCCGGCAGACCGACGACGACGAGGCCGTCCGCAACCTCGCCTTCGCAACCGGTTCCGCGATGCTCACGAAGCCGACGCACGCCGTGTCGCTCCTGCAGTCGCTGCTCATGGCGGCATCCGCAGGCAGCTACTCGAACCTCGTCGACGCCGACTTCATCCTCGACAAGCGCGTCGTCGGCGGGCTGCAGCAGGTTCCGCTGCTGCTCGCCGAGCGCCTCGGCGCGGACGTGTTCCTGAACCAGGCCGTGCGCACGATCGAGTGGTCCGACGCGGGGGCCACGGTCGTCGCGGACGGGATGAGCGTGCACGCCCGCCAGGTGATCCTGGCGCTCGCTCCGATCCTCTACAACCGCATCTCGTTCGTGCCGGCGCTGCCGCGCCTGCAGCACCAGATGCACCAGCACATCTCGATGGGCTTCGTCATCAAGGTGCATGCCGTCTACGACCGCCCGTTCTGGCGCGAGCAGGGGCTCTCGGGCACGGCCTTCAGCCCGTACGAGCTGTCGCACGAGGCCTACGACAACACGAACCACGGCGACGAGCGCGGCACCCTGGTCGGCTTCGTCAGCGACCTGCACGCCGACGGGGTGTTCGAACTCTCCGCCGAGGAGCGCAAGGAGCGCATCCTCGAGTCGCTGTCGCACTACTACGGCCCCGAGGCGAAGAACCCCGTCGTCTACTACGAGAGCGACTGGGGGAGCGAGGAGTGGACCCGCGGCGCGTACGCGGCGAGCTTCGACCTCGGCGGCCTTTCGCGCTACGGCGCGCACCTGCGCGAAGCGGTCGGTCCGATCCGCTTCGCATGCAGCGACCTCGCCGGCGCGGGGTATCAGCACGTCGACGGCGCGATCCGGATGGGGCGCCTCGTGGCATCCCAGATCGTCGCGGAGATCCGCGGATGACCGCGCACATCGTCGTCGGGTACACCGCGACCAAGGCGGGGCGCGACGCGGTCGCGTTCGGTGCCCGCCTCGCTCGTGCCACGGGCGCCGTGCTCGACGTGTCGATCGTGCTCCCGAGTGCCGACCGCAGCGTCATCACGCCGCCGGCCGACGGCTACAGCCGGGTGCTGCGCGACCAGGCCCAGCACTGGATCGCCGAGGCGATCGACCGCATCCCCGAGGATGTCGTCGCGCACGCGCAGATCCGTGCGGCGGAATCGTTCGCGGCGGGCCTCGAGAGCATCGCGCATGAACTGGATGCCCGGTGCATCGTCGTCGGCGCCTCCGACGGCGCACTGCGCGGACACCACCGCCTCGGCTCGACGACGACGGAACTCGTG
The DNA here is from genome assembly GCA_029960085.1 of Microbacteriaceae bacterium PS02067. Taxonomy (GTDB): domain Bacteria; phylum Actinomycetota; class Actinomycetes; order Actinomycetales; family Microbacteriaceae; genus Microbacterium. The sequence continues at coordinate 19,860 of JASCPG010000049.1, read as the reverse complement.
CACTCGTCCGACGTGCCCGTCGTCCTCGTGCCGCGCGGCGCCCGGAAGGTCGCGCCCGAGACGGGGATCACGAGGCTGACCGTCGCCGTCGGAACGCGGCCCGGCGCCGACGCCCTCCTCGAGGCGACGGCCGAGCTCGCCGACGCGGCGAGCGTGCCGGTGCGGCTCCTGTCCCTCCTGCCGATCGACCTCCCGGCCACGGCCGACACGGGCGCGATCCGCATCGCCGCGTCGAGCGAGACCGAGCAGGTGCTCGCCGCAGCGCGGGCGGACCTTCCTGCGGGCCTCCGTGTCGACGTCGTCGTCGCCGAGGGCGAGAGCATCGAAGACGCCGTCAGCCACCTCGACTGGCAGGGCGGCGAGATCGCCCTCGTCGGCTCGAGCCGTCTCGCCCAGCCCCGGCGACTGTTCCTCGGCTCGACGGCCGCCAAGATGCTCAAGGAGATCACCGTCCCGGTGATCGTCGTTCCCCGCACCACCCGATCCGGCAGCGTCGCCGGCAGCGAGGAGACCCGCTCATGACCCCTCCCGAAACCACGCCGCTGGCCGATGCCTCGAGCGAGAAGTCCGGCGGCCTCTCCGCCAAGGGCCTCTCCGCCGGAACCATCGGCCTCATCGGCGCCGTCGTCATCGGCATCTCGTGCATCGCGCCCGCCTACACCTTCACTGCGGCCGTCGGCCCCACCGCCTCGGCGGTCGGAGCGCAGATCCCCGCGATCATCCTCGTGGGCTTCATCCCGATGCTGCTCGTGGCCTTCGGCTACCGCGAGCTCAACAACCGCATGCCGGATGCCGGGACGTCCTTCACCTGGGCGACGCGGGCGTTCGGCCCCTGGATCGGCTGGATGGCCGGCTGGGGCCTCGTCGTCGCGACGATCCTCGTGCTCTCGAACCTCGCCGGCGTCGCGGTGGACTTCCTGTTCCTGCTGATCTCACAGATCACCGGCAACGCGGACATCGCCGATCTGGCATCCAACACGTTCATCAACATCGGTGTGTGCCTGCTGTTCATGCTCGCCGCGACGTTCATCTCGTACCGCGACATGCAGACGACCCAGAAGCTGCAGTACTTCCTCGTCGGCTTCCAGGTGCTCGTCCTCGTCTTCTTCGCCGTCGCCGCGATCGTCTCGGCGATCTCCGGTGGCGGCTTCGACTACACACCGTTCGACTGGGAGTGGTTCAACCCGTTCGCGGTGAGTTCGTTCTCGGCGTTCGCCGCGGGCCTCTCGCTGTCGATCTTCATCTTCTGGGGGTGGGATGTCACCCTCACGATGAACGAAGAGACGAAGGATCCCGAGAAGACCCCGGGTCGCGCCGCGACGATCACGGTCATCACGATCGTGACGCTGTACCTCATGCTCGCCATCGCGATGATCATGTTCGCCGGCGTCGGCGAGGGTGAGCTCGGCCTCGGCAACGCCGACATCCAGGAGAACGTCTTCTTCCACCTGTCCGGGCCGATCCTCGGGCCGCTCGCCTTCCTCGTCTCGCTCGCGGTGCTGACGAGCTCCGCGTCGTCGCTGCAGTCGACGTTCGTCGGCCCGGCCCGCACGCTCCTGTCGATGGGCCACTACGGGGCGCTGCCGTCGTCGTTCGCGAAGGTCAGCCCGCGCTTCTTCACTCCCGGGTACGCCACGATCGTCTCGGCCATCGTGGCATCCGCGTTCTACGCCGTCATGCGCGTCGTGAGCGAGAACACGCTCTGGGACACGATCCTCACCCTCGGCATGATGATCTGCTTCTACTACGGCATCACGGCCTTCGCGTGCGTCTGGTACTTCCGGAACCAGTGGTTCGACTCGGTGCGGAACGTCTTCTACACGTTCCTGTTCCCCCTCATCGGCGGCACGATCCTCGCGGTCCTGTTCGTCACGACGCTCATCGACTCGGCGAGCCCGGAGTACTCCGAGAGCGGCGCGAACATCGGCGGGGTGGGCATCGTGTTCATCCTCGGGATGGTCATCATCGTCGGCGGCATCCTCATCATGATCTGGCAGTCCATCAAGCGCCCCGCGTTCTTCAAGGGTGAGACGCTGGGAGTGGATGCCCCGAAGAGCACCCGTCGACTCAAGGAGGAAGCCCGATGATCACCGAAGAGGCCCTGCTCGCGAAGATCCCCCGCGGCCTGTACATCGCCGGGGAGTGGATCGACGGCGGCGCGGGAACCTTCCCCGTCAAGGACCCGGCGACCGGCGACACCCTCGTCGAGATCGCCGACGCGACGCCTGAGGACGGCATCCGTGCGCTGGACGCCGCCGTCGCCGCGCAGGACGCGTGGGCCGCCACGGCACCCCGCACGCGTAGCGACATCCTGCGGAAGACGTTCGACCTGCTGACCGAACGGGCCGACGAGTTCGCCCTGCTCATGACCCTCGAGATGGGCAAGCCCCTCGCCGAGGCGCGCGGCGAGGTGACCTACGGCGGCGAGTTCCTGCGCTGGTTCAGCGAGGAGGCCGTGCGCATCGCCGGTCGCTACGGCTCGAACCCCGAGGGCACCGGGCGGATGGTCGTCAGCCAGCGGCCTGTGGGGCCGTGCTTCTTCATCACGCCGTGGAACTTCCCGCTCGCGATGGCGACCCGCAAGATCGCCCCCGCGCTCGCCGCCGGGTGCACGGTCGTCGTGAAGCCGCCGGAGCTCACTCCGCTCACGACGCTCGCGTTCGTCGCGCTCCTCGAAGAGGCGGGCCTTCCCGCCGGCGTCGTCAACGTCGTGACGACGACGCACTCGAGCGCCCTGTCGGGGCCGATCATCGCCGACCCGCGCCTGCGGAAGCTGTCGTTCACGGGCTCGACCCCCGTCGGCAAGAAGCTCATCGCGCAGGCCGCCGAGGGCGTGCTGCGCGTCTCGATGGAGCTCGGCGGCAACGCGCCGTTCGTCGTGTTCGAAGATGCCGACCTCGACAAGGCCGTCGACGGCGCGCTGGCGGCGAAGTTCCGGAACATCGGGCAGGCGTGCACGGCGGCCAACCGCTTCATCGTGCACGCCGACGTCGCCGAGGCGTTCGCCGACCGGGTCTCCGAGCGCGTGCGTGCGATGTCGATCGGCCGCGGCACCGAGGACGGCGTGCAGATCGGGCCGCTCATCGACCAGAAGGCCGTCGACAGTACGGCGGCACTCGTCGCGGATGCCGTCGAGCGCGGCGCCACCGTGCGTGCGGGGGGTTCGGCGATCGATGGGCCGGGCACCTTCTTCGAGCCGACGGTCATCACCGAGGTCGCGGCGGGCAGCGACATCCTCCGTGAGGAGATCTTCGGCCCCGTGCTCGCGATCGCGACGTTCCAGACCGAGGACGAGGCCGTGCGGCTCGCGAACGACACCGAGTACGGCCTCGTGTCCTACGTCTTCACGCAGGACCTCGCCCGCGGCATCCGGATGATCGATCGCCTCGAGACGGGCATGATGGGCCTCAACGTCGGCGTCGTCTCCAATGCGGCGGCACCGTTCGGCGGGCTCAAGCAGTCGGGCGTCGGCCGTGAGGGCGGCCTCGAAGGCATCCACGAATACCTCTCGACCAAGTACACGCTGATCCCGGCCTCCTGAGCGGGACCCACCAGACGAGGACACCATGAGCGACTACGCCGTCATCAACCCCGCGACGGGCGAGACCCTCGCGACCTACCCGACCGCGACCGACGCCGAGGTGGAGGCCGCCATCGCCACCGCCGACGCGGCGTACCGCACGTGGGGGCGCACGTCGACGCCGGCGGAGCGCGCCGCGCTGCTGCGCCGCGTGGCCGAGCTGCACCGCGAACGTCGTGACGAGCTCGCCGCGATCATCGTCCGCGAGATGGGCAAGCCGCTCGCCGCCGCCGAGGGCGAGGTCGACTTCTCCGCCGACATCACCGAGTTCTACGCCGACCAGATCGACGCGATCACGGGTGACACCCCGATCGACATCCTGGGGGAGGGGACGGCGGTCATCCGTCGTGCCCCGCTGGGCGCGCTCCTCGGGATCATGCCGTGGAACTTCCCGTACTACCAGGTCGCGCGCTTCGCGGCGCCGAACCTCGCGGTCGGGAACACGATCCTGCTCAAGCACGCGCCGCAGTGCCCCGAGTCGGGCGCTGCGATCGCCAAGATGTACGCCGACGCGGCCTTCCCCGAGGGCGCCTACACCGACGTCCGCATCACGAACGAGCAGGCCGCCACCGTGATCGCCGACCGGCGGGTGCAGGGGGTCTCGGTGACCGGTTCCGAGCGCGCGGGCGCGGCCGTCGCCGAGACGGCGGGCCGGAACCTCAAGAAGGTCGTCCTCGAGCTCGGCGGGTCGGACCCCTTCATCCTCCTGTCGACGCCTGACCTCGACGCGACCGTGCAGATGGCGGTCGACGCGCGCCTGGACAACAACGGGCAGTCCTGCAACGCCGCGAAGCGGTTCATCGTGGCATCCGACCTCTACGACGCGTTCCTCGAGAAGTTCAGCGCGGCGATGGCGGATGCCACCGTCGGCGACCCGTTCGCCGAAGACACGGTGCTCGGTCCGCTGTCCTCGCTCACCGCTGCCGAGCGTCTCGAGGAGCAGGTCGATCGGGCGGTCGCGCAGGGTGCCACGCTCGTGACGGGCGGTGTCCGTGACGGCGCGTTCTTCCCCGGCACGGTGCTCACCGGGGTCACGCCTGAGATGGACGCCTACCGCGAGGAGTTCTTCGGCCCGGTCGGTGTCGTCTACCGCGCGGAGTCGGAGGAGCAGGCCCTCGAGATCGCGAACGGCACGCCGTTCGGCCTCGGGTCGTACGTCTTCACGACGGACGAGGCCCAGGCATCCCGCGTCGCCGACGCGATCGACGCCGGCATGGTCTACATCAACGTCGTGCTCGCGGACTCGCCCGAGCTCCCCTTCGGCGGCGTCAAGCGCTCCGGCACGGGGCGCGAGATGGGCCTCCTCGCCGCTGAGGAGTTCGTCAACAAGAAGCTCATCCGCGTCGCGGGGTGAGGCGCGCGCGGGGCATCCGCTGCTGTGCTGCCTTGCCGTCACGCGGCGCCCATCGCGGAGGCAGGAGATGTCACCGAGACAGGCCTCTTTCCCGGGTTTGCGTCCTGTGTGGGTGAGATCTCCTGTGTCGGTGATGTGGGGTGGATGCCCGGGTGGGCAAGCCGCCGTGTGGCATCCGCGCTGCTGCGTCACCCCGCGAGGACCGCTCAGCCTTCCAGGGCCGCCCGGCACTCGGCGATGGCCTCCGCGGCCCATTGCAGCTGCTGCGGGGTGCCCCACTGGACGGCCGCCTCACGGGCGGCCTCGAACTCCCGGAGTGCCGCATCGAGGCGGCCCGCGTCGAAGAGCCGCCACCCTGCGTTCGAATGCAGCGAGATGCGCCACCGGAGCGTCCGTGGGTCGGCGACCTGGGCGAGCTCGGCGAAAGCCTCCGTCGTCCAGGCATCCGCACCCGCGGTGTCCGCGATCGCGAGCATGTGCAGCGCGTCGACCAGCAGGAACGTGAGCCCGGCCGCGCGCGCCTCGTCCACGGCCACGCGGAAGAAGGGCACGGCAGCCTCGGGCGGTCCCGCCGAGTTCCGCACCCGGCCACGCTCGAGCGCGACGCGCGTGCGCACCGCGGGCGTCGCGCCAGACAGGCCGTCGAGCACGGCATCCGCCTCCTCGAAGCGGCCCTGCAGCCCGTACGCGCGGGCGCGCTGGGTCTCCAGCTCGTCACGGTCGGGGCCAGAGGTGCGGGCCGCGGCATCCGCGAACCTCGCCGCCGACGCGGCCGGATCGGCGAAGTCCCAGAGCTCATCGAGCGCGTCCTGCGTCACGGTCATGGTGACATCGTAGGGACCGGGCATTAGTCCTGGCGTCGGCGGCTCGACCCGCGGCGCCGGGAGGTCCATGATGGGAGCATGGACCAGTCGTCGGATGCCGTTGTCCCGCTCACCGAGCAGCAGTGCTGGGATCGCCTGGCCGAACAGGAGCTCGGACGCCTCGTCACGCGCGTGGGGGATGTCATGGACATCTACCCCGTGAACTACACCGTCGACGGTGAGAGCATCGTCTTCCGCACCGCCGAGGGCTCGAAGCTCACCGAAGTGACCATCAACGACGAGGTCCTGTTCGAGGCCGACGAGTACACCGACACGGATGCCTGGAGCGTCGTCGTCCGCGGGCACGCCGCCCGTCTCGCGACCGCCGAGGAGGTGGCCGCTGCGGACCGACTGCCCCTCAAGCCCTGGATCCCGACGATCAAGTACAACTACGTCCGGGTCACTGCGACGTCCCTCTCGGGGCGCGATTTCCGCCGCGGCGAGGAGCCCGACCGCTACGGCGTGCAGGAGTACTGAGCGTTCCGTACGTTCGCGACCCCACGGGGCATGACGTACACTGGACAGTGCAGTTGAAGTCTGCATTCTTTCGCTGTGCCCACCGACACGATCGGGCAGGCGAGTGGGGCGGACTTCTCCCGTGAGATCGCGAGATCTCTAGGGCGGTAGCTCAATTGGCAGAGCAGCGGTCTCCAAAACCGCAGGTTGCAGGTTCGATTCCTGTCCGCCCTGCGCGCGCCAGCATTCGCTGGTTCGACAGCAGGTCCGGGCAAGTCACACGGGTGGGTACATGGTTCAGGAAGATGGGCACGGCGAGGTCGTCGCGGCAGGCGGCGCTCTGGCCGGCGGGAAGAAGCTGAACTTCTTCCAGCGCATCGCGCTCTTCATCCGCCAGGTGTTCGGCGAACTGCGCAAGGTCGTCACGCCGACCCGCCAGGAGCTCGTCAAGTTCACTCTCGTCGTGCTCGGCTTCGTCGTCGTCATGATGGCGATCGTGTACAGCCTCGACTTGCTCTTCACCTGGGTGGTGAACGTCGTCTTCGGCGTTCCCCGCTGAGCGACGGCACCCCGCCTTCACCGCACCACCCCCGATGGAAGAGAAGACACGTGTCTGAGAAGTACACCGACGACGCCGACTGGGCGACCGCGGCCGAGCAGTCCAGCGAGGACGACGAGGCCCAGGAGGGCAACGTGCTCGCGGCCGAGGAACTGTCGTCGGCGCCCGCCGAGCACCTCGCCGTCCACGTCGTCGACGACGAGGATGACGACGACTACGACGACATCGACATCGACGACCCGGAGGCTGACGCCATCGTGAACGACGCACTCGAGATCGACCAGGCCGCCGAGGCCGAGGCCGCCGCCGAGGTCCTCAACGACTCGCTCGCCGAAGAGGCGGCCGAGGATGCCGCGAAGGCTGCTGAGGAAGTCGCCCCCTACGACGGTCCCGACGTCAACGGCGAGCCCGACGCGCCCGCACTCGACGAGGACGTCGTCGCCGAGGTCGCCGAGGCTGCCGCGGTCGTCGAAGACGTCGAAGCGGCCGAGGATGCCGGTACCGGCGACCCGTACGAGGACTTCCGCGCCGAGCTGCGTTCGCTCCCCGGCAAGTGGTACGTCATCCACTCCTATGCCGGCTTCGAGCGCAAGGTGAAGGCCAACATCGAGCAGCGCAAGAACTCGCTCGAGGTCGAAGAGGACATCTACCAGGTCGAGGTCCCGATGGAGGACGTCGTCGAGATCAAGAACGGCCAGCGAAAGATGGTCACGCGCGTGCGCATCCCGGGCTACGTGCTCGTGCGCATGGAGCTCAACGAGGACACCTGGTCGGTCGTGCGTCACACGCCGGGCGTCACGGGCTTCGTGGGCAACGCGCACAACCCCACGCCGCTGCGCTTCGACGAGGCGTTCGAGATGCTGAAGTCGCTCGTCCAGGTCGCCGAGGTCGCGCCGGCCAAGGGCGCCGCGAAGGGCTCCGCCACGCAGGCGCGTTCGGTCATCACCGAGGTCGACTTCGAGATCGGCGAGACGATCACGATCAAGGAGGGCTCGTTCGCGGGCCTGCCCGGCTCGATCAGCGAGATCAAGCCCGAAAGCGGCAAGCTCACCGTCCTCGTCTCGCTCTTCGAGCGCGAGACGCCGGTCGAGCTGTCGTTCGACCAGGTCACCAAGCAGTAGGCATCCCTGCGCCCCGGCATCCCCTCGCGGATCGCCGACGCAGGAGATCTCACCGAGACAGGACGTTTCCCCCGGGAAGCGTCCTGTTTTCGTGAGATCTCCTGTCTTCGTGATGGATGCCATGGGGTAGACTTGTGTGGTTTGTGTGCGCCGTTCGGCGTGCCCGAACACGACCGCGTTCCGGAGAAGCCGGATCTGCGGGAGAGACGGATGCCACGGCATCCACTCGACGAAAGGAAAGAGAATGGCACCGAAGAAGAAGGTGACCGGCCTGATCAAGCTTCAGATCAACGCCGGTGCCGCCAACCCGGCGCCGCCGATCGGCCCCGCGCTCGGTCAGCATGGCGTCAACATCATGGAGTTCTGCAAGGCGTACAACGCCGCGACCGAGTCGCAGCGCGGCAACGTCATCCCCGTGGAGATCACCGTCTACGAGGACCGCAGCTTCACGTTCATCCTGAAGACCCCGCCCGCGGCGGAGCTCATCAAGAAGGCCGCCGGCGTCGCCAAGGGTTCGAAGACCCCGCACACCGTCAAGGTCGCGAAGCTCACCAAGGACCAGGTCCGTCAGATCGCCGAGACGAAGATGCCCGACCTGAACGCGAACGACATCGAGGCCGCCTCGCTGATCATCGCCGGCACCGCCCGCTCCATGGGCATCACGGTCGAGGACTGAGGGGGAACGGAAAATGGCTAAGTCCAAGGTTTACGAAGCAGCCGCGGCCAAGATCGACCGCGACAAGTTCTACACGTCCACCGAGGCGGTGAACCTCGCGAAGGAGACCGGCTCGACCAAGTTCGACTCCACCGTCGAGGTCGCGCTGAAGCTCGCCGTCGACCCGCGCAAGGCGGACCAGATGGTCCGTGGCACGGTCATCCTGCCGCACGGCACGGGTAAGACCGCGCGCGTCATCGTCTTCGCGACGGGCCCGGCCGCCGAGGCCGCCATCGCCGCGGGTGCCGATGAGGTCGGCGGCGCCGAGCTCATCGAGAAGGTCGCCGGCGGCTGGACCGCGTTCGACGCGGCCGTCTCGACGCCCGAGCTCATGGGCCAGGTCGGTCGCCTCGGTAAGGTCCTCGGTCCCCGTGGCCTCATGCCGAACCCGAAGACCGGCACCGTGACCCCCAACCCGGCCAAGGCCGTCGAGGAGATCAAGGGCGGCAAGATCGAGTTCCGCGTCGACAAGCACGCCAACGTGCACTTCGTCGTCGGCAAGGCGTCGTTCTCGGCCGAGCAGCTGGACGAGAACTTCAAGGCCGCGCTCGAGGAGATCGTGCGCCTGAAGCCGTCGAGCTCGAAGGGTCGCTACATCCAGAAGGGTGCCGTGTCGACCACGTTCGGTCCCGGCATCCCGCTGGACGTCAACACTCTCGTCTGACGCGAACGCGCAGCGAACCGAGCACAGGGCTCCACCTTCGGGTGGGGCCCTGTGCCGTTGCGGATGCCAGGGAGGGTGCCCGCCCGCGCACGATCGCACGCGCCCGGCCCTCACACCCGCCCGAGCCGAGGGACGCTCACCCGTCGCGGCGGATCTCGAACCCCGCGTCGCCGGTCGGGGTGACGTCGTCCTGCTCCACCGACGTGACCCGCCCGCCGCGCGGGCCGGTGCCCATCCAGTCCAGGACGGCGGCGACCGCGGCATCCGCGCCTTCGAGCTCCGCCTCGACGCGCCCGTCGCGGAGGTTCCGCACCCACCCCGTCACACCCGCGCCGCGCGCGACGTGCTGCAGCGTGTAGCGGTAGCCGACGCCCTGCACCTCGCCGCCGACCAGCACCCGCACGCGTCTCATGCCCCCATCTTGTCGCGCGGCCATGCGAACGGGAAGGATGCCGGTATGGGAACCATCGACGACTATCTCGCCGGGCTCGATCCCGCCGACGCCGCGGTCATCGCCCACGTCTACGAGGTCGCCCGGAGCGTCGCGCCCGAGGCCGAACAGGGCCTCGGCTACGGCATGCCCGCTCTCGTCTACCGCGGCAGATCCCTGCTGTCGGTGATGCGGGCGAAGAAGCACTTCGGCGTCTACCCGTTCAGCCCCGCGGCGATCGTCGAGATCGCCCCGCTGCTGGGCGGTGTCGATCATGCGAAGGGAACGATCCGGTTCACGGAGCCGCTGCCGGATGACACGATCCGTGCGCTCGTCGCCGCGCGGAAGGCACAGGTCGAGGAGTAGGCCCTCGAAGGGTCAGCGCGGCCAGACGAGGCTCACCGCGAGTGCCAGCATCACGACCGCGATCACGGCATCGAGGATGCGCCACGCACGCGGCGTGGAGAGCCACCGGCCGAGGTGACGCGACCCGAGCGCGAGCGCGAAGAACCAGGCGAAGGATGCCGCCATCGCGCCCGCCGCGAACCACCACCGCGTCGCGCCGTGCGTGGCGGCGACCGACCCGAGCAGGAACACCGTGTCGAGGTAGACGTGCGGGTTCAGCCACGTGAGCGCGAGGCAGGTCAGCAGGACGGGGGCGAGTCGCGCGCGGGTCATCACCGACCGGCCGGAGGCGGAGGAGCCGGCGTCCGTGCCTGACTCGGACGGCCCGGCCTCGGCATCCGCGTCGATGACGAGCGCGCTCTCCGCGACGAGCGGCGCCGGCCAGAGCGCACGCCGGGCGGCGAGCATGGCGTACACGGTGAGGAAGACCGCGCCGCCCCAGCGCACCGCCTCGATGAGCCACGGCACGGCGTGCAGCAGCGCCCCGAGTCCTGAGACGCCGATCGCGATGAGCGCGGCATCCGACAGGGCGCACGTGAGGGCGACCGCGACGGCGTGCTCCCGACGGATGCCCTGGCGCAGGACGAAAAGGTTCTGCGCCCCGATCGCGACGATCAGCGACAGGCCCAGTCCGACGCCGGCGAGCAGAGAGGTGAGCATCCCTCGACGCTAGGGCGACGCTTTGATACAGTCCAGCTCAAGATTCTAACGCTGATGAAGGGATGCTTCACATGAGGATTCCTGCCGTCGGCGCCATGACGCTCGCCGCCGTCATCGACGCGGGCAGTCTGCAGGCCGCGGCGGAACGGCTGCACGTGAGCCCGTCGGCCGTCAGCCAGCGCATCCGCGCGCTCGAAGACGACCTGGGCCGCGTGCTACTGGTGCGCTCCAAGCCGCCGCGCCCGACCCCTGCCGCGCACGCGATCGTCCGCTATGCGCGCCAGATCATGCTCCTGGAAGACGATGCCATCCGAGAGTTCGGCGACGGCGACACCCGCGCCTCACTCCCTCTCGCGGTCAACGCCGACTCGCTCGCGACGTGGTTCCTCGCGCCGCTCGCGCGGCTGGCGGCGCGGCATCCCGTCGTCTTCGACCTGCACCGCGACGACCAGGACTTCACGGCGGGCATGCTCGAGGAGGGCACGGTCACTGGCGCCGTCACCTCGCGCGCGCAGCCCGTCGCGGGATGCCACGTGCGGGCGCTGGGCGTCCTGCGATACGAAGCGGTGGCGTCGCCCGCCTTCGTCGACGCGTGGCTCGCCGGGGGAGCGGACGCGGCCGTATTCAGCCACGCGCCCGTCATCGACTTCGACCGTCGCGACGACCTGCAGAGCCGGTGGCTCACGGCGCGCGGCGTCGATCCCGCGGCGCCACCGCGCCACCGGGTTCCGGCGTCGCACGATTTCGCCGCCGCCACCGAGCTCGGGCTCGGGTGGGCGCTCCTGCCGCGGCTGCAGTCCGCGGACGCGCTCGCCGCCGGCCGACTCGTCGCCCTCGGCGGCCCGAGCATCGATGTGCCGCTGTACTGGCAGCAGTGGAACCTCCGCTCGGAGCTGCTCGACGCCGTGGCGGAAGAGATCGTGGCGGAGGGCCGGCGGGTCCTGGAGAGCTGAGCTCAGCCCTCGCCGACGGCGAGCACGATCTTTCCGCGAGTATGGCCGCGTTCGAGCTGGCGGTGCGCGTCGACGACGTCGGCGAGCGGGAACACGTGGTCGACGTAGACCTGGATCGCGCCGGATTCGAGAAGACGCGCGATCGTCGCGAGCACCCCGCCGTCGGGGATGACCTTGTAGGACGTCGCCCGCACGCCCGCGGCCTCTGCGGCCTCGGTGTAGTCCGGCCACGAACCGGTCGGCACGAGCACGTACAGCCCGCCCGGGCGAAGCGCCCGGAGCGACCGGGTCCCGGTGTCGTCGTGCGCGTTGCCGACGAGGTCGATCACGACGTCGACCTCGCCCGCGACCTCGTCGAAGCGCATCGTCGTGTGGTCGATGACGACGGATGCCCCGAGCTCGCGCAGCCACCCGAGGTTGCCGCCCGAACCGGTGGCGGTCACGTGCGCGCCGAAGTAGGCCGCCAGTTGGACGGCGAAGTGGCCCACCCCACCCGCACCGGCGTGGATGAGGATGCGCTGCCCCTCGTGCGCGTGCGCCGTCTCGACGATGAGGCCCCACGCGGTGAGCGCGGCCAGCGGGACCCCCGCGGCCTCGACGTGCGACAGAGACGTGGGCTTCCGCGCGAGGGAGAGCGTCGGCGCGACGACGTACTCGGCATAGCTTCCGCCCGACCGCGGGAACGAGGTCATCCCGAACACCTCGGTACCGACGGGGAAGGGGTGGGCTTCGTAGGGGGACTTCACGACGATGCCGCTGAAGTCGTAGCCGAGCGTCGACGGGAACCGCTCGATCGAGCCGCTCACGCCGGCGCCCGCGCGCGTCTTCGCGTCGATCGGATTGACGCCTGCCGCGACGACCTGCACGAGCACTTCGCTGAGGATGGGCGTCGGCGTCGGCGTGGTGCCGACCCGGAGCACGTCGGCTGTGCCGGTGGCGTCGAACAGGACGGCGCTCATGTGCTCCGGCACCACCGAGAGGCCGTCGCGGACGAGAGCGGGGGAGGACGACGCGCGCAGGGGTCGGAATCTCATGGGTGCGTCCTTCCGCGTGTCGACATCGCCCCGCAGGATGCCTGGGTGCCCCCCAGTCAACCTCGCGTTTGTCTCAACTGTGTTACGCCGGTGCTACCGCGTGGAGAAGGTCGGTCAGCTCGGGCTGATCCCCGACGTGAGGGCGTGCAGGAGCCGTGTGAGCGAGTGGATGTCGGGGACCGACCACTCCTCGAGCGTCTCGATGAGCGAGTTCTCCTGCGGCGCGCGTGCAGCGGCCAGGCGCTCGAGCCCGAGCGGCGTCGCGATCAGGATGCTCGCGCGGCGGTCGTCGGGGTCGGCGTCGCGTCGGATCAGCTCGAGGCCTTCGAGCTCGCGCACGGTGCGGCTGAGCTGCCCCTTGTCGACGACGAGCAGTTCGGCGAGCGTCGACTGCGCGATCGGTCCGCGCCGCGCGATCGTCGTGAACACCTTGTAGGCGCCGGGCATCATCCCGGGGCTGACCCGCTGCGCGTTCTCGGTGAGGATCCGCCGGACGCGATTGAGGAGCTCCGCGAACTCCGCCTCCAGGGCCCGCACCGCGTCGGTGCGGGCCTGGAGCTCGTCGGTGGTCATCGTCTCGACCCTATCGGGCGGCCGAGTCGTCGCCGTGCGGCGAGGTAGCGGAGGCGGCCGAGGCATCCGTCGTGGCGCGCACCGGTTCCGTCGCGGTGAGCGACGACATCGCCTCAGGGACCGACACGGTCGCGAGGTCCGCCTCGCTCGCGCGGATGCGCTCCGTGGTCGTCATCGTCGTGAGCGGCTTGTTCGGCAGGAACACGATCGCGATGAGCGAGATGACGGCGAACGGCACGGCGATGAGGAACGAGTGCGAGATGCCGTTGGCGTAGATGTCCTCGAAGATGACCCGCAGGCTCTCGGGCATCGCCGAGACCTTCGGCAGGGAGCCGGACTGCAGCTGTTCGCCCCAGTACTGCGCCTTGTCGCCGAGCCCCATGATGGCGGCGGTGATGTCGTCCTTCCGGTCGCCGACGAGGTCGATCACCCGCGCGGCGAGAGCCGCACCCATGACGGAGACGCCGATCGTGCCGCCGAGGCTCCGGAAGAACGTCACTCCCGAGCTCGCGACGCCGATCTGCTCGGGCCGCGTGGTGTTCTGGACGACGAGGACGAGGTTCTGCATCGTCATGCCGACGCCCGCACCGAGCAGGAACATGTAGATCGACACGAAGAAGAAGTCGGTGTCGTAGTGGATCGTCGACAGCAGCGTGGCACCCGCGATGAGGAGGATCGCGCCGACCACGAGGTACGGCTTCCAGCGACCGTACCGGGTCACGAGCGCGCCGACGCCGACGGATGCCACGAGCAGTCCGCCGATCATCGGGATCGTCATGAGACCGGCCTCGGTGGGGGTCGCGCCGCGGGCGAGCTGCATGTACTGGCTGAGGAACACCGAGGCGCCGAACATGGCGATGCCGGTCGCGATCGAGGCGATCACGGAGAGGGTGAAGGTCAGGTTGCGGAAGAGCGTCAGGGGGATGAGGGGCTCGGACGAGCGCAGTTCGACGATCACGAAGAGGAGCGCTCCGAGGAGTGCCCCCCCGACCATGAGCACGGTCGTGAGGCTCCACCAGTCGTTGTTGTTCGCGAGGTCGGCCCAGTCGCCGGTCGTGGTGGTGCCGGCGTTCGTCACCCAGACGAGGAGGAGCGACACGGCGGCCGACAGCAGCACGATGCCGAGGTAGTCGATCGACGTCTTCTTCTTCGGGCGCGCGGGCACGTGCAGCGTCGTCTGCACGAGGATCAGCGCGAGGACGGCGAACGGCAGCGCGACGAAGAAGTTCCAGCGCCAGCCCCAGCTGTCGGTGATGACGCCACCCAGGAGCGGGCCGCCGATCGTGGCCACGGCCATGACCGCGCCGAACAGGCCCATGTAGCGGCCGCGCTCGCGGGGGCTGATGATGTCGGCCATGAGCACCTGGCTGAGCGCGGCGAGGCCGCCCGCGCCGATGCCCTGCACGGCGCGGAACGAGATGAGCATCTCGGGGCTCGTCGAGAAGCCGGCCGCCGCGGTCGCGAGCACGAAGATCACGATCGCGAGCTGGAAGAGTGCCTTGCGGTTGGTGAGGTCGGCGAGCTTGCCCCAGATCGGGGTCGAGATCGCCGTCGTCAGGAGGGTCGCCGTCACGACCCACGTGAAGGCGGCCTGGTTGCCGTCGAGATCGTGGATGATGACGGGGAGCGAGGTGGAGACGACGGTCGAGGCGAGCATCGACACGAACATGCCGAGGAGGAGGCCGGAGAGGGCCTCGAGCACCTGGCGGTGGGTCATGCGCGGCTTCGCGTCCGGAAGCGTGGTGGTCATGGGTATCCTCTGCGGAAGGTTAGTTGATTTCTGTCAATCGTTGAGACCGGTCAACTATAGGCACAACGTTGACTCCCGTCAACTATTCCCCGCGACGCATCCCCCGGACTCCTCCCGGGCGGAGTCGATCAGTCGGAGAGGGCGAGCGCCCGGTACGGTTCGCGTGCGGCCGGCGCATCGGCGCGGCGCAGCGTCGTGCGTCGGTAGAGCTCGTCGATGAGTTCCGTCGCGAGGCGCACGAGCGACCCGATCTCCCGTTCATCGCGCTCGACCCACGCGCATCGCGGCTCATCGTCGACGGGAACGAACCCGTCATGCTCCTCCCACACCACGAGGGTGCGCTCGGCGCCGAGCACGTGCTGCTGCCACCACACCTGTCGCAGGTAGGTGCGGGGGATCGAGCGCCAGGTCTTGTTGGTCGTCTTGATCTCGGCGAGGGTGACGCGGCCGTCGGCATCCACCGCGATGCCGTCGGGGGTCGCGAGGTGACGCTTCTCGACGACGGCGTGGAACAGGGCCGACGAGGGCTGGATGCCATGCGTCGCAGCCACCCACGCGGCGATCTCCGGCTCGCGGCGGCGGCCGTGGTCGGTGTACGCGTTCCCCGAGAAGCCGCGCCCCGCGCCGAGCTTCGCATCGGCGGCGCGCGAGATCGCGGTATGGCTTGTCAGCTGGGCGACATCGGTCGCGGTGATGCCGCGGGAGCGAGCCCGCATCCACCCGACGCGATCGCGCGAATCGGCGACGATCCGGGCGGCGAGATCGGGCGCGACGCGCGCGAAAGCCTCCGGAGTCATGTCATCGAGGCTAACCCGACCGACCGACGTCGCCGCCCCCCGACACCCCGATTTGGCGGGCATCGAGCCGTCCCGTAGACTCTGTGTAGCCAAAGACCGTCGGTCTCGGTGTGCGCGAAAGCGGATGCCGACGAAGCTCTGCGATGCAGGGGCCCGCGCAGGTGACACAGAACTCCCGAGAAATCGGAAAAGAAGCTCCGTGCGCTTGCGCCGGAGCTTTTCGCATGTCAGGGCGGACAACGCGGACGGAGGCGGCGCCCCGCCATCGTGGGGCGTCACGTACACATCAAGGAGTGACCATGGCGCAGAAGGACGCATCGGTTGCCGAGCTCACGAAGAACTTCGAGGACTCGAACGCCGTTCTGCTGACCGAGTACCGCGGTCTGACGGTCGCCCAGCTCAAGCAGCTGCGCAACAGCATCCGTCAGGACGCGTCGTACGCCGTGGTGAAGAACACGCTGACCAAGATCGCCGCGAACAACGCGGGGATCACGGCGCTGGACGAGGACCTCAAGGGCCCCTCGGCCGTCGCTTTCGTGCACGGCGACTTCGTCGCCACCGCAAAGGCTCTTCGTGACTTCGCCAAGGCCAACCCGCTTCTGGTGATCAAGGGCGGCATCTTCGAGGGCAACGCCCTCAGTGCCGACGAGGTCAACAAGTACGCCTCGCTCGAGAGCCGTGAGGTTCTGCTGGCGAAGGCGGCGGGCATGATGAAGGCGACGATGGGCAAGGCTGCCGCGACCATCGACGCGCTTCGCGAAAAGCTGGAGACCGCCGAGGCCGCGTAAGCGTCGGGCGTCTTCTTTCCACACACCACTCGGGGCACTCCCGCCCCATCCATCTAGGAGATACATCATGGCTAAGCTCACCACTGAGGAGCTGCTCGAGCAGTTCGCCGGCCTGACCCTCGTCGAGCTCAACGACTTCGTCAAGGCGTTCGAGGAGAAGTTCGAGGTCACCGCTGCCGCCCCCGTCGCCGTGGCCGGTGCCGCCGGTGGCGCAGGCGCCGCTGAGGCCGAGGAGGAGAAGGACTCGTTCGACGTCATCCTCGAGGCTGCTGGCGACAAGAAGATCCAGGTCATCAAGGTCGTCCGCGAGCTCACCTCGCTCGGCCTCGGCGAGGCCAAGGCCGTCGTCGACGGTGCTCCCAAGGCCGTGCTCGAGGGCGCGAACAAGGAGACCGCCGAGAAGGCGAAGGCTGCCCTCGAAGAGGCCGGCGCGTCGGTCACCCTCAAGTAATCACGCTTCGCGCGTTCACGAAGGCCCTCGGGATCTCCCGGGGGCCTTCGTTCATGTCGGCGTGGCGGCGAGGGTGGCGGGAGCGGCCGTCGAGGTGCGCACGATGAGCCGCGACGGGATGCGCAGCGTCGTGCGCTCGGTGCTCGGATCGGCGATCTCGCCCATCAGCACCTCGACCGCCGCGGCGCCCTGCTCGCGTGGCACCTGCTGCAGCGTCGTGAGCCCGAACATCTCGGCGAACTCGTGGTCGTCGATGCCGACGACGCTGAGCGCGGAGGGCACCTGGATGCCCAGACGCCGCGCCGCGATCATGGCGCCGATGGCGACTTCGTCGCACACGCCGACGATCCCGGTCGGGCGCGCGCGAGCGTCGCCGAGGAGGTCGACCGCCGCGGCGTAGCCCCCCGGCATGGTGACCGCGGAATGCGTGTGGCGCGCGTGCGCCGACAGCCCCGCCTCGGCCATCGCATGGCGGTAGCCCGCGAGGCGCTCCTGGTCGACGTGGGCCCAGTGGCTGTCGGGGGCGCCGCCGACGAAGGCGATGTCCTCGTGGCCGAGCCCGATGAGATGCTCCGTCGCGCGCCGTGCGGCGTAGTCGTCGTCGACGGCGACGACGCTCGTCTGATCCCCGGCACCGACGATGCTCACGATGGGCCGGCCGATGCGGGTGAGCCGCTCGAGCTCGTGGTTGACCGGCTCGAGCCCCACTGCGATAAGCCCGTCGAAACGCTTGCGGGCCAGGAAGTCGTCGAAGATCCGATCGCGGCCCTCGGTGCCGGGCTTCGCGTCGTACAGGGTGAGGTCGAGACCCCGCGCGAGGAGAGCCTGCTGGATGCCTTCGAGGACCTCCGCGAAGAACCACCGGTTCACATACGGCATGACGACGCCGATGTTCTGGGTGCGACCCGTCGCGAGGCTCACCGCGCCCGCCGACGGCACGTAGCCGAGTTCCTCGGCGGCCGCGCGCACGCGGCCCCGGGTCTTCTCCGACACGTACCCTGCGCCCGACAGTGCGCGGCTCGCGGTCGCTTTGGACACGCCGGCGCGCGCCGCCACCTCAGCGATTCCTGCCATCGGACGGCTCCTCCTCGAGTCTCGTCGGCACCCGCCCAGGGGGTGTACCGGCTGGGGGATTGTGGAAGCGGTTGCGACCACTGTACTGACTTGTTCCCCTCCAGAATAATGGGGTTACCGAGTTGTTATCTGCGCCGCTTGCGCGCTATCTGAGGCATCCTCTAGCGTCACTTGTGGAATCGGTTACGGAGCGCGGGACTTCGCCCGCGCACTCAATGAGGAGGATCGAATGGGTAAGACACGCGGACGCCGCTACCTCGCCCCCATCGCACTGGCCGGAGTTTTCGGCCTCGTGCTCACCGGCTGTGCCGAGGGCGGCAGCGACACTCCCGGCGCGTCGGGCAGCGCCGGAGGAACCGTGCGCATCTCGGGCGGCATCACCGGGTCGGAGGCCGACCTGCTGCAGCAGTCCTTCGACGGCTTCACGAAGGACACGGGCATCAAGGTCGTCTACACCGGCGACAAGAGCTTCGAGGGCAACATCGTGACCAAGGTCACCGGTGGCGACGCACCCGACCTCGCGATCGTCCCGCAGCCGGGTCTGCTGAAGACGCTCATCGGCACGGGCGAGGTCGTCAAGGCTCCGTCGGCGGTGGACAAGGCCGTCGACGAGAACTGGTCGCCGGACTGGAAGGCGTACGGCACGGTCGACGGCACGTTCTACGCCGCGCCGATGCTGGCCAACGTCAAGGGCTACGTCTGGTACTCGCCGGCGAAGTTCAAGGAGTGGGGCGCCGAGGTCCCGAAGACGTGGGACGACCTGCTCACGCTCACCAAGACGATCCAGGAGAAGTCCGGCGCCGCTCCCTGGTGCGCGGGCTTCGAGTCGGGCAACGCCTCGGGCTGGCCGGGCACCGACTGGATCGAGGACCTCGTGCTGCGTCAGTCGGGCACGGGCGTGTACGACGACTGGGTGGCGGGCAAGGTGAAGTTCACCGACCAGCCGATCGCCGACGCGTTCACTGCGGCAGGCAAGATCCTGCTCAACCCGAGCTACGTCAACGCGGGCTTCGGCGACGTGAAGAGCATCAACTCGACCGCCTTCGCCGACGTGGCAGCCAAGGTCGCCGACGGCACCTGCGCTCTCACGCACCAGGCGTCCTTCCTCTCGTCGAACTTCCTCGACGTGAAGACGGCGGACGGCAAGGCCCCGACCGTCGCTCCTGACGGCGACGTGTACGCGTTCGTGCTCCCGGGCATGCAGGAGGGCGAGTCGCAGGTCGAGGCCGGCGGCGAGTTCGTCGCCGCGTTCAACGACAACGAGGCGACGCAGAAGGTCCAGGAGTTCATGACCTCCGCCGACTTCGCCAACGCCCGCGTCAAGCTCGGTGGCGTCATCTCGGCCAACAAGAAGGCCGACCCGTCCAACGCCTCCAGCGAGTTCCTGACGGATGCCATGAAGCTCCTGCAGGACGAGAAGACGACCGTCCGCTTCGACGCGTCGGACCTCATGCCGGCCACCGTCGGCTCGGGCTCGTTCTGGAAGGGCATGGTCGACTGGATCGACGGCAAGGACCAGGCAACGGTCCTCAGCGACATCCAGGCCGGTTACAACAACTGATCGCGTCGGTGGTGGGGTGGCCCGCGGGCGGGGCGGCCCCCCCCCCCCCCCCCCCCCCCCCCCCCCCCCCCC
>JASCPG010000048.1 GCA_029960085.1 Microbacteriaceae bacterium PS02067 | reverse complement strand
ACCCCGACCCCGCGCCCGACCCCGCCGCCACCGCGAACTGCACGAGACGGCGCCCCCACCGCCCACGACCGGGGAGTGCGCCCGGCAGGAAGTCCGCCGACTCTCCGCCCGCGGCGACATGGTCGCCACGGCTCATCATCGGCAGCAGCGCGCGGTGCGGGAGGAGGTCGAGGATGCGCCCGACCGGACCGGTCGGGCGCGTGACCGACGCCACGATGTCGAATCCCCTCGAGCGCGCCTCGCGGCAGGCGCGCTCGAGGCTGGCGATCCAGGCGGCGGCGTGGTCGGCGGGGAGGCGCGCGACGAGGGCATCCGCGTCGTCGACGAGGACCACGCTCCCGCGCGGGACGCCATCGAGCGCGGCGACGACGTCCCACGCCGCCTCCGTATCGGCGGGCACCCACACGGGCGCGCTCGCCTGCGCGGCGATCGCGCGCAGGAGCGTCGTCCGCCCGCTCCCGGGTCCGCCCACGACAGCAATGCCGCCCGAACCGACGGGAAGGTCGATCGCGACCTGGCGCTGGCGCTCCGGTTCGTCTGCGAGGCCGAGGACGATCCGCCCCGAGGCCGCCGGACCCGCGGCGGGCCTCAGCCGACCATCCGATATGTCGACGCGATCGGGAAGCGGCGGCAGCCATGGTCGCCGCGCCGGCGGCGAACCCACAGCAGAGACGCGGATCTCGGTTAGCGCCGCCTCGTCGCACCGGGCGACGCGCGCCACCCGCGGGGCGCTGTCGGCCGCGCGGCGGACGAGGGCGGTGCCCCGCGCCGCCTCCGTGCCGGGGAGGCGCACGGCGTCGTCCTGTCCGAGGATCGTCCGCGAGTCCGCGGCATCCGTCACCCGAAACGCGATCCGCAACGGCGCGTTCGCGAGCACCCCATCTCGGAAGGCCCCGCCGGCACGCTGCGACGCGAGGATCAGGTGCATTCCGAGCGCCCGCCCGCGCGCGGCGATGTCGGCGAACAGCTCGTGCAGTTCAGGCTGTGCCGCGACGAGCGCCGCGTACTCGTCGACGACGATCACGAGCCGTGAGAGCGCCCCTCCCGCCTCGAGGATGTCGCGGGCGGATGCCTCACCCAGCACCCGCTCCCGGTGACGGATCTCGGCGCGGAGGCTCTCGACGGCGCGCACCGCCTGCTCTTCGTCGAGGTCGGTGAGCACCCCCGTGACGTGCGGCAGGGCGGCGAGTGCGTCGAACGTGCGTCCGCCCTTGAAGTCCACGAGCAGCAGCGACACCTCCTGCGGCGTGCGCGTGCGGCAGAGCCCCGCGATCCACGTCGTGAGCAGTTCGCTCTTGCCCGAGCCCGTGACCCCGATGACCACGGCATGGGGACCGTCGGCGACGAGGTCGAGCACGATCGGCTCCCCCGCACTCGCCCCCACGGCCACGGCGAGGCTCTCCCTCCCACCGCCCAGGGCGGGCAGGTCGGCGAAGGACACAGCGCCGTCGAGCCTGTGGCCGAGCCGCTCGGCGCGTTCCCGGAGCGCCTGAGCGAAGGCCACGCCCTGCGCCGCGGACACCCCCTCGACGACGACCTCCTGCGACCTGCCGCCGTGCTCCAGGCGGGCGCGCCCCGCACCGAGGAGGGTGAGGACGGCCGCGCAGCGGGGTGGTGCGGGCGCCCCCTCGGCGAGGAGGATGAGCGGGGTGTCGACATCGTCCGGCACCGGCTGATCGCCTCGCCCGACGAACAGCACCCCGCCGCGCGTCGCATCGCGATGCGGGAGGTCGGCGAGCACGCCGTCGCCGCCCACGACCCGCACGGACCCCGGAGCGTGCGCGAGGCACACCTGTAGCGCGAGCGCCCGGACGACGGCCACGGACAGCGCGGGAGGGCCGCTCACGGCGATTCCGGCCGTCCGCGGGACGGTGACGGGGATGCCGGACAGCGAGCGCGCCCGGCGCCGCACATCGCGCGCCTCATCGTCGTGCGGGTCACCATCGATCCGCAGCGTGCTCGGGCCCTCGCCCTGACCCACGACGATGACGTCCGCGCGCCCCGGCACCGCGCGCCAGACCTCGTCGAGGTCGCCCGCGTACCCGGCGACGTCGGGCGTGCGCCGTCCGGCCACCCGGCGCTCATCGTCGTGCCGTCGCTCGACCTCCGTAGCCAGTTCCGCGAAGGCGGCCGCGCGCTCCTTCGCCGACCGTCGCCGGGCGCGCCGCGACGTGCGCAGCCCGTCGGCGAAGGCCGCGGCGGCCATCAGCGGGCCGAGCGCGGCGAACCACAGGGCGTAGGTCGAGCCCGTGAGCCACCACAGGACGACCGCCCCGATGACCGGCACGATCGCCGCGGCGAGCGGGATCGGCGGGCGCGTCGGGGTCGCCAGCGGCGCCGGGAGTCGCAGCGGATCGTCGAGCGTGTCATCCATGCGCGCCAGTCAAGCGCGCGGCGTGGCCGCGCTGCCCCGCGGAACCGCGAAAAGTGGAGAAGTCGGCTCAGTCGGTCGCTGTGGAGGCGTCGTCGAACGTCCGACGAGCGTTCACGACGATGATCGACACGTTGTCGCGCCCGCCGTTCTCGAGCGCCGCCTCGAGCATGTCGTCCACGGCCTCGGTCGGGTCGTCGTGCTGCAGCAGGAAATGCAGGATGCCGTAGTCCGTGAGCTCCTTGGTGAGCCCGTCGCTGCAGATGACGAAACGGTCCCCGTCGATGACCTCGAGGCGCACGTAGTCGGGAGACACTCCCTCGGACGGGCCCACCGCGCGGGTGATGACATTGCCGTAGGGGTGGTTCTCGGCCTCTTCGGGGCTGAGCCGTCCGGCGGCGATGAGTTCCTGCACGACGGAGTGGTCGGTGGTCACCTGCGCCAGCCCGCCGTCGCGATAGAGGTACACGCGGGAGTCGCCGACGTTGAGCGTCACCCACGTCGGCTCGTCGCCCGTGAGGTCGAGGAAGACACCTGTCACGGTCGTGCCGGTGCCCTCGTCGGTCGCTTCGGGGTGGGCGGCGATGTCGGTGACCGCGCGGGCGAGTGCCTTCTCGATGGTCTTGGGGCTGACGTCGCCCTTCGCGGCGACGGCCTTCAGGCGGTCGACGGTGCTGGCGCTCGCGATCTCCCCGCCGATGTGACCGCCCATGCCGTCGGCGACGACGAACAGCGGGAATGCCGCGAGCACGGCATCCTGGTTCGCATCACGGCGGCGACCGCGGTGGGTGATCTCCGACCATTGCAGTTCGAGCGTGCCGTCGCGCAGGGCGACGGTACGCGTTTGCGTGGCGGATTCGGGCACGCTCACACTCTAGTGGACACGCCCCCTGCGCCCCGCGAAGCGGGGTCGGCGCTCTCGTCCATCGGAGCGTCGAACTGCGCGTCGTACAGCCGCCGGTAGGCGCCGTGCGCCGCGAGCAGCTCCTCGTGCGTGCCCTGCTCGACGATGTCGCCGTGCTCCATCACGAGGATGAGGTCGGCGTCGCGGATCGTCGAGAGCCGGTGCGCGATGACGAACGACGTGCGTTCCTTCCGAAGCCGCGACATCGCCCGCTGGATGAGCAGCTCCGTGCGGGTGTCGACCGAGCTGGTCGCCTCGTCGAGGATCAGGATGCGCGGATCGGCGAGGAACGCACGCGCGATCGTCACGAGCTGACGCTCCCCGACCGACAGGTTCGTCGCCTCGTCGTCGAGCACCGTGTCGTAGCCGTCGGGCAGAGCGTGCACGAATCGATCGACGTAGGCGGCGGTCGCCGCCCGCACGATCTCCTCCTCGCTCGCGCCGGGACGGCCGTAGGCGATGTTCTCGCGGATCGTCCCGGAGAAGAGCCACGTGTCCTGCAGGACCATGCCGGTGCGGGAGCGCAGATCCGCGCGCGTCATCGAGCGGGTGTCGAGCCCGCCGAGGGAGATGACGCCGGCATCGACGTCGTAGAACCGCATGATGAGGTTCACGAGCGTCGTCTTGCCCGCGCCTGTGGGGCCGACGATGGCGATCGTGCTCCCCGGTGCGGCCTCGAGCGACAGGGAGTCGATGAGGGGCTTGTCCGGCGCGTAGCCGAACGCGACCTCGCGGAAGGCGAGCTCGGCGGCCTCCTCGGGCACCGTCCGCGCCGGGTCGGCGTCGGGGGTCTGCTCGTCCTCGTCGAGCAGTTCGAACACCCGCTCCGCGCTCGCGACGCCCGACTGGAGGAGGTTCGCCATGGAGCCGAGCTGGCTCAGCGGCTGCGTGAACTGCCGCGAATACTGGATGAAGGCCTGGACATCGCCGATCGACATGAGACCGGCCGCCACCTGCAGCCCGCCGACGACGGCGATCGCGACGTAGACGAGGTTCCCGATGAACATCATCGCGGGCATGATGATGCCCGACAGGAACTGCGCACCGAAGCTCGCTCGGTAGACGGCCTCGTTCTCGGCGGCGAAGTCGGTCTCGACCTCCTTCTGGTGACCGAACACCTTGACGACGGTGTGACCGGAGAAGGTCTCCTCGACGCGCGCGTTCAGCACGCCGGTCGCCGCCCACTGGGCGATGAACAGCTTCTGCGAGCGCTTCGCGACGAGCGCTGTGATGACGATCGTGAGCGGGATCGTGACGAGGGCGATGACGGCGAGGAGCGGCGAGATCACGAACATCATGACGAGCACGCCGATGACCGTCAGCAGCGACATCACGACCTGCGCGAGGGTCTGCTGCATCGTCTGACCGATGTTGTCGACATCGTTCGTCACCCGGCTGAGCAACTCCCCGCGCTGCACGCGGTCGAAGTACGACAGCGGCAACCGGTGGATCTTGTCCTCGACCTGGACGCGCAGGCGGTTCATCGCGCGCTGGACGATGCCGTTCAGCAGCCGCGCCTGCAGCCAGCCGAACAGCGCCGCGAACAGGTAGACGGCGAGGACGAGGAGGATGACGGTGCGCAGCGCGTCCATGTCGATGCCTGCACCGGGGGTGAAGCTCATCGCCGAGAGCATGTCTGCCTGCTGCTGATTGCCGCTCGCGACGAGCTGGTCGATGATCTGCTGCTTCGTGGCACCGGCCGGCACCTGCAGCGACACGAACCCGGCGAAGATGATGTTCGTCCCCTCGCCGAGGATCTTCGGCCCCGCGACGCTCAGGGCGACCGAGAGGATGCCGAGGACGAGCACGGCCACGAGCTTCGCGGCGTCGGGGCGGAGGGTGCCGAGGAGGCGCTTGGCACTCGGTCCGAAGTCCTGCGCCTTGCCTCCCGGCATCATGCCGGCCATCGGTCCGCGGCCGCCTCCCATGGGGCCTCGTGCGGGGGCGGGGCGTGCGGGGGCGGGGCGTGCGGGCGTGCTCATGCCGCCTCCTTCGCCGAGAGCTGGGATTCGACGATCTCCCGGTAGGTCTCGCACGTCTCGAGCAGGTGGTCGTGCGTGCCGAGACCGACCATCCGGCCGTGGTCGAGCACCAGGATCTGGTCGGCGTGCTGGATGGTCGACACCCGCTGGGCGACGACGATGCGCGTGGCATCCGGCAATGCGGCATCCAACGCGTGCCGCAGCGCGGCGTCGGTTCGAAGGTCGAGTGCCGAGAAGGAATCGTCGAACACGTGGATCTCGGGCTTCTTCACGAGGGCACGGGCGATCGCGAGGCGCTGCCGCTGGCCGCCCGACACGTTCGTGCCGCCCTGCGCGATGGGCGCGTCGAGCCCGGCATCCAGCTCGGACACGAAGTCCTTCGCCTGAGCGAGCTCGAGCGCGCGCCACAGGTCGTCGTCGGTCGCGCCGGCGTCGCCGTAGCGGAGGTTGGATGCCACTGTGCCCGCGAACAGGAACGCGCGCTGCGGCACGAGGCCGACCCGCGCCCACAGGTCGTCGGGATCCATCGTGCGGACGTCCGCGCCGTCGACCGACACCGACCCGCCCGTGACGTCGAACAGGCGTGCGATGAGCCCGACGAGCGTCGTCTTGCCCGCGCCCGTCGAACCGATGATCGCGGTCGTCGTGCCCGGCTCGGCCGTGAAGGTGATGCCCTCGAGCACGGCGTCC
The DNA here is from genome assembly GCA_029960085.1 of Microbacteriaceae bacterium PS02067. Classification (GTDB taxonomy): domain Bacteria; phylum Actinomycetota; class Actinomycetes; order Actinomycetales; family Microbacteriaceae; genus Microbacterium. The sequence goes on along the minus strand of JASCPG010000048.1, from coordinate 19,774 downwards.
TCGGCGCCCGGGTAGGTGAAGTCGACGCTGTCGAACACGACCCTGCCACCCGCGTGGGCGGGTGTCTCGGGGTGCGCGGGCGCGTGCACCGACGGCTCCGTGTCGAGGACCTGCCCGATGCGGTCGGCGCAGACGGCGGCGCGCGGGATCATCACGAACATGAACGTCGCCATCATGACGCCCATGAGGATCTGCATCAGGTAGTTGAGGAACGCGAAGAGCGTGCCGATCTGCACCCCGTGGTTCTGGACCTGGTCGGCGCCGAACCAGATGACGGCCGCCGAGGACAGGTTCATCACGAGCATGACCACGGGGAACATGAGCGCCATGAGGTTTCCGGCCCGCAGTGCGGTCTGCATGACGCCCTCGCTCGCACCGCCGAAGCGCTGCCGTTCCTCGGATTCCCTGACGAACGCGCGGATGACGCGGATGCCGGTCAGCTGCTCCCGGAGGATCTGGTTCAGCCGGTCGATGCGCGCCTGCATCTGCGTGAACGCGGGCACCATCCGCACCACGATGAGGGACACGGCGAGAAGCAGCACCGGGATCGCGACAGCCATGAGCCAGGACAGCCCGGCATCCTGACGCACCGCCATGATGATGCCGCCGATCGCGAGCATCGGCGCCGACACCATGACGGTCGCGGACATCTGCACGAGCATCTGCACCTGCTGCACGTCGTTGGTGTTGCGGGTGATGAGCGAGGGTGCGCCGAACTGCCCGACCTCGCGCTGCGAGAACGCGACGACGCGGTGGAAGAGGTCAGCGCGCAAGCGCTTGCCGAGGCCCATCGCGAGGCGAGAACCGAAGTAGACCGCGACGAGGGCGCAGACGACCTGGACGAGGGTGACGGCGAGCATGACGCCGCCGGTGCGCCAGATGTAGCCGATGTCGCCGGTCACGACACCCTTGTCGATGATGTCCGCATTCAGCGTCGGCAACGCGAGGGAGGCGATGGACTGCCCCAGCTGGAAGACGACCACGAGGACCAGCAACGGCCACGCGGGGGCCAGGTACCGGCCGAGGATCCTGCCGAGCATGTGCGACCTCTCCGCGCGCGGTTTCGGCCGGGCGCGGAGAGACGCTACGCCCACGGATGCCGGACGGACAAACCAGAAGCAAGCGGGGCCGTCCGCTGTGCGCGAACGGCCCCACTCGAGGGTGTGATCAGACCCGGGGTTCGCCCCCGTCGGGGGCTCCGGGCGCCTCCGGTGCGGCCGGGGGCTCGGGTGCCGGCGGCACCGCGGGCGGCTGGTACGTCGGCGGCTGAGCGGCAGGCGGCTGAGCGGCAGGCGGAGCCGCGGGCGGCTGATACGTCGGCGGCTGAGCGGCAGGCGGAGCCGCGGGCGGCTGATAACCGGCCGGCGGCTGGTACCCGGCGGGCGGCTGGTAGCCCGCGGGAGGCTGGTAGCCGGCCGGCGGCTGGTAGCCCGCCTGGGGCTGATAACCGGCGGGCGGCGCGGCCGACGGCTGCACCGGGACGCCCTCCCACACCGTGCGGTCGCCGAAGAAGCCGTTGGATGCCCACGACGCGGGCGGGATCGCCGGGTTCCAGACGGACTTGTCGAAGGCGTTGATACCGAGCCAGACGATGCCGAGGAGCACGTACAGGACGACCCAAGGGGTGTCCTTCTGCAGCTTCAGTCCGATCCGCCAGGCGGCCATCGCCGTCGAGGCGACGACCAGGATCCCGCCGAGGAAGCCGAGGCCGAACGGCGCGAGCAGGATCGCCGCGCCCCAACCGATGAGCGGCACCCACGGGCTGACGTCGCCGAGCTTGCTGAAGACCATGAAGTTGTAGACCGGGACCCAGGCGCGCCACGCGCCCTGCACGCCCGCCTTCTGGAAGATCTTCATCAGGAACCAGGAACTCAATACGTAGGCTGCAACGCCGAAGAGCAGGCCCAGGAAGCCTGCGATCACAGCGGCCGCGACGATCGCGCCGCTGTCCGGATAGGTGTTCATGTTCTCCTCTGTCTGCGGCGGAGCCGCATCGGGGCGCAATGGGTGCCCATACGGTGTCATCGTAGGGGCAGGAGCCATCGGCGGCCACAATCGGACCGCTCGCGCCCGGATGTCACTGCTCGGTAGCCTGGCCTCAGGCATCCCTCGGAAGGAACCCCATGACCGACGCTTCGTCCTCGACGCCGCCCCTGCCCGACCGCTCCGCCGCCGAAGCGGCCGCGGATGCCGCGGGCCCCACGCCCGGGATCGCGGGCGTGGACGACACCGGCGTCCGTCGCCTGGAGGGTCAGCTCGACGAGATCGGGCGCGGCTTCCTCTCGGCCCTGTTCGACATCACGTTCACGCGCTTCATCACGCGTCGCCTCGCGAGCGTGTTCTTCCTCGTCGGGCTCGTCGCGATCGGCATCGCCTTCGTCGGGACGTTCGCGGGCGGCCTGATCTCCGGCATCGGCGCGCTCGGCCAGAACCTCGGCGGGGGGATCGCGCTCATCCTGTCGACGGTCATCGTCGTGCCGGTCGTGGCGTTCTTCGCCGTCGTGCTGCTGCGCTTCGTGATCGAGGCGGGCGTCGCACTCGTCGCGATCGCCGAGAACACCGAACGCACGGCGGAGAACACGCGGCGGTCCTGACTCAGACCTCGAGGTCGAGCTCACCCGGAGCGCCGCGCCGCACGGCGAGCCCCGCCTCCCCTGCCCACGCCACGAACGCCTCGGCCGACGAGATGCGCGGCCGCTCGTGCGCGAGGCGCCGAACGAGCGCACCCTTCGCATGCTTGTTGAAGTGGTTGAGGGCGCGGACGCGACCGTCCTCCCCCGCCGTCACGACGCGGAGGTACGCGGTGCGGATGCCGTCCGGCACCGGACCGAGCGCCGCGTAGGCCTCCGAGCGCAGATCCAGCACGAACCGTGGCGCCGCCTCGGCGAGGGCCGCGGTGACGGCGCTCGCCCAGTGGCGGCGAAGCGGAGCCAGGCCGGGCAGGGACGCGCCTGCGGCGAGGCGGTACGTGGGGATCGCATCGAGCGCCCCGACCGGCCCGAACGGGGCGGAGTGGACGAGCACGTGGCCGCCGAGCCATCGGCGTGCCGCGACAGGCAGCGTCCCGGCATCCAGCGCGTCGAAGAGGACTCCCGTGTAGCGGTCGACCGCGGGCAAGGTCTGGGCGCTGCGCAGCGCGGCGTTGTCGGCGATGTCGCCGCGCTGGCGCTCCGAGAGCTTCAACACGCGCGCCGCGGCATCCTCGTCGGCGCTCAGCGCCGTGAGCGCGTCGATCACCGCCTCCCGCTGCGGGGCGAGCGTGGGCAGGGCGAGTGCGGCGACGTCGAGCGGACGGGCCCGCCCGCCCGCGCGCTTCGTCTCGGACGGGGGCAACAGGATCAGCATGCGACTCCGATACAGCGAAAAACCACCCTCTGCGCGAGAAACCTCCGCAGGGGTGGTTTCTCGCGCAGAGAGTGGTTTCTCAGCGGGTGAGGCTCAGGACTGCAGGGCGGCGTGACCGGCCACGATGGTGAGCTCGTCGCCCTCCATCGAGAGGAAGCCGTCGTTCGCCGAGGCCACGACCTTCGTGCCGTCGGCCTGCGTGATGCGCACCTGGCCTTCGGCGAGGATCGCCAGCACGGGCTCGTGGCCCGTCATGAAGCCGATCTCGCCCTCGACGGTCTTCGCGACGACGAGGGATGCCTCGCCGTGCCAGACCTCCTCCTCGGCGGAGACGAGGGTGACGGTCAAGGCCACTTCGACTCACTCCGTTCGCTCAGTGCATGCATGTCAGCTGTTCTCCTTCTGGATCTGCGCCCACTTCTCCTCGACGTCGGAGATGCCGCCGACGTTGAAGAACGCCTGCTCGGCGACGTGGTCGAAATCCCCCTTGACGATCGCGTCGAACGACTCGATGGTCTCCTTGATCGGGACCGTGGAGCCTTCGACGCCGGTGAACTTCTTCGCCATGTAGGTGTTCTGCGAGAGGAACTGCTGGATGCGGCGCGCGCGGGCCACGACGACCTTGTCCTCTTCGGAGAGCTCGTCGACACCGAGGATCGCGATGATCTCCTGCAGTTCCTTGTTCTTCTGCAGGATCTGCTTCACGGCGGTCGCCACGCGGTAGTGGTCGGCGCCGATGTAGCGCGGGTCGAGGATGCGGCTCGTCGAGGCGAGCGGGTCGACGGCCGGGTACAGACCCTTCGACGCGATCTCACGGCTGAGCTCGGTCGTCGCGTCGAGGTGGGCGAACGTCGTCGCCGGAGCCGGGTCGGTGTAGTCGTCGGCGGGAACGTAGATCGCCTGGAGCGACGTGATCGAGTGACCGCGGGTCGACGTGATGCGCTCCTGGAGCACACCCATCTCGTCGGCGAGGTTCGGCTGGTAGCCCACGGCGGAGGGCATGCGACCGAGGAGGGTCGACACCTCGGAACCGGCCTGCGTGAAGCGGAAGATGTTGTCGATGAACAGCAGCACGTCCTGCTTCTGCACGTCGCGGAAGTACTCCGCCATCGTCAGCGCCGACAGGGCCACGCGCAGACGCGTTCCCGGCGGCTCGTCCATCTGGCCGAACACGAGCGCGGTCTTGTCGAAGACGCCCGCCTCCTCCATCTCGTGGATGAGGTCGTTGCCCTCACGCGTGCGCTCACCGACACCGGCGAACACCGAGACGCCGCCGTGGTCCTGCGCGACGCGCTGGATCATCTCCTGGATGAGGACCGTCTTGCCGACACCGGCACCGCCGAACAGGCCGATCTTGCCACCCTGCACGTACGGGGTGAGCAGGTCGATGACCTTGATGCCGGTTTCGAACATCTGCGTCTTCGACTCGAGCTGGTCGAAGTTCGGCGCCTGGCGGTGGATGCCCCAGCGCTCGGTGACCTCGACGGTCTCGCCCTCTTCGAGGTTGAGGATCTCACCGGTGACGTTGAACACCTTGCCCTTGGTGACGTCGCCCACGGGCACCGTGATGGGGCCGCCGGTGTCGCGCACCTCCTGGCCGCGGACCATGCCGTCCGTCGGCTTCAGGGAGATCGCGCGAACGAGGTCGTCGCCGAGGTGCTGTGCGACCTCGAGCGTGATCTCGGCCGACTCGCCGTCGATCGTGATCGTCGTCTTCAGCGCGTTGTAGATTTCGGGGATCGCATCGTGCGGGAACTCGATGTCGACGACCGGGCCGGTGACGCGTGCGACGCGCCCTGTGACCGTCGTCTCAGCCTTCTCGGCGGTGGCGGTGGCAGTCATTGTCTGTCTCTTTCGGTGTGGTCTTGAGTTACTTGCCGGACGCCAGCGCGTCGGCGCCGCCGACGATCTCGGCGATCTGCTGAGTGATCTCGGCCTGGCGCGCGTTGTTGCGCAGGCGGGTGTAGTCGGTGATGAGCTTGTCGGCGTTGTCGGATGCCGACTTCATCGCCTTCTGGGTCGCGGCGTGCTTCGCGGCCGAGGACTGCAGCAGCGCGTTGAACACGCGGCTCTGCACGTACGTCGGCAGCAGTGCGTCGAGCACGACCTCGGGGCTCGGCTCGAACTCGTACAGGGGGTACACCTGCGCGGCCGCGCCCACGGACTCCACGACCTCGTCGGCCTCGACGACCTCGAGGGGCAGCAGGCGCACGGTCTGCGGCTCCTGCGTCATCATGCTGACGAAGCGGTTGTACACGAGGTGGATCTCATCGACGCCACCCTCTTCGCCGCCGCGGTCGTAGGCGTCCAGCAGGGCGCCCGCGATCTGCTCCGCGGTGTTGAAGTGCGGGGTGTCGGTGTCGCCCGTCCACTCCCCTGCCGCCGCCATGCGACGGAACTGGAAGTAGCCGACGGCCTTGCGTCCGACGAGGTAGTACTCGACGTCCTTGCCCTGCGAGCGCAGGAGCTCCGCCAGCTGCAGTCCCTCGCGGAGGATCTGCGAGTTGAAGGCGCCGGCGAGGCCCCGGTCGGAGGCGAAGATGACCACCGCAGAGCGGCGGATCGTCTCACGCTCGGTCGTGAGCGGGTGCTGCGTGTTCGAGTGCGTCGCCACGGCGGAGACGGCCCGCGTCACGGCTCGCGCGAAGGGCGAGGACGCGCGCACGCGCGCCATCGCCTTCTGGATGCGCGAAGCCGCGATGAGTTCCATCGCCTTCGTGATCTTCTTGGTCGTCTGAGCAGAAGCGATCTTCTGCTTGTAGACCCGGAGTTGTGCGCCCATGGATTCTCTGTCTCAGGAAACGGTCCCGCGGCCTCAGCCGCGGCGGCCCTTGACGATCTGCTCCTGGTTCACGTCCTCCGCGTGCGCGGCAGCGACCTCTTCGTGGCCCGGCTTGTTGATGGCCTGGCCCTTGCCGCCCTGGAACTCAAGGATGAAGGCATCCGTCACCTTCGCGAGCTCCGCCTCGGTGGCGTCGTCGAGGACGTTCGTCTCACGCAGGGTGTCGAGGATCGTCGTGTTGCGCTTCAGGTAGTCCAGCAGGTCGCGCTCGAAGCGGAGCACGTCCTCGACCTCGATCGTGTCGAGCTTGCCCTTCGTACCGGCCCAGATCGAGACGACCTGCTCCTCGACGGGGTACGGGTCGTACTGGGGCTGCTTGAGCAGCTCGGTCAGACGCGCACCGCGCTCGAGCTGACGACGCGACGCGGCGTCGAGGTCCGACGCGAACATCGCGAACGCCTCGAGCGAGCGGTACTGGGCGAGCTCGAGCTTGAGCGTGCCGGAGACCTTCTTGATCGACTTCACCTGGGCGTCACCGCCGACACGCGAGACCGAGATACCCACGTCGACCGCGGGACGCTGGTTGGCGTTGAAGAGGTCGGACTGCAGGAAGATCTGGCCGTCGGTGATCGAGATCACGTTGGTCGGGATGTACGCCGAGACGTCGTTGGCCTTCGTCTCGATGATCGGGAGACCCGTCATCGAGCCGGCGCCGAGCTCGTCGGAGAGCTTCGCACAACGCTCGAGCAGACGCGAGTGCAGGTAGAAGACGTCACCGGGGTACGCCTCGCGGCCCGGCGGGCGGCGCAGCAACAGGGACACGGCACGGTAGGCCTCGGCCTGCTTCGACAGGTCGTCGAAGATGATCAGGACGTGCTTGCCGCCGTACATCCAGTGCTGACCGATGGCCGAGCCCGTGTAGGGGGCGAGGTACTTGAAGCCGGCGGGGTCGGATGCCGGGGCCGCGACGATCGTCGTGTACTCCATCGCACCGGCATCCTCGAGCGCGCCCTTCACCGAAGCGATGGTCGAACCCTTCTGGCCGATCGCGACGTAGATGCAGCGGACCTGCTTGTTGACGTCGCCGGAGTCCCAGTTAGCCTTCTGGTTGATGATCGTGTCGATCGCGATCGCCGTCTTGCCGGTCTGGCGGTCGCCGATGATCAGCTGGCGCTGGCCGCGGCCGACCGGGATCATCGCGTCGATGGCCTTGATGCCGGTCTGCATCGGCTCGTGCACGGACTTGCGCTGCATGACGCCGGGCGCCTGCAGCTCGAGGGCGCGGCGACCCTCGGTGGCGATGTCGCCGAGACCGTCGATCGGGTTGCCGAGCGGGTCGACGACACGGCCGAGGTAGCCGTCGCCGACGGCGACCGACAGGACCTCACCGGTGCGGGTGACCTTCTGGCCGGCCTCGATGCCGGAGAAGTCGCCGAGGACGACGACACCGATCTCGTTCTCGTCGAGGTTCAGCGCGAGACCCTCGACGCCGTTCGCGAAGCGGACGAGCTCGTTCGCCATGACGCCGGGGAGACCCTCGACGTGCGCGATGCCGTCGGCCGCGTCGACGACCGTGCCGACCTCGGTCGCCGCGGCGCCGGTGGGCTCGTAGGCGGAGACGAAGTCCTTCAGCGCGTCACGGATGACGTCCGGGCTGATGGTGAGATCTGCCATGGTGTTCCTTCTGTTCTAGCCAGCCAGACGCTGGCGCAAGTCGTTGATTCGGGAGGAGACGGTGCCGTCGATGACGTCGTCGCCGATCTCCACGCGCAGTCCGCCGATGACGGAGGGGTCGACGACGACGTTCAGGGTGACGTCGCCGCCGTAGCGGGCGCTCAGCGCCGCGGCGAGGCGCTGCTGCTGCGCGGCGTCCATCGCCGCCGCGACGCGCACCGTGGCGACGCGGTTGCCGCGCTGGTCGGCGACGATCCGCAGCGCGCGGCTGAGGAGGGCCCGGATGCGTCGCTCGCGCGGCTGCTGGACGAGCTGCGACACGATGAGCGTCGTCGCCTCGCCGACCCGCGCTCCGAAGAGCTTCTCGACGAGAGCGCCCTTCGCGGAGGCGTCGCCCAGGCGACCGCCGAGGGCGAGCTCGAGCTCGGGGTTGCCCGCGACGACGCGCGACACCTCGAACAGCTCGCCTTCGACATCCGCCGTCGCTCCGCCGATGGCCGCGGCGCGGATCGCGAGCTCTTCGATGCCCGAGATCAGATCGGCCGTCGACGACCACCGCTGCGAGACGGCGGACGCGATCAGCTGCCGGGCTGCCGGCGAGTAGCCGGCGAACACGGACGTCGCGATCTGGGCACGCGCCGAGCCCGGCGCGCCCCACGTTGAGAGCGCGCCGCTCAGCTGCGTCGAGTCGGCGATCTCGCGCGCGGCCGCGAACAGCTCGCGGGAGACCGTGAGGTCGCCCGGCTTCGCCGCCGTCAGTTCCGCCGTGGTCGTCGCGAGTGCCTGAGTGGTCGCGCTTCCCATTACTTCTGCGCCTCCGCGGACTCGGCCTTCTCGAGGTCGGCGAGGAAGCGGTCTACGACACCCTTGGCCTTGGCGTCGTCGGAGAGCGACTCGCCGATCACGCCGCCGGCGAGGTCGAGCGCCAGGGTTCCGACCTCGCCGCGCAGCGAGACGAGAGCGGACTGCCGCTCGGCCTCGATCTGCGAGTGCGCGGTCGCCGTGAGGCGGGATGCCTCGACGGTGGCCTGGTCCTTGGCCTCGGCGACGATCTTCTTGCCGTCCTCACGGGCGGCATCGCGGATCTCTCCGGCCTCCTTGCGGGCGTCGGCGAGCTGAGCCGTGTACTCCTCGAGGGCGGCCTCGGCCTTGCGCTGCGCCTCGTCGGCCTTCGCGATGTTGCCCTCGATGGCCGCCGAGCGCTTGTCGAGCATGTCCTTCATCTTCGGAAGAGCGACCTTCCAGAAGACGAACAGGATGATGACGAAGCAGACCGCCGACCAGATGATGTCGTACCACGCAGGGATCAGCGGGCTGTGGCCCGCCTCCTCCGCGGCGTACGCGACAAGATTGCGCATCCTGTCTCCTTAAGACTGGGGGAAAGCGATCAGAAGCCGAAGATGAAGGCGGTCGCGATGCCGATGAAGGCGAGCGCCTCGGTGAAGGCGATACCGATCCACATCAGGACCTGCAGGCGGCCGGCCAGCTCGGGCTGACGGGCGACGCCCTCGATCGTCTTGCCGACGACGATGCCCACGCCGATCGCGGGGCCGATGGCGGCCAGGCCGTAGCCGACGGTCGCGATCGAGCCGGTGACTCCAGCGGCAACAGTGGTTGCGTCCATGGGTGTTTCCTTTCGGGGGTGGGGTGGGAAGACCGGGAGGTCTGCCCGCTCAGTGCTCTTCTGCCACCGCGAGCTGGATGTAGACCGCGGTGAGGATGGTGAAGACGTAGGCCTGGAGGACAGCCACCAGGAGCTCGAACAGGGTGAAGGCGAAGCCGAAGGCGAGAGAGCCCGCCGCGAGCGCCGACCACCAGCCGCCGAGCGTGAAGATGAAGAACTGCGTCGCCGCGAAGAAGAGGACGAGCAGGAGGTGCCCGACCATCATGTTCATGAGGAGTCGGAGCGTCAGCGTGACGGGGCGGATGACGAACGTCGAGACGAGCTCGATCGGCGTCACGATGATGTAGATCGGCCACGGCACGCCCGAGGGGAACAGCGCGTTCTTGAAGAAGTTCTTCGGGCTCTTCTTGATGCCGGCGTAGATGAACGTCACATAAGCGACGGCGGCCAGCAGGAGCGGCACGGCGATGATCGCGGTGCCCGCGATGTTCAGGAACGGGATGACACCTGTCAGGTTGAAGAACAGGATCATGAAGAAGATCGTCGTGAGGATCGGGAGGAACCGCTGCCCGTCCTTCTTGCCGAGGAGGTCTTCGGCGATGTTCACGCGCACGAAGTCGAGACCCATCTCGACGAGGCTCTGGAACCGACCGGGCACGACGCGCATGTTGCGCGTTCCGATCCAGAAGATCAGCACCAGTGCGATCGTCGCGAGGAACTGGATCAGGTGGATCCGCGTGACCGGGATGCCGGCGATGGTGAAGAGGACTTCGGGGAAGAAGTCATTGATCGACGGACCATGGAACTCGCCGCCGTTTTCGGCGGTCTTGGCGATCAGTGTCGCAGCTAGGGTAAACAGCGCTGGCTCCAGCTTCGGGGCACCGGCTCTCCGGTGCGACGATGGTCGGTGTGAGCGTCTCTGCGCACGCGTTTCACTCCGGGTGTAGGGCGGCGCGAACGGGCGCGGAGACAGCCTATCAGGCGCGCGGGGAGTTCTCGTCCCCCTCGGCGGCACCGCCCCTCTGATCGGGGGTGGAGGCGGCGTCCTCGACGTCGGCGAGGGTCGGGAGCGTGGTGTCCGTGACATGCGGCAACCGCATCCGCAGCATCACCAGCACGTCGATCACGAGCGAGGCGAGCACGCTCACGACGAGCGCGACGAAGAACACGGTCGTGTTGAGCCACGGCTGCCCGCGCAGCACGAGCAGCACCACGATGAACAGCACGAATTTGATGAGCCAGCCCCCCATCACGGCGCCGAAGAAGATCGGCACGTAGAGCGGGTCGCCGTACCAGCGGTTCGCGACGAGGATCGTCCCCGCGGTGAGCCCCAGAAACACGGCGGCGAGGAGGATCGCGACGAGCGCACTCCAGAGCCCGGGCGCACCCGCGAAGACGTAGCCGAGGACCGCGCCGACCACCGCGAGCCCCGCGGTGACCACCGAGGACCAGAGCAGGGTGGCGCGGAAGAGACGATTGCTCGCCACTTCGCGGGGCGGGGCGGAATCGTGCGGGGCGGCGGTCATGAGGTCCTCGGTTCGATCGTGTCGTCGGCGGCCCGGGCGTGACGCCCCGCCGACGGCAGAAGGGTGACGACGACGCAGGCCGCGGCGCCCAGGAGCAGGTAGCCGACGCCGAGCCAGTAGTCGCCCGGCCAGTTCTGGGTCGTCCCGAGGTACATCAGCAGCACCCCGATCGAGACGACAGCCGTCCAGGCGTAGAAGATCAGCACGGCGGCCCGGTCCGAGTGCCCCATGTCGAGCATGCGGTGGTGCAGGTGCCCGCGGTCGGGTGAGAACGGCGACTTCCCCTTCGACATCCGGCGGATGACGGCCATGCCGAAATCGAGGAGCGGCAGGATCACCACGACGACGGGAAGGAGGATCGGGATGAACGCACCGAGCAGCTGCGACCTGCCGAACACGTCGTTGTCACCGAGGAGGGCCGGGTCGAGGTTGCCGGTGAACGCGATCGCCGACGTCGCCATCATGAGGCCGAGCAGGAGCGCGCCCGAGTCGCCCATGAAGAGCTTCGAAGGGTTCCAGTTCAGCGGCAGGAAGCCGAGGCAGACACCGATGAGGGCGACGGCGATGAAGGACGCGAGGCTCGAGTAGCTCGACTGGCCGGTGTCGCGGGCGACGAGGTAGGTGTAGACGAAGAACACCGAGTTCGCGATGAGCGCGACGCCCGCGACGAGACCGTCGAGACCGTCGATGAAGTTCACGGCGTTCATGACGATCACGATCGCGAAGACGGAGAGCGCGAAGCTCCCCCAGCTCGAGATGAACAGCTGGCCACCGAGCGGGATCGCGAAGATCTGGATGCCGCCGACGCCGACGACGATTCCGGCGGCGAGGAACTGCGCGCCGAGCTTGATCATCCAGTCGAGGTCCCACAGGTCGTCCGCGACGCCGATCGCGACGATGAGGGCGGCGGCGCCGAGGATGCCCCAGATGTTGACCGCGGGATTCGTCCAGAGGATCGCGAAGTACGGGATCTGCGACGACAGCGCGAACGCCGCGAGCAGCCCCAGGAACATCGCGACGCCGCCGATGCGGGGCTTCGGCGTCGTGTGGACGTCCCGCTCGCGGATGGCCGGGTACAGCCGGTAGCGCAGGCCAAGCCGCCACACGAGCGCCGTGAGCCCGAGGGTCACGAGGGCGGTCACCACCACCGTGAGGACGTAGAACTTCACGGCCGGCTACGCGGGCTGATCCGCGGGGCGTCCGCCCCCGTCGCCGGGCATCGGGGCATCCGGGTCCGCCGGTTCGAGCAGGTCACCGAGCAGCCCCGCAAGACGGTCGCGGCTCACTGCGCCCTCGCGCAGGATTCGCACGGGGCGCTCGCCGCCGAGGCAGAGCCCGGTCGCATCGATGATCGTCGAGGCGACGCCGGAGGTCGAGGGGCCACCGTCGAGGTACACCGCGACGGCGTCGCCCAGCATGCTCCGCGCGGCATGCACCTCGATCGCCGCGGGTTGCTTCGTGAGGTTCGCGCTCGACACGGCGAGCGGACCGCACTCCTCGAGCAGTTCGAGGGCGATCCGTTCGGCGGGCATCCGCACGGCGACGGTCCCCGCCGTCTCCCCCAGGTCCCACGACAGCGACGGCTGGGCGGGGAGGATGATCGTGAGGCCACCGGGCCAGAACTCCTCGATGAGGCGCTCGACGGGTTCCGGGACCTCCGACACGAGCGCGCGCATCGTCGCCACGCCGGCCACGAGGACGGGCGGCGGCGACTGACGGTCGCGGCCCTTCGCGGCGAGCAGGCGCGCGACGGCGGCGGCATCGAACGCATCGGCGCCGATGCCGTAGACCGTGTCCGTCGGCAGCACGACGAGCTCGCCGCGGCCGATGGCCTGGCGTGCACGGCGCATGCCGGGCAGCAGCTGCTCGGCGTCGCGGCAGTCGAAGAGCTCAGACATATCCATTCCAGTCTACGGCGGGCCCGTCAGGGACGGATGGCCGTCGTCGCGCGGTCGCGCATCGTCAGGTCGGGGTGGGTGGCCGCGGCGCGCCAGCCGCTCTCCGTGAGCAGATCGCGGATCGCCTGACCCTGCCATTCCCCATGCTCGATCACGAGCGTCCCCCCGGGGCGCACGAGCCGGAGCCCCACCTCCGACAGCACGCGGACGACGTCCAGCCCGTCCGCGCCGCCGTAGAGGGCCGCAGGCGGATCCCAGAAGCGCACCTCCGGGTCGCGCGGGATCGCATCGTCCGGCACGTACGGCGGATTGGAGACGAGCACCGCCACCTGGCCGTCGAGCTCGGGGAATGCGGATGCCAGATCGATGAAGGCGAGTCGCGCCTGCGGCGCGTGCGCCGCGAAGTTCTCCTTGGCCCAGAGGAAGGCGTCCACCGAGTACTCCGCCGCATGCACGGCGGCGTGCGGCACCTCGGTCGCCATCGCGAGCGCGATCGCACCCGAGCCCGTGCCGAGATCGACGGCGATCGGCTCGGCATCCGGTGCGGCGCGCAGCGCGTCGATCGCGAGCTGCGCGACCATCTCGGTCTCGGGTCGAGGGACGAACACCCCCGGCCCGACCCGCAGCTCGAGGTGCCGGAACGGCGCGAGACCCGTGAGGTGCTGCAGGGGCTCCCGCGCCGCGCGGCGGGCCACGAACTCCTCGAAGCGGTCGCCGCCGTCGGGGACGTCGGCACCGCGGATCGCGGCGGCCGCGAGCTCGCCGCGGCTGAGGCCGAACACGTGGGCCGCCAGCAGTTCGGCGTCGACGTCGGGGGTCGGAACACCGGCGGATGCCAGGGTCTGCGCCGCCTCACGCAGGAGCGCGCTGAGTGATCCGGATGTGCTCATGGGAGCCTCCAGCCTATCGGCGCCCCCGGAACCTGCGAACGGCCGCTGATTCCGTGATGAATCGTCATATTCGGCCCTCCCCTAGGGCATACCTCATAGGCTGATTCGGTGCCTCGCCCCGAGAGGCGAACCGAACGCCGCCAGAAAGGCCACCCATGTCCGGCATCCACTCCGACATCACGAGCGCATTCGGCAACACGCCGCTGGTGCGCCTGAACCGCATCAGCGAGGGCCTCCCCGGCACCATCCTCGCCAAGCTCGAGTTCTACAACCCGGCGTCATCCGTCAAGGACCGCCTGGGTGTCGCGATCGTCGACGCGGCCGAGGCCTCGGGCGACCTCAAGCCCGGCGGCACGATCGTCGAGGGCACGAGCGGCAACACCGGCATCGCCCTCGCCATGGTCGGCGCGGCGCGCGGCTACAAGGTCATCCTGACGATGCCCGCCTCGATGTCGGTCGAGCGTCGACTGCTGCTGAAGGCGTACGGCGCCGAGCTCGTGCTCACCGAGCCCGCCCTCGGCATGAAGGGCGCCGTCTCCAAGGCGGAGGAGATCGCTGCGGAGACTCCCGGCGCGATCCTCGCGAAGCAGTTCGCGAACCAGGCGAACGTGGAGATCCACCGCAAGACCACGGCGGAGGAGATCCTCCGCGACACCGACGGCGAGATCGGCTACTTCGTCGCGGGCATCGGCACGGGCGGCACCATCTCCGGCGTCGGCCAGGTGCTCAAGGAGCGCGTCCCCGAGGCGAAGATCATCGCGGTCGAGCCTGCCGACTCCCCCCTCCTGACCAAGGGCACGCCCGGTCCGCACAAGATCCAGGGCATCGGCCCGAACTTCATCCCGCCGATCCTCGACCAGAGTGTCATCGACGAGGTCGTCGACGTCGAGTTCGACGACGCGATCCGCACGGCACGCGAGGTCGCCACCGGCGAGGGCATCCTCGTCGGCATCTCGTCGGGCGCGGCGATCTGGGCGGCGCTGCAGATCGCGGCGCGCCCCGAGGCGGCCGGCAAGAACATCGTCGTGATCATCCCCTCGTTCGGTGAGCGCTACCTCTCCACCGCGCTCTACGAGCACCTCCGCGAGGACTGAGCTCGCCTGAGTATCATCGGCCACGGGCCCCGGCACACGTCGGAGCCCGTGGCCGCATCCGTCCCCGAAGGTCCGACCACTTCGAAAGGCTCCCGTGCCCGGCATCCACCCCGACATCACCACGGCGTTCGGCGACACCCCGCTCGTGCGTCTCAACAGCCTCACCGCGGGACTCCACGCCGAGGTGCTCGCCAAGCTCGAGTTCTACAACCCCGGCTCGAGCGTCAAGGACCGCCTCGGGTTCGCGCTCGTGCGGGCCGCCGAGGAGTCGGGCGAACTGCCGCCGGGCGGGACGATCGTGGAGTCGACGAGCGGCAACACGGGGATCTCACTCGCCCTGATCGGCGCCGCGCGGGGCTACCGGGTCATCCTGACGATGCCGGCATCGATGTCGAAGGAGCGCCGCACGCTCCTCAAGGCGTACGGCGCGGAACTCGTCCTCACCGATCCGCACAAGGGCATGACGGAGGCGGTCGAGACCGCGAAGCGGATCGTCGCCGAGACGCCGGGCGCCGTGCTCGCGCGCCAGTTCGAGAGCGCGGCGAACGCCGAGATCCACCGCACGACGACGGCTCCGGAGATTCTGCGCGACACCGACGGGCGCCTCGACTGGTTCGTCGCGGGGTCGGGTACCGGCGGGACCGTCACGGGCACCGGCCGCGCGCTGAAGGAGGCGGTGCCCGGGGTACGCGTCGCGCTCGTCGAACCGGCGGATTCCCCCGTCCTCACCGAGGGACGCGCGGGCGGGCACCGCATCCAGGGCATCGGCCCCAACTTCGTGCCCGAGGTCCTCGACCGCTCGGTCGTCGACGAGATCTTCGACGTCCAGTTCGACGACGCGATCCGGGTGGCGCGCGACCTCGCGACGCGCGAAGGCATCCTCGCGGGCATGTCGGCCGGCGCCGCCGTGTGGGCGGCGCTCGAGATCGCGGCGCGCCCCGAATCGGCGGGCGCCCGCATCGTCGTGATCGTGCCGGATGCCGGGGAGCGCTACCTCTCCACGGCGCTGTACGCCCACCTGCGCGAGGAGGAGACGGCGTGAGCGATCACGGCCGACCCGAGCGCCTGGGCGTCATCCGTCGCCTGCGCGAGGACATCGCGGCAGCGAAGCTGCGAGACCCCGCCGCGCGTAGCTCCCTGGAGGTCGCGATCCTCTACTCGGGGCTCCATGCGATCTGGTCGCACCGCCTCGCCCACGCGCTGTGGACGCGGGGCCTGCGCTTTCCCGCACGCGCACTGTCTCAGCTCACGCGGTGGACCTCCGGCATCGAGATCCATCCCGGCGCGACGATCGGTCGGCGCTTCTTCATCGACCACGGCATGGGTGTCGTGATCGGCGAGACCGCCGAGATCGGCGACGACGTGATGCTCTACCACGGTGTCACGCTCGGCGGACGCACGCGCGATTCCGGCAAGCGTCACCCCACGATCGGCGACGGCGTCGCGGTGGGCGCAGGAGCGAAGATCCTCGGACCGATCCTGATCGGCGCAGGCTCCGCCGTCGGCGCCAACGCCGTCGTGACGCAGGACGCCCCGGAGAACTCCGTGCTCGTCGGAGTGCCTGCGAAGGCCCGCCCACGCCGCTCGGGAGAAGACACCCGCGGGGTGCTGACGGCGCCCGAGTACCACATCTGACCCCCGACGCGAGCGCGCACCGGAGGCGTCCCGGTTCAGCCCTGCCGGCGCTCTTCGACCTTCTTCTTGATGAACAGGGCGGGGAGGAACCACGTCGCGAGGGCCGTCACGATCCACACCACCATGGGAGCGACGATCCACGTCCACCACGGCGCGCCGATCGTGAGACCTGCGCCGGGGATGAGGACCACGATCACGAGGGCGACGAACGTCGACACGATCCCGATGCCTCCGAGGAGGGCGGGTGCGTTGCGGCGCGCGACGGTGGCCGCCCAGGGGGTCAGCACCGACTGCAGTACCGCGAAGATCACGACGGCCAGCACGAAGCCCCACCAGTTGGACCACTCGATGTGGAAACCGGGCAGCACGAGGTCGGCGACGATGAGTCCCACGGCCGCCGAGATCACGAAGATGACGGCGCGCAGCACGAAGTTGATCATGGGGCGAGAGTATCGCGCCGACCCACGCCACGGCCGGACCGGCGCGCGTACGTCATGGGGCCGTTGCCGTCTGGGGCAGCCGCGCTGAGACATGCGACCGCGATGAGGCCCGGGACCGCTATGAGGCTCCTGGCCGTCACTCGGCCGCGAGGGCCGCGAGCCGCGCCTCTTCGTCGGCGATGATCGCCGACTCGACGATCGGCGCGAGTGCGCCGTCCATCACCTGGTCGAGGTTGTAGGCCTTGTAGCCGGTGCGGTGGTCCGCGATGCGGTTCTCGGGGAAGTTGTAGGTGCGGATCCGCTCCGAGCGGTCCATCCCGCGGATCTGCGAGCGACGGGCGTCGGATGCCGCGGCATCCAACTCCTCCTGCTGCTTGGCGAGGAGGCGCGCACGCAGGACGCGCATGCCCGCCTCCCGGTTCTGCAGCTGCGACTTCTCGTTCTGCATCGACACGACAATGCCGGTCGGGAGGTGCGTGATGCGCACGGCCGAATCCGTCGTGTTGACGGACTGCCCGCCCGGACCCGACGAGCGATAGACGTCGATGCGCAGATCGTTCGGGTCGATCTGCACCTCTTCGGGTTCGTCGACCTCGGGGAACACGAGCACGCCGGTGGTGGAGGTGTGGATGCGCCCCTGCGACTCGGTCGCGGGCACGCGCTGGACGCGGTGCACCCCGCCCTCGTACTTCAGGTGCGCCCACACACCCTGCGCGGGGTCGGTCGACGAGCCCTTGATCGCCATCTGGACGTCCTTGTAGCCGCCCAGGTCGCTCTCGTTGCGCTCGAGGAGCTCGGTCTTCCAGCCCATGGATGCCGCGTACTGCGCATACATACGGAGGAGGTCCGCGGCGAACAGGGCCGACTCGGCGCCGCCCTCCCCCGCCTTGATCTCCATGATCACATCGCGCGCGTCGTCGGGGTCGCGCGGGATGAGCAGGCGCCGCAGCTTCTCCTGCGCTGCGGCGACCTGCTCTTCGAGCACCGGGACCTCCGCCGCGAAGGCGTCGTCCTCACCGGCCAGCTCCCGCGCGGCCTCGAGGTCGTCCGACGCCGCACGCCACGCGTCGTGCGCGGCCACGATCTTCGACAGCTCGGCGTAGCGCCGGTTGACACGCTTGGCGCGCGCCGCATCGGCGTGCACGGCGGGGTCGGAGAGCTCCTCCTGGACCGCCTTGTGCTCCTGGATGAGGCCGGCGACCGACTCGAACACGATCAGTCCCGACGCGCTCAGCGGATGTTGTTCTCGTGACCGTGGCTGCTGCCACCGGCAGGGGTCGGGATCGACTTCTGCATCTGCACGAGGAACTCCACGTTCGAGGAGGTCTCCTTGAGCTTGCCGAGGACGACCTCGAGGGCCTGCTGCGTGTCGAGGCCGGCGAGGGCGCGACGCAGCTTCCAGGTGATCTTCACCTCGTCGGGGCTCAGCAGCATCTCCTCGCGGCGCGTGGACGACGCGTTGACGTCGACCGCCGGGAAGATGCGCTTGTCGGCGAGCTGGCGCGACAGGCGCAGCTCGCTGTTGCCGGTGCCCTTGAACTCCTCGAAGATGACCTCGTCCATCTTGGAGCCGGTCTCCACGAGCGCGGTGGCGAGGATCGTGAGCGATCCGCCGTTCTCGATGTTGCGCGCCGCGCCGAAGAAGCGCTTGGGCGGGTAGAGCGCCGAGGCATCCACACCACCGGAGAGCACGCGACCGCTCGTCGGCGCCGAGATGTTGTACGCACGGCCGAGACGCGTGATCGAGTCGAGCAGGACGACGACGTCGCGACCGAGCTCCACGAGGCGCTTCGCGCGCTCGATGGCGAGCTCGGCGACGGTCGTGTGGTCTTCGGCGGGGCGGTCGAAGGTCGACGCGATGACTTCGCCCTTGACGGTGCGCTGCATGTCGGTGACCTCCTCGGGGCGCTCGTCGACGAGCACGACCATGAGGTGGACCTCGGGGTTGTTCTGCGCGATCGCGTTCGCGATCTGCTGCAGCACGATCGTCTTTCCGGCCTTGGGCGGCGCGACGATGAGGCCGCGCTGACCCTTGCCGATCGGGGCGACGAGGTCGATGATGCGCTGCGTGAGCTTCTCCGGCGCCGTCTCGAGGCGCAGGCGCTCCTGTGGGTAGAGCGGGGTCAGCTTGCCGAACTCGACGCGGTTTGCGGCGTCGTCGACCGAGAGGCCGTTGATCGCATCGACCTTGACGAGCGCGTTGTACTTCTGGCGGCTCGACTGCTCGCCCTCGCGCGGCTGCTTGATCGCGCCGACGACGGCGTCACCCTTGCGCAGGTTGTACTTCTTGACCTGGCCGAGCGAGACGTACACGTCGCTCGCGCCGGGGAGGTAGCCCGTCGTGCGGACGAACGCGTAGTTGTCGAGCACGTCGAGGATGCCGGCGATCGGGATGAGGACGTCGTCCTCGCCGATCTCGGTCTCGAACTCGTCGCCGGTCTGCCCCTGCGTGCGGCGCTTGTTGCGCTGGCGGCCGCGGCCCGCGCCCTGCCCCTGCTCGTCGGAGTCGCTGTCGGCGGATGCCGCGGCGGGAGCGTTCTGGGCGGCCTGCTGACCGTTCTGGCCGGCGTTCTGCTGCCCGTTCTGGGCGCCCTCGGGCTTGTTGCGGTTGCGGCTGCGCGAGCGGCTGCGCGAACGTCCACGGCTCGGGGTCTCGCCGTCGGCGGAGGCCTCGGCAGCACCGTCTGCGGGCGCGTCGGTGGCGTTCTCGGCCGGCGCGTCGGCGGCGTTCTCGGACGCCTCCGCGGGCGCGGCCTCGTCGCCTTCGGCCGCCGGCTCGGTCGCCGGTGCGGCGTCGCCGTTCTCGGCGGGCGCCTCGACGGGCGTTTCTGCGGGAGCGTCGGCGGCCGGTGCGGCGGCAGCCGCG
>JASCPG010000047.1 GCA_029960085.1 Microbacteriaceae bacterium PS02067 | reverse complement strand
CCCCCCGCCCCCCGCCCCGGCCCCCCCCGGGGGGGGGGGGCCCCCCCGGGGCCCCCCCCCACCACCAGATCAGCAGGAGCGTCACCGCGAAGCCGGTGCCCTGGTTGATCCAGAGGAAGCGGTCCCAGCCGCGCGTGGCGCGGTCGGCCGTGGCATCCGTCACCGTGCGATACGGCCAGACCGTGGCGAGGTAGGGCAGTGCGAGGAGGGCGGCGAGTGGGCCCGGCCACGAGGTCGCGAGCATCGCGACCCCGGCGAGTGCATAGGCGATGAGCGCCAGCCGGACGGTGCGAGCCGGACCGAAGGCCGTCGCGATCGACGAGATCCCCGCCGCCCGATCGGCTGCGACGTCCTGCACCGCGCCGAAGGCGTGAGAGGCGACTCCCCAGAGGAAGAACGCCAGCAGGATCGCTGCCAGCGGCAGTGTGAGTTCCGCTCCCGCGAGCACCAGGCCGTAGACCGCCGGGGAGACGAAGTGGATGCTGCTCGTGATCGAATCGGCGAAGGGTCGCTCCTTCAGGCGCAGCGGCGGCGCCGAATACGCGACCACGAAGAAGAGACTCAGCGCGAGAACGAGCCACGACACGGGTGATCCCGCGATGATCAGGAGCACGATGAACGGTGCGCAGGCGAGCGCCGCGGCCCAGAGTGTCGCGCGGTGCAGCCGCGGGTCGAGCACGGCGCCGTGTGCGCCGCCTTTGCGCGGGTTCCGGAGGTCTGACGCGTAGTCGAAGACGTCGTTGATCCCGTACATGGCGAGGTTGTACGGCACGAGGAAGAAGAGCGTGCCCACGACGAGCGTCGGGTCGATCTCGCGCGTCGTCAAGAGGTACGCGGCCGCGAACGGGTACGCCGTGTTGACCCAGCTCACCGGGCGCGAGGAGACCAGCAGCTGCCGGATCACGACTCCGGCTCCGGGTCTGTCGCGTCCGCAGCCCGAGGGCTGAGCAGCGACCGGACGGCCGGGACCATGAAGGCGGCGGCCAACGGATACGCGAAGTCCTCGATCGGCGCGAGGCCGACGCGGATGCCGCTGATGAGGTGCGCGGGATAGGTGAACAGGTCGGCGGCGATCATGAGGTTGTCGAAGACCGCGGTGAGGATGACGAGCACGATCGCCGTGAGTGTCGATGCGCGCAGGCGTTCGCCGAAGCGCGGACGGACGGCCGAGGCGAGGGTCACGATGACGGCGACGACGAGGAACGGGAGCACGATGAGCGCGTAGGTCATGCGGTGCCGTCCTCGCGTGCGGTGCGCCGTCGCGCGCGCAGGCGAAGCGCCGCGGCGTGCACGACGAGCGCCAGATGACACAGGAAGACGAGGAAGACCGGTTCCTCCAGCGGGAGGTGCGGGGCCAGGTCGATCCCGAGAAGCAGTGGCGAGTCGCCCCGCACGAATACTCCCGTCGCGATCCCCGCGGCATCCCACGCGAGGAAGAAGACCGTGCCGATGACGACAGCGAGACCCGCGGGTACGGGCGCTGCCCAGAGGGCCAGGCGATGCCGCGCGTCGAGGACGATCATGCCGGCGAACGAGACGAGTAGCAGCAGCAGGTAGAGTCCGGGCACTGTCAGTGCCCGATCGGTGCGGGCTCGGGGAGGCGAGCGGCGCCACTGCGTCCACGCACACGCTTCACCACGAGTTCGGCTGAGATGAGACACATCGGCAATCCGATGCCGGGGAGGACGGACGTGCCCGCGTACAGGAGGGACTCCACACGGCGGGAGGCGTTCCGGGGGCGGAACAGGGCGCTCTGGCGGAGCGTGTGCGCGAGGCCGAGCGCGCCCCCGCGCCACGCGCCGAGATCGGCTTCGAAATCGGCGGGGGCGATCGTGCGTCGCACGCGGATGCGGCTCGCGAGATCCGGGATCTGCGCCCACTGCGCGATCTGGGCGATGACGCGGTCCGCGGCCTCTTCGATCAGAGTGTCGCCGGCGCGGTCGATGCCGCCGTGCCCGAGCCCCGGATCGGCGGGCATCGGCACGAGCACGAAGAGGTTCTCCGCTCCGACCGGCGCCACCGCGTCGTCGGTCGCCGAGGGGCGGCAGATGTAGATGGAGGCGGGATCCGGGATCCGCCCTGCGGGGCCGAACACATCCGCGAAGTTGCGCTCCCAGTCCTTCGCGAACAGGAGCGTGTGGTGGGCGAGCTGCGGGAGCTCGCCATCGACGCCCAGGAGAAGCAGGAGGGCTCCCGGGCCGGGGTTCCGTCGCCGCCACCACCGCTCGGAGTAGCTGCGGTCGGTCTCACCGAGCAGATGCGTCTCGGTGTGGTGGAGATCGGCGGTCGAGACGACGAGGTCGGTGCGGTGCTCGGTGCCGTCGGCGAGACGGATGCCGCGCGCCCGACCGGACTCGACGATGATGCGGTCCACCGGGGTGTTCGTGTGCAGGTGCACGCCCGCACCCTCGGCCAGCCGCGCGATCGCCGCGATCACCTCCGTGAACCCGCCTCGGGGGTAGAGGACGCCCTCGTCGAGGTCGAGGTGGCTCATCAGGTGGTACAGCGCGGGCGCCGTGTCGGGCGACGCACCGAGGAACACGGCCGGGTAGCCGAGGATCTGCCGCAGCAGCGGGTCCTCGAACCGCGCGGCGACATGCTTCTCCAGTGAGCGGGCGAGGAGGGGCGCGAGCGTGGGGAGGCGGCGCAGGAGCGCGGGGTCGCGGAGGCTTTCCCCCGTCGCGTACGTGTCGTAGAGGAACCGGTCGACGGCGAGGTCGTAGGCCTCCCGAGCGGAGTCGAGATAGGCGTCCAGGCGTGCTCCGGCGCCCGGTTCGCGATCCTCGAAGAGGGCGCGCGCTGCGCCGCGGCCCGAGACGACATCGACGACCGGGCTCGCCCCGGCGGCATCCGGCTCGCCGTACACCCGATAGGCCGGAGTGAGCGGCACGAGGTCGAGCTCGCGCTGTGCGGTGGTTCCCAGCAGACGGAAGAAGTGGTCGAACACCTCCGGCATGAGGTACCAGCTGGGCCCCGTGTCGAACCGGAAGCCGTCCTGCTCCCATGAGCCCGCCCGGCCGCCCAGTTCATCGCGCGCCTCCCACAGTGAGACATCCCAGCCCTCCCGTGCGAGCAGCGCCGCCGTCGCGAGGCCGGAGATTCCTCCGCCGACCACCGCGGCCGTACCGCTCACGCGACGACCCGCCTCGGAGGCCGACCCGCGATCGCTTTCGCCGCGATCGTCGCCTTCACCGAGGTCGGCACCGAGACGCGGCCCTCCGTCGTGTCATCACGCAGGCGCCGGGCGAGCTCCGCGAACAGTCCGTGCGCCGTCGTGACCGCCCGTCGACAGTCCGCAGGCAGCAGCGGGATCGCCGCAGCGGCGGCATCCAGGTCGCGATCGATGCGGTCCAGGACGGCCGCGCGGTCGACGCCCGCGCCGTCGATGCCGAGGTAGTCGCGCCCGAGGCGGTCGCGGTCGTCGGCGAGGTCGCGCAGGAAGTTGACGTCTTGGAACGCCGAGCCGAGCCGGCGCGCCCCGTCGGTGAGTTCGGCGGCAGGTGGCGTGTGTGCCTCCCTGCCGGCGTTCACGAAGACCTGCAGGCACATGAGACCCACGACCTCCGCGGAGCCGTACACGTACGCGTCGTGGGACGACGCGTCGTGCTGCATGCGGGTGAGGTCGGTGCGCATCGAGGCGAAGAAGGGGCGGATGAGGTCCGTGCCGATGCCGCACTCGCGAGCCGCCAAGGCGAACGCATGGACGATGAGGTCGGTGCTGAAGCCGCGGGCGACGGCGGCGAGCGTCTCCGCTTCGAACGCGTCGAGGAGGAGACGCTGGGTCGGTGCGGGCAGGCCCGCGCTCTCCGCGGCGCCGTCGACGATCTCGTCGGCGATCCGCACGAGGGCGTACACGCTGCGGATGCCGGTGCGCACCCGCGGTCCGAGAAGACGGCACGCGAGGGAGAAGGACGTCGAGTACGCGGCGATGACGGCGCCCGCGGCATCCTGGGCGCACCGGTCGTAGAGCGTCGGTGCGGTCATGGCACCCGACCCTCCACCGCATCGGCGATGCGGGCCAGCAGCGACACGGTCGGCGCGGGAAGCTGCGGATGGGAGGCGTTCGCGCGCGCACGCTGGAGAGCGGCGCCGACGAGTGCGACGACGTCGTGCCGCGCGCCGCTGGCTTCGAGCACGCGCTGGGCGTGGCGTACCGCCACAGGGCCGGTGTGGGCGAGGGCGAGGGCGGTGCGCACCTCGGGCCAGGCGTCGGTGTCCCGCGCGATGCCGATGAGGGGAGTCCGCTTCGCTTCGCGCAGGTCCGCACCCGGGGCGCGACCTGCCTGCACCCGCGTGCCGAACGTGCCGATGAGATCGTCGACGAGCTGGAAGGCGAGACCGAGGTCGGCGGCGGTGTCCGCGAGCGCACGCTGCGCGCCGCGGGGAGCGCCCGCGAGGATCGCACCCGCGACGAGCGGGGCTTCGAAGGAGTAGGCGGAGGTCTTGTCGTGTGCGGCGCGCAGCAGGGCATCCGTGTCGGGAACGACCCGGTAGGCGGCGTTCTCGACGTCGGCGAGTTCGCCGGCGGCGGAGACGAGGATCGCCTCGTCGAGGACATCCATCAGATCGGTGCGCACGCGGGCGTCCGCACCGATCGAGGCGACCAGACGCGTCGCGTCGAACAGCAGGAGGTCTCCGGCGAGGAGCCCCGCCGCTCTGCCGACAGCGGCCGTGTCGTCGGAGGTGGCATCGTGACGGCGCGCACGATCCTGGAAGCGTCCGGCGACGTTCGGCACTCCGCGCCGTTCGACGTCGCCGTCGATGAGGTCATCGTGCACGACGAAGGCGGCGTGGAGCAGTTCGAACGCGGCGGCGACCTGCCAGACGTCCTCGTCGGGAACCGCCTCGTGGGCGGGTGCGGAGAAGGAGCGGTACGAGGCGACGACGAGCCGAGGGCGCAGTCTTTTTCCGCCGGAGGCTGCGGCCGCCGCGGCCTGGGTGAGGTGCGCGCTGCCGCCGCCGAGAGCCCCGCCGCGGCGGACCAGGCGTTCCAACGCGGCGTCGATGGCGCTGTCGACGCCGCGCTGATCGGTGTCGTCGAGGGCGATCATGCCGGCGCCCCGGTCATGAGGGGAGCGAGCCCATAGAGGTGCTCGGCCTGCAGCACGAGCCACGGGCTGAACGCCCACGGTGTCGCGCGCAGTGACGCGCCCAGGTCGTGCGCATCGACCCAGCGGAACTCGACGACTTCGTCGGGGTTCGGGTGCGGGTCCCCGGCGGCGCGCGCCGTGAACACCGGGCAGTGTTCGTTCTCGACGATCCCGCTCGCATCGACGGCGCGGTAGCGGAAGTCGCCCAGCACAAGTCGGACATCATCGATCCGAAGACCGAGTTCCGTCTCGGCACGCCGATGAACAGCGTCGACCATCGGTTCGCCGGGCCGAGGATGCCCGCAGAAGGAGTTCGTCCACACGCCCGGCCACGTGGGCTTGTGGAGTGCGCGGCGCGTGACCAGCACCTGTCCTGTCGGCGAGAGGACGTGACAGGAGAACGCGAGGTGAAGGGGGGTGTTGCGGGTGTGGACGGTCGACTTCGGCGCCGTTCCGACGGGCTCACCGCTCTCATCGAGCAGCACGACCAGGTCCGTGCCCGCGTCGTCGGTCATGATCGCCTTCCTTCCGCTCGAGGTTTTTACTAGACAGACTAGCAATATTCCTCGATCCTAGCCGCAGGACAGAGGGGCGTCCACGGCTTGCGCGCGGCGCGAGATTCCCCTAGGTATCGGATGCGGCGGATGGCGATCTGCTCTCCGACGGCGGCGGAAGGCGCCGCCTTCGGCGACAACTCTCCGGGGGCGTGCACATGCGGCGGGAGATGGGGGCAGGATCGCAGCGACCTGAAACCGGCGATCGCGAATGCGGGGGTTCGCCGCCCGCACTTCGGCCGGTGTCGGGGCGCCCGCCGCAGTCGATCCGACGCGATGCCCTGCGCGGATGATTCTCGCCTGCGAATGCCGAAGGCCCCGGATGCCTTGGTCAAGTCCCGGGATGTGGTGTAGCTCGGGTTCCTTCGAATTGTTGAGGGGTTAGGCGCTGAGTTCGAGGACGATGTCGGTGCCCACCTCGCTTCCGGTGTCGGGGATGAGGGTGAGGCGGGACTTGGCGAGGATGTCGAGGCCGAGGTAGCGGCGGCCTTCGGCCCATTCGTCGGTCTGCTCGGCGAGAACGGCGCCGACGAGGCGGATTGATTCGCCCTGAGTTTCGTTCCTATCGGGCGTCTTGGGATGTGATGTCTCAGGACATCGGTGACGAACGTGGATCAGGAGATCGGTGACACTCGATGTGTCAGGACATCGGCGACGGTTGAGTTCACGGGGTTTTCCGGGGGCCGCGTGGCCTGCCGTTGCTGACGTAGCGGACGCCGGGCTCGGGCCAGGGATGTTCGATGAGGAGTTCGCCGGTAGCGACGTCGTAGAACGCGATCGTCTTGTCGTCTCGGACGATGGTGATGAGTGTTCCGGCGAGGTGGCTGCCGATCTGGAACTTGATGCCTTTGACCTTGATCCCGCCGCTGACGGTGACGCGGCGTGTATTCTCTGGCAGCAGCGCGCCCGCAGCCGCGACAGGCGAAGGAGACGGATAGGCAGGAACGAGCGGTCGGGGTGGCTCGGCCACCGACGTCATGTCCCAGGCCCGCTGCGGGGTGACATGGCCGGGCAGTCCCTGATGTGAGCGTTCGGTGTTGTAGATCCGGTCGAACTCGTCGACCTGCGCCTGCAGCTGCTCGAGCGTCGACGCTATCGGTTGTTTGTCGAGGTAGCGGAACAGGGGCTGGTGGAAGCGTTCGTTCTTGCCCTGCGTGGTCGGCTTGTACGGCTTCCCTGTGATCGGCTTCACACCGAGCCGGGTGACGTAGTCGACGAGCTGCCCGACGATCCCGCGCCGTGACGGGTTCAACGCGACACCGTTATCGGTGAGCAGGCGTTGCG
Source organism: Microbacteriaceae bacterium PS02067 (assembly GCA_029960085.1). Lineage (GTDB taxonomy): Bacteria > Actinomycetota > Actinomycetes > Actinomycetales > Microbacteriaceae > Microbacterium. The sequence goes on along the minus strand of JASCPG010000047.1, from coordinate 19,053 downwards.
GGACGCCGTGCGCGGCGATGCCTTTCGCGACGACATGGACGGCGGCGTCCGAGGTCTCTCCGGCGGCGACGTGAGATGCGACGGCGAGGCGGGAGTGGTCGTCAATGAGCTGGAAGATCACACATTTGCGGCCACCGGTGAGGACGTACTCGGTCGCGTCCAACTGCCAACACGCGTTCGGCGCCGGGTAGACGAAACGGCGGTACGCGGCGCGTGGCCTCTTCTTCGGCTCGGCGTCCGCGACGCCGGCTTCCCGGAAGATGCGTGCCAGCGACGCCGTTGCTGGCACAGGGTCCATGCCCAGACCGCATCTTGTCGTGCACGCTGATCGGGCCGTGATCCAGCCCGGACTGCTCCAACGCGGCCCGCACACCGATCGCCTCTCCCTTGACCTCGTCGCTCAGCTTCGACGGGCTCGACTTCGGGCGACGCGACTTCGGCTCAAGCGCCGCCGCCGGCCCTTCCTCGACGACGCGCTTGCGGATCGCGTAGAACGTCTTGCGGGAGATCCTGTGCTCGACGCAGAACGTGCTCACCGCCCCGCGCGGGGCAGCAACGGGCCACTGCGTGATAGCGAGGCGGACACGAGGATCAACAGGCTGAGACGCGGTCACACACCAATCCGACCGGCCGAAGTGTCACCACCACGACCCCCGGAACCGTCACCGATGTCCTGATGCGGAACTGTCACCGATGTCCTGCGAGATGACACTCCAAAAGGAAGGGATGGACCGAAACTCAGGGCGAATCACTTCAGTAGCCGCCGCCCATTGGGTGAGCGCTGAGCAGCCGCTGTCGTTTGTCGAAGACACGAAGGCCCTGCCCATGGGCGTCTTCGTCACGGCTGCAGACGAGGCAGAACTGGAGGCTCTCGAGCAGGATGCGAGGTGGACCTCACGGCTGATTGTCTCGGACGCTGGAGTCGCCGCCGCCATCGCGCTCACTTCTCCAGCGGATGTGTTCAGCGCACCGTACAGCCTAGGCGGCAGTCCGAGTCTCGGACCGGGTTCGCTGCCAAACGGCGCGCGGGTCTCGTTCGAGCTGCCCCAAGAGGCAGCCAACAGTGCCGCGAGCATTCCGCTCGTTCCGCTGCGAGACCTGTCCGTGGATCTTGGGGGCAGCGACTGGTGCGCGCGATGGACACTCGAAGACGGAACCAAGGGTTCCGTCGCCCCTATCGTCGACACTCTCGACGGCTGGCGCACTCGGATGATCTGCGAGATCCCGCCGATCGAGCAGTTCAGGCATATCGAGATCGGCGCAAGCGTGGACGTTGGAGACGCTGCCTACGAGACGACTCGGTTCGGACGCGGGAGCGTGTTCATCGCGTCGCTGGTCATTCCGATCACAAGCCAGACCGACACGACAGAGATTCCCAGCGATGCCCGTTCGCAGACCCTCAGGGCCGAGACGTACGTGGGTGGAGGTCTTCAGCTGTGGGGCGTGGACGGCGAGTCCGCGAAGGAGGGCCGTTCGTATGAGAACGCCACGTCGCTCGCGCCGGGAGACTTCTTCCAGGTCATGTTCTACGACAGTGGTGCGTACGTCTGGTCCACGACATTGATTCAGGCAGCGTGGGTCTTGGTCGGGCTCGCAGGCGGGTGGGCCGGAGTCGCGCTGTACCGTCTGCTCCGCGGGCCTTCTGCGGGCAACACTGACGCGTAGATCCCAGACGTATTCCGTCGCAATACGATGGGGTGCAGATGTCGCGCTCCGCACGCGGTAGGTCATAGAGGTCCGGGAATGCCGACCGGGAATCGTGTCGCTCGTCCTGGTAGTCGGTGACGTCTACCCGCCGTTGGGCGACTTTGGGACCGTGCGCCGGATGGATGGCCGCGCTCGTGGTCACGCGTTGTGCGCCGAGTCGTGGCGAATGTCGTGATCACGTGCCGACGATGAATCTGCGCTCCTCAACCGAGGTATTCGACCACTTGTGCTGCGGGTCGCGCCTCGCGAGCTACGACGGTTGATACCGTAACCGGCAGTGCTCGGGGCGCACAGACCGCGACAGCCGGGTTTAGGCCATCCTGCACTGGGGCGCGTGAGTTGCGCTACACAGAGCTTGGCCGTCGACTGCATGCTTTACAGATCAGGTCACAGGGGTCTACCTTGGGCGGCAAGGGGACGATGGGGTCCCACTGATAAGGGAGTGTCAATGACGGCGGCGACAACTCCAACTCGCAAAACGAGCCTATTGCTCATGCGGGTCGTAATCTCAATGTTCTCGGCGGGTTTGATCGTCGGCGCCGTCCCGCAGGCCTCAAGTGCTGTTGGAAGCTATATCACGTCATGGGCAACGTTCGGCTATCACGAGAACCTCGCCGGTATCGACGTGCAAACGAGCTTCGCGCACGCCAATACACAGGCGCGATACGGCAACGTTGGTGCACGGGGACGCTTGTTCTCGGGCTACGCACCTGGCGGGCCGATGAGCTGTGAAGGCTCGAACGTATTCAGTACTTCCTGGGCCAGCGCATGGTCATGCACTCGAACCACGAAGAATTCTTGGTGGGCATGGGGCGTGTCGCTGTCGTGGAACGGGAACGGGTACAACGCGTATTACACCTACAAGACTCCGAGCTACAACTCCTAGTGAAGGCGGACCATGATGAAGATGATGACACGGCGTGGTCGGCTTTCACTCGTGGGGGTTGTTGTCGCAGGAGCGGCGGCGGCTCTGGTTGGTTTGACAGCCGGAAATGTGATCGCAGCTACGACAGGCGCTGGGACTTCGTCGGCGCCCGAACCCCTACCCGAACCCGTGTATGCGGTGAACGCTGCGGGGGAGACGTACGGGTCTGCGGGTCAGGCCAACACCCCCGAGAACGAACCTGATCTGATCTCAGTCATCGCAGAAAACGGGGTAGAGGGGTTCGTGCGGAAGGCCGACCTGGACGAGGCAAACGGAACAACCGCAATGCGATCTTTCACATCGCCGCAGGACGCTGATCGTTGGCAGAAAGCCGAGGGGGCCGAGGACAAGCACATTCCGGTGTACGCGGTGGATGGGACAACGGTGGTTGGCGAGTTCGTTGTGGTCGGCTATAATACGCAACTTGAGCAGGAACGCAAGTACGGTCGCCTTGTTGACAACTCGCAATCCGAGTCAACGGAGTAGAGCCGCAACGGCAACGCGCCCGGTCGCGAAGGACGAGATGGTCGGGATCAGTCACGTGCGGGCTGATGTGCAACCGTGTTTGTCGTGTCGATCGACACGGGTCAGCCGATCGCCCGAGTGGCGCTGGCCTCGACGAGAAGCTTCCTCATTGTGCAGTCGCAGGCGCCGTAGTCAGAGCGACGTCGACGGGCTCTGGTCGATAGCCTTCGGACATGCCTATCGCTGAGAGCGAAGAAGCTGCGGACTTGCGTGTCAGGCGGATGCGATCCGCCGATGCGCTCTTCAAGGCTGTCAATGAACACCGAGACGCACGTCGCTATCTCAACATCACTACGGCGTCGTGGGCTCATCCACTCCGGCGAGCACGAGAGGGGCGTGTTCTCAAGCAAGCTCGCGCAGCCTGCACCCCCACGGAGAGCAAGATCCGTCTTCGGTCTCAAGAACTGACAGCCTCGGCCGCCGGTGCGGGCGAGACGTGGGGCTTGCTCTCGGAGGCAGGCCGCGTGCGACCGCTCACGCTCGAACATGTGCTGTGGGGGATTCATGATCGTCGCGCACAGGACCTCGCTAGGTCTCTGCCGATGATCCGCGCGTACGCTGTTCGTGGTCGCGCGGCTGAGCTGCTGCGAGATGCTGAGCGTCTCGTGCGCGAACTTGAGCTCGAGCACCGTGTCCTGCATGATTTCCTGCCACTGCATGCACGAGACCCACACGTGTCGATCGCGGACCTCGATCGATCAACGGAGCTGCTCAAGCTCTCGGTGACCGAGAGGGACGGAGACTCGTACGATCGATTCCCGCACGTGTATCTGCACGACATCATCTCGCGGCACAGGGGCTCCGGTATGGGAACCGCGGCGCTTCAGGAGCTCTGCGCCTATGCCGATCGTCGCGGCTTGCCGATTCTCGCCGTGTTCGTTCCAGGGTTCACTGCGACCGACGAGGACGCGCTGCGCCTGGCGTGCTGGTACTACCGTCACGGCTTTCGCCAAGGGACGCAGACGCCCGAGGACTGGAGTCACACGGTGCCGATACGCAGAGATCCGATGCGCTGAGGTGTCGCAGCGCTCAAGGCGCAGCGGATCTGTTCTTGCTCAGGCGCTGCGCCGGCGGGGCTTCTTGGCTTGCATTTTCGACGCAGCGCCCTGCGTCGCGGTCAGGTCGCTGTGCATGTGCAGACCGGCGATGGATTCCTTGGCGACAGCCATCTCCACCTCGAACGGCTGGTACTCGTATGTGAAGCCGTTCTCGTCGACCATCGAGATCCTCACGAACGTCTTGCCTCGCCCGGGAAGTCTCTGCGCCGAGCCGTGAGCGCCGATCCGAGGGAGGAAACCTTGAGCCATGGCTTCAGGGTAGGGGAGCGTGGTCACTTCCCATCGTCGTTGCGGGCTGGTGTCGAGATTCTCGGTCGTCGCACATCATCGCCACGATCGTCGCGATGATGTGCCGACAAGAACAGCGGAATCGAGCCGAGCGCTCAGACCAGGTTGCTCAGGACTCCCACGACGCCTAGCGCTGCGTCGTCTTTGATGTATGCAGCGCTCAGAGCGGCCGCCGCCACACCCGAAGACGCGAGCAAGAGCCCGCCGATGACCCTCTCTTTCATGGGCTGAGGCTACGTGACTTGCTTCTGAGCAGCGTGTACTTTGGCGCCGTCGAAGTGAGCCTGCACGGATGGGGCGCTACGACGACTACGGAAGCGAAGCCGACTTTCGGGTACCGCACATCAGCAGTGCGCGCGCGATTTCTCCATAGACTGAAGTCAGTAGACCCCGTAGCGTGGCGACGCCGCGCCGCGCTTCGATATCGTCGAAGCGCGTGAAGACCCCGTGACCCCGGCCGGTTACGGGGTCTTCTGTTCGGCTGGGACCGGACACGACGTCGACGCCCGCGGCATCGAGATGATTCCTATCCGTGCCGGAAGGCGCCTCGTTCAGCCGTGCTCAGCCAGTGTGCGCGTCGAACTGAGCGTCGAGCCAGTCGTCGAGGTCGCTCAGTCGGTAGTAAACACGCGAATGAACCTTCCCGTCGCGCATGTAGCGGGGACCCATCCCGAGCGATCGCCAGTTCGCAAGAGTCTGCACGGCGACACCGAGATACTGGGCGGCGCTTTCGCAGGTGACGCGACCTGGACGCACTGACGTGACGACGGTCGAGCCTGTGGGAGTCGATGTCTTCGGCGGACGTGTCTTGGTGGAGGTTGCCATGTCTCGCTCCTTGCTCTCAGGGGTCAGCGTTGACTCTGCACGCAGAAACCCCTGGAATATCAAGGCGGATGTATACCGGAGTTGCGGCGCGGTGTCCGCTGCGAGCGTCTCGTTGAGAAGCGCGCTCCTTCTGGGGAGATGATCTGAGCGACGAAATTACGCAAGGTCAGGTAGTGATCCCAAGGTCGAGATAGCGAAAGCCCCTCTGACCGAATATCTCCTGGTCAGAGGGGCTTTCTCTTGTTGCGGGGACAGGATTTGAACCTGCGACCTCTGGGTTATGAGCCCAGCGAGCTACCGAGCTGCTCCACCCCGCGGCACAAGAAGATAGCCTAGCACGGGTTCGCGGGTGCGGGTGCCCGTTTGCAGGCATCCGGATGCGAGAGGCAGGATGAGCGCATGACCGAAGCCGCGCCGCCTGCCCGCTCCGGGCCGCCGTCGCGGCGTGATCTGCGCGAGGGCGATGACCGTGCGGACGGGCGCGACGAGACGCCGAACGAGCGCGCAGACCGCAACTGGACCGAGGCGCTGCAGGAACTGCGAGTGCTTCAGACGGGGACGCAGATCCTCACGGGGTTCCTGCTGGCGCTCGCGTTCCAACCCGCGTTCGGCGATCTCGGCTACGCGCAGCGCGTCTTCTACCTCACGCTCGTCGTGCTCGCGGGGCTCAGCGCCATCGTCGCGCTCGCACCCGTCGCACTGCATCGCATGGTCTTCGGCCGCCGCGAGAAGCGCGTCGTCGTCGCCTACGGGCACGCCGCGCTCGTGACGGCTCTCGTCACCGTCTCGCTCCTGCTCGTCGGCGTGCTCGCCTTCGTCTTCGACATCGTGCTCGGTGCGGCGGCGGCCTGGACAGCCGGGGCGGTCGCCGCGGCGGCCGTGATCGCGATGTGGCTCGTCTTCCCGCTGGCCCTGCGCAGACAGGGGATGACACGATGACGGATGCCACGGGCCGCCCGATCGGGGTCGCCGTCGCCCAGTTCGCCCCGACCGCCGACGAGGCGGCGAACCTCGAGGCGATCGCGGAGCTCACCGGGACCGCGGCGCGCCGCGGCGCGGAGGTCGTGCTGTTCCCGGAGTACGCGAGCTACTTCATCGATCCGTTCGACGCGTCGCTTCTCGAGCACGCCCAGAACGTCGACGGTCCTTTCACGACGGCCCTTCGCGCGATCGCCGAACGCCACGGCGTCGTGATCGTCGCGGGCCTGCTCGAGAGCGGCGACGGGGAGCGCGTGCGCAACACCGTCGTCGCGGTCGATGCGGGCGGGGTCCAGGCGACCTACCGGAAGCTCCACCTGTACGACGCCTTCGGGCAGCGCGAGTCGGACTGGGTCGAGGCGGGGGGTCTCGATGCCCCCGAGACGTTCGCGGTCGGCGGCGTGCGGTTCGCCCTGATGACCTGTTACGACCTGCGGTTTCCCGAGGTGGCGCGAACGCTCGCGGACGCGGGGGCGCACGTCGTCCTCACGGCGGCGGAATGGGTGCGCGGACCGCTCAAGGAGCACCATTGGCGCACGCTCCTGCAGGCGCGCGCCATCGAGAACACCCTGTACGTGGCGGGGGCCGATCACCCGCCGCCGCTCGGGGTGGGCGCCTCGATCGTCGTCGATCCGCAGGGGGTCGAGATCGCCGGGATCGGCACCGCGACCGACGTGGCCGTGGCGTTCGTCGACGCGGCGAACGTCGACCGGGTGCGCCGCATCAATCCGTCCCTCGCCCTCCGGCGTTTCCGCGTCGAGCCGCGCTGAGCGCCGCCGCTCTCATCCGGCGGAGGCGAGACGCGCGAGACGCGCGGATGCCTCGGCGATGACCTCGACCCGCTTGCAGGCGGCGAACCGTACGAGGCTCGTGTACTCGGAGCGATTCGCGGGGGATGCGAAGGCCGTGAGGGGGATCGCGACGACACCGGCGCGCTCGGGAAGGCCGCGGCAGAAGTCCGCGGCATCCTCGCCCTCAGCGAGCAACGGCGCGGCGTCGGCGACCGTGAAGTACGTCCCGGCGGGGTCCGACACGTCGAAGCCCGCCGCGCGCAGGCCGTCGCCCAGTAGATCTCGCTTGCTGCGCAGCGTGTCGGCGATGCCCGTGAAGAAGGCATCCGGCAGCGCGAGCCCGGCGGCGATGGCGTGCTGGAAGGGCGTGCCGTTGACGTAGGTGAGGAACTGCTTCACGGTGAGGACGGCGTCGACGAGCGGCGCGGGACCGGTGACCCAGCCGATCTTCCAGCCGGTCGCGGAGAACGTCTTTCCGCCCGACGAGATCGACAGCGTCCGCTCGGCCGCGCCCGGAAGCGTCGCGATCGGGGTGTGCGGAGCGCCGAACACGAGGTGTTCGTACACCTCGTCGGTGACGATAAGGGCGTCGCGACGCTCGGCGAGCCGCACGATCTCGGCGCGCACCTCGGCGGAGAACACCGCCCCGGTGGGGTTGTGGGGGTCGTTGACGAGGATGAGACGAGTTCGATCGGTGACGGCGCGCGCGAGGTCGCCGAGGTCGGGCTGGAAGTCGGGGAAGCGCAGCGGCACCGTGACGAGGCGCGCGCCGGCGAGTGCGACGCAGGCGGCGTATGCGTCGTAGTACGGCTCGAACACGACGACCTCGTCCTCGGGCGAGTCGATGAGGGCGAGGATCGTCGCGGCGAGCGCTTCGGTTGCGCCCGCGGTCACGAGCACCTCGCGTGCCGGATCGAGCGCGACGCCGTAGAAACGGTGCTGGTGGGCGCTGATCGCCTCGAGAAGCGTGGGGACCCCCCGCCCGGGCGCGTACTGGTTCTCGCCCGCGGAGATCGCGGCACGCGCCGCGTCGAGCACCTCTGTGGGGCCGTCCTCGTCGGGGAATCCCTGCCCGAGATTGATCGCGCCGGTGCGGTGGGCGAGCGCCGTCATCTCGGCGAACACGGTGGGAGCGGCGACACCGTCGGGGGAGAGGAGGCCCGCGCCCTGGGCTGTGCGCCGCCAGGCGCCGGGAAGGTCTGGCATCGCGCCAGCGTACATCCCTCGTTCTTGCGGCATGCATAGGGTGAAGCAGGCGCGGCCATACGGAACACACAGAATCGCGCGCGATGCTGGACACGTCCTGCAGAAGAAGGAACCCATCATGAGCGACAACGCCCCCACCTCGAACACTCCCGAGCCGAGCGACGAGTCCGTGCGTCCGCCGCTGCCGCCGCACAGCGCCGACGCCGCCGCACAGATGCCGCCCGTCGCGCCTCCGGCCCAGCCCGCCGCCCCGGCTCAGTCCGCGCCTCCGGCGCACACCGCGCAGGTGCACCCCGGTGCGGCATCGGCTCACCAGCCGTACGCCGCACAGACGCCCCCCGCACACGGGCAGGCCCCGTACGGAGGCTATGCCGCGCAGGCGCCGTACACCCCCCCGCGCGTGCCGACGTACGCGGAAGCCGCCGCGCAGTATGGGACGGCACAGCCCGGCCCGGCACAGCCCGGCTCGCCCACACACGCGACGCAGCCGACCGCGCCCTACGGGTCGGCCTTCGGCGGGGCCGCTGCCGCCCAGCCGTCCACCTCGTCGTCGACCACGCAGCCGCCTGCCCAGACGTCGGGCAAGGGCGGTGCCGGCAAGGTCGTCGGGATGATGGTCGCCGCAGCGCTCGTCGGCGGTGCGGCGGGGATCGGGGGCGCCGCAGCGTGGGCCTCCTTCGTCCCGACCTCCCAGACCGTCGCGGTCGCGAGCCCGCAGAACGTCACGGTCAACAACACCGACTCCGTCAACCAGACGACCGCGATCGCCGCGAAGGTGGTGCCGAGTGTCGTCACGATCGAGGCATCCGCAGGATCCTCGGGCGGCACGGGCTCGGGCGTCGTGCTCACGAGCGACGGCTACGTCGTCACCAACACGCACGTCGTGACCCTCGACGGCGAGACGGGGAACGCCAAGCTCTCCGTCACCGCCTCCGACGGCAAGGTCTACGCGGCGACGATCGTCGGCACCGACCCCACCTATGACCTCGCGGTCATCAAGCTCAAGGGGGCGAGCGGCCTCACGCCCATCGAGTTCGGTGATTCGTCGAAGCTCAACGTCGGAGACCAGACGGTCGCCGTCGGTGCGCCGCTCGGCCTTTCGAACACCGTGACCACGGGCATCGTCAGCGCGCTGAACCGGTCGATCCAGATCGCATCCTCGGCCGCGCCCAAGGGCGGCGACCAGCAGGACCAGTCGCCTCAGCAGGGGGAGCAGGACTCGCCGTTCCAGTTCGACTTCGGTCAGGGCCAGCAGCAGTCCGGCTCCGCCTCGATCTCGATCGCCGTCGTGCAGACGGATGCCGCGATCAACCCCGGGAACTCCGGTGGCGCGCTCGTGAACGGCGAGGGAAAGCTCATCGGCATCAACGTGGCGATCGCGTCGACGGGTTCGTCGAGCGGCTCGGGCCAGGCCGGATCCATCGGCGTCGGATTCTCGATCCCGTCCGACATCGTCAAGCGCATCTCCGACGAGCTCATCAAGGACGGCGCGGCGACGCACGGTCTGCTCGGCGCGACGGTTGGCAACGCCGCCGCGCAGGAGGGCGCGACGACCGCCGGAGCCTTGATCAGCGGGGTCACCTCCGGTGGCGCGGCCGCGAACGCCGGGCTCAAGAAGGGCGACGTCGTGACGTCCTTCAACGGCTTCCCGGTGACGGATGCCACGGACCTCACCGCCCAGGTGCGCGCGCTCGCCGCCGGCAGCACGGCGAAGCTCGTCTACCTGCGTGACGGCCAGTCCGCCACCGCGGAGGTCACGCTCGGGACGCTGACGGACTAGGCATCCCCGACTCGGACGCCACCCCGCGATAGGCTCGCGGGGTGGCGTCCTTCTCGTTCGGCGCCGGCAACGCCGGGAAGCTTCTGCGCATCCCGCTGTATGCGCTCGGGCGCATCGCGACGGCGCTCGTGCCGCGCTCGCGCGATCTGTGGGTGTTCGGTTCGGCGGTGGGCCTCGCCGACGGGGCGTGGGCGCTGTGGGAGCACGCGCAGGCTGCGGGAGAGCGTGCGGTGTGGCTCACGGGGTCGGCCGTCGACGACGAATCGGCCCGGCTGCGAGGCATCCCCTTCGCCCGCAAGGACACGCTCCGCGGCTTCTGGCTCACGGCGCGCGCGGCCGTCACGGTCGTGACGCACGGGTTCGGCGACGTCAACCGATACGCCGCGACCGGCGGGGTGATCGTTCAGCTGTGGCACGGCATTCCGCTCAAGCGCATCGGCCTCGACACGACGGCGACGACGGCGAGCCCCCTGCCCATCCTGCGCGGTCCCGCAGAGGCGCTCCTGTCCGCCCTGTACCGGCGCACGCAGGGCCGTATCCGCGTGCTGCCGGCCGCCTCGGAGCCCGTCCGCGGGAGGCTCGAGTCGGCGTTCGGGCTGCGCGGCACGCGCGTTCCCGTGACGGGGGAGCCCCGCACGGATGTCCTGACGCGCGGCACCGCGCAGGAGCGCCGCGCCCGGGCCCGCACACAGCTCGCGGAGCTCGTCGACGGCGTCGACGACGAGACGCCGATCGTCCTCTACGCGCCCACCTGGCGCGATGGCGCCGCGGACCCCGCCCTTCCCGGCGCCGACGACGTCGCGGCCCTCGTCGACGCGCTCGATGCCGCGGGCGCGCTTCTCCTCATCCGTTCGCACCACCTCGGCTCCGGGGACTACGCGGCCCTCCAGGGCGCTCGCACGCGGGCGCTCGGCAGCGACGTGGTCGCCGATGTCACGCCGCTCCTTCCGGGCATCGACGTCCTCATCACGGACTACTCGTCGCTCGCCTACGACGCGGCGTACGTGCCCGTCCCGACGGTCTTCTTCGCCTCCGACCTCGACGACTACGCGCGCTCGCGCGGGTTCTACGGAACGTATGCCGACGTCGCAGGAGCGGACCCCGCGCGCACGTGGCGTCAGCTCGCCAGCGACCTGCGTGCGACGCTCACGGAGCCCGCCGAACGCGCCCGACGCGCGGACACCGCGGCAGCGTTGAGCGCGCGCGTCCACGCCTACGCGGACGGTCGCAGCACCGCGCGTGTGTACCGCGAGATCAAGCGCATCCAGGCATCCGCCGCACCCATCGAGAGGGCCCCATGACGATCACCGCACGCCTCGACGACGACGCCGTGCCGACCCTCGTGCTCTCGGGGAAGGGGGCGCGGCCCCAGCGGGTGACGCTCACTGGGCGGCGCGCGGAGATCGCCGCGCGCCTGGCCGGGCGGGGGGCGACCTGGACCGCTCGGCTGCCGCTCGAGGCGGCGCGGTGGGGCAGGCCGGCCCTGCCCCTCCCGAGCGGCGAGTACACGTTGAGGATCGTCGACGCCGACGGCGCCGAGGGCTCGGTGGATGCCTCCGCCCCCGCACTCCTCACGGCGACGATGCGCGCGGAACTCGTGTCCGGGACGCTCGACGTCCGGCCGCCGCTCGACCCCGCATACGAGACGGGTGAGGGGCAGTCCGCGCTGGAACGCCGCTATGCGACGCGTCCGCGGGGCCTCGAGAACGCCGTCTTCTTCGAGAGCTTCTACGGACGCAACGCCGGCTGCAACCCGCGCGCGATCGACCGGGAACTCGCGCGCGTCGCCCCGAACGTCACGCGGTACTGGAGCGTCGTCGATCTCTCGGTCGCGGTGCCGGACGGTGCGATCCCGGTGGTCGAGGGGACGCCGCAATGGTGGCGCGCGCGGGGGAGCGCCCGACTGCTCGTCGTCAACGACTGGCTGCGTCGCCGGTACGCACGCCGCAGCGGGCAGGTCGTGCTGCAGACATGGCACGGCACGCCGCTCAAGCGCCTCGCGCTGCACCGCCCCGGGTTCGACCCGCGGCGCATGCTCGCCGTGCTGCGGGAGAGCAGGCGGTGGGACGTGCTCCTCGCCCAGAACCCCTACGGGGAGCGGATCCTCCGGAAGGCCTATGCGTTCCTCCGCCGGCCCGTGTGGGTCGAGGGGTATCCGCGCAACGACGTGCTCACGACCGGTGACGGAGCGGCGACCCGGGCGGCCCTCGGGATCGCCCCCGGCGAGCGGGTCATCCTCTACGCACCCACGTGGCGTGACGATCGCGACGAGATCGTCGACTTCCTCGACCCGGCGCGTCTTGCGGCGGACACGGGCGCCGTCATCCTCGTCCGTGGCCACTCGCGCACGATTCTCCCCGGCTCGGATGCGCACGGAGAGCGGGTGATCGACGTGACGGCGTACCCCGACATCGCCGAACTGCTGGTCGTCGCGGACGCCCTCGTCACGGACTACTCGTCCGCCATGTTCGACTACACGGCGACCGGTAAGCCGATCGTCTTCTTCACGCCGGACCTCGAGCACTATCGCGAACAGCTGCGCGGCTTCTACTTCGACCTCGCGGCGTACGCGCCGGGCCCCATGGTCTCGACCCAGGACGCGCTCACCGAGGCGCTCGCGGCCGAGACCGTCCCCGCCGAGTATGCGGAACGATATGCGACGTGGCGGCAGCGCTTCAACGCTCGTGACGACGGCCACGCGAGCGAACGGGTCGTCGCGCGCATCCTGGATCAGGGGTTCGTCGAGCGGGGATGACGGGCGCACCGGTCAGGCATGACCGGATGGGCAGGTCCGGGCAGCGGCGTTCGGGCAGCGGCGTCAGGGCAGCGGCGTGTTGCGGTGCAGGCGCGACGTGTCGATGTTCTCACGCGCCCCGCTCACGGCCCCGACGAGGAATCCCGCGCCCCACGCGAGGTGCATCGACGGGATCACGACGAGCGCCCACAGCCGCTCCCGCCATCCCGGCCCCGCACGCCTGCTTGCGGCGTACGCGCCGACGAGGGCGAGGTATGCCGCGAGCGGCACATAGACGAGGGATGCCACGATCGACGGGGCTCCGCGCAGAACGCCGGTCAGCTGCAGGACGCCGACGACAATCGCGAGCGCGACGACGCCGAGGAGGGCGGGAGGCGCGAAGAACCGCAGCGAGTTCCGCCTGCCGTAGCGGCGGACGAGTTCTCCGCGCCACGTCCCGGTCGAGCGGAACTGCCGGACGAGCCTGCTCCACCGCTCACGCGGCCAGTACGTGACGGCGAGCGCGGGGTCGAACCAGACGCGATACCCGGCGCGACGGATGCGGAGGTTGAGCTCCCAGTCCTCCCCGCGGCGGATGGTCTCGTCGAAGGGCCCCACTTCATCGAGCACGCTCCGGCGCATGACGCCGAGATACGCCGATTCCGCCGGGCCGTCCGCGCCGCCGGAGTGATAGGCGCCGCCGCCGAGGCCGACGGGGGAGTTGTAGGCGCGGGCGACCGCTCGCTGGAAGGGCGTGCGCCCCTCGGCGCGCATGACCCCGCCGACGTTGGCCGCCCGCGTGCGGGTCAGAGTGTCGAGCGCCGTCGCGGTGTAGCCCGCGTCGAGCGCCGAGTGCGCGTCCACCCGGACGATCGTCGGATGCCGCGCCGCGCGGATCGCGAGGTTCAGGCCGATCGGGATGTCGGCCGCGGGGTTTCGGAGGAGGCGGATGCGCGGGTCGTCCGAGGCGAAGCGCTCGGCGATGGCATCCGTGCCGTCCGTCGACGGTCCGAGGGCGAGGATGAGCTCCATCGGGCCGACGAACTCCTGCGCGAGGACGCTCCGGACGGCCACGGCGAGGTAGCGCTCTTCGTTCAGGACGGGCATGACGAAGCTGACCCCGGCATCCGGCGACGGGACGGGGGCATCCCTGTGGCCGGCTGCGACATCGTGCATGGCTCCGATCCTTTCACGCCCGGAGCCGGCAGACGGAGCATCGGTAGGCTGGGGCGGTGGGTCTCCTCTCCGACGGGCGCAAAGCCGCCGCACTCGTGCGCAAAGCCCTGCGCAACCGCGTCGCCGCGCGTGAGGTGCGGGCGGCCCTCGCGGCGCAGGGCCCCCACACCGCCGGCGGGTTCCGCGTCGCGGTGTACTTCGCCGACGGCGAGGTCAACATGTACCAGATCCGTCAGTGGTACAAGCCGCTCGCGCACCTCGCCCAGACCTGGCCCGTCGTGGTGCTCGCGCGGAACCCGACCGGCGCACGGGCCATCCTCGCCGACGGGGGGATCCCCGTCGCTTTCGTGCCGACCGTCCGGGACCTCGAACGCTACATCGCGACGCAGGACATCGCTGTCGTGCTCTACGTGAACCAGAACACGCGGAACTTCCAGATGTTCCGGTACGGCCGCCGGTGGCATGTGTTCATCAACCACGGCGAGTCGGACAAGATGTACATGACCACCAACCAGTTCAAGGCGTACGACTTCGCGTTCGTCGCCGGGGACGCGGCCCGTGCGCGGCTCTCCCGCGTGCTGTGGGACTACGACCTCGACGCCCGCACGATCGAGATCGGCCGCCCGCAGGCGGACTACTATTCGGGCACGTTGCCCTACACGCCCGACGAGCGCACCGTGGTGCTGTACGCGCCGACATGGGAGGGCGACCGCCCGTCCGCCCACTACGGGTCGATCCGCACGCACGGCGAGGCGATCGCGGCCGCCGTGCTGGCATCCCCCGCGCACCGCCTGATCTACCGACCCCACCCGCGCTCGGGTGTGGTCGACACGGCCTATGGCGCCGCGCACCGGCGCATCGTCGGCGCGATCGAGGCGGCGAACGCGGCGGATGCCACGGCGCAGCATGTCTACGACAGTGCCCCCGACCTCGGCTGGCAGCTCGCGGCCGCCGACGTCGCGGTCGTCGACATCTCCGCGATGGTCTACGACCGTCTGGCCGCCGACCGGCCGCTGATGGTCACGCGGCCGGTGGATCCCGCGGCGGTCGTCGACACCCACGGGTACCTCTCCGATGCCGAGTGGCTGACCGCGGAGGCGTCGGTGACATTCCTCACCGAGGCGGAGCGCGTGCTGTCCGATCCGGATGCCGTCGGCAAGCTCGAGGGCTGGGTGCGCCACTACTTCGGCGATACCGCGCCGGGCGCCGCGACCGCACGATTCGAGGGCGCCGTCGCGACCCTGATGGAGCGGTGGGAGGCGTGGCACGCGGCGACGGGCGAGGATGCCGCGGATGGCGCCGGAGACGACGCGGAACTCGACGAGGACTGAGCGCGTTCAGCCCTCGGCCAGCCGCTCCACGGCGGCGAGGGGGATCGAGAGCCAGCCGGGACGGTGGCGGGCCTCGTAGATCGCCTCGTAGACGGCCTTCTCCAGTTCGAGTGCGGCGAGGAGCGGGCCGCCGGCGGTGCCGGGCATGGCCGCGGCGTAGCCCGCGAGGAACGCGGTTCGTGCGGCATCCGCCCAGGCGAGGACGGCCGGCACCGACGGCGGTCCCTCCTGCAGCACCGATCCGGCGACGTAGTCGAACGAGCGCAGCATGCCCGCGATATCGCGGAGAGCGAGGTCGGGTTCGCGCCGCTCCCCGATGGGCCGCATCGGCTCGCCTTCGAAGTCGAGGAGGACCCAGCCGCGCCCGGGCACCTGGAGGACCTGCCCGAGGTGATAGTCGCCGTGAATGCGCTGCAGGTCGGGCCAGTCGACGCCCATGGCATCCGCGTAGCACGCGCGGATCGCCGCCTCATGGGGGCGGAGCGCGGGCACTTCGACGAGCGCGATGTCGAGGCGTCGCAGCCAGGCGGCGGCCACGGTCTCGCGAGCGGTGCCGGTCGCGGGCCGCGTCGGCAGAAGCCGCGCCAGGTCGCGATGGACGTCCGCCGTCGTCCGTCCGAGGTCCGCGGCGGCCGCGGTGAAGTCCGTGTCGTCGGCCGCGGCGCCCAGCGCGACGCGCCAGGCATCGGAGACGCCGGGGAAGAACTCCTGCGCGAACGCAAGCGACCCCGAGGCGATGTGCGCGCCGACGAGCGGGTCCGGCCAGGATCCCGTGACGGCGCCGATCACCGCGGGGACGTGGCTCGACCCGGCATCCGTGAGCACTGTCTGAAGCTCGATGTCGGGGTTCGTGCCTTCCTCGACCTGACGGAAGACCTTGCAGATGACGGGTCGACCCGCGGTCGGGTGGAAGATGATCGACGTGTTCGACTGCTCGCCGCGCAGCACCTCCGCCGTGGCTTCGACGCCCGGCGCGATCTGCCGCATCAGGGCGCTCGTGAAGGCGGGATCGTGCGGACCGTCGAGGAGAGTCATCCCGTCGGAGGTCGTGCCGATGACGGCGGCGCTCGGCGCGGGCGAAGGGTCGTGGCGCACGACGACCGGCACCTGATAGACGACCGGGCGGTCCGTCGCATCATCGGCGATGAGCAGGACCGACACCTCGGCATCCGGCGCGGCACCGTCCATGGGGATCTCCGCCAGCAGGCGCAGCCGCGCAGTCCCGCCCGTCGCGGCGAACCAGCGCTGGCGGGGCACCCAGTCGATGAGGAGGGGGAGTGCGTGATGCATGTGCACAGGGTAGTGGCGAACGTCGCGCCAGCGGCGCTGTGGGCGCGACGTGCCGCTGTCAGTCGCCGTCGCCGTCGGCGTCGACCTGGACCTCCGCCGCGAGGAGTTCGGTGGGCACGGAGAACGAGATGCCGGCAGTGCCGAGGACACCGAGGTCGTCGGTCGCGGGCGGCAGGATCTCCCCGGGAACGCGCGGCTCCCAGGGCTCGCTGGGAAGGCCTGCCCACTCGTTCGGCTCTTCGGGACGGCTCTGGAACACACCCATATGTCCATTGTGCGCCTCCCCGGGCACGCGGTCACTGCTCCGGGGGTGCCGATTCCTTCTCGACGCCGCGCTTCGGTCGCACGGCCGCGATCGTGCGGCGTCCACCGGCACCGATCGCGGCCCCCACCCTGCGGGCGGTGCCGAATGCGGCCGCCTCGAGTCGAGATGCGCCGGGGCGTGGTTCGAGCTCGGTCGGGTACTGCACAGGCACCACCCCGAACGCCTTGCGCGATCCGATCACGACGCGGCGACCGAGGAGGTGATTGCCGGTGCCGCCGATCGCCGCACCGATGCCGAACGGGAGCGCCTTGCCGATCACCGACGCGCTGCCCTTGGCGGCGAACTGATGGATGAACGCGCCCTTGAGCCGGTCGAGCAAGGGGCCGACGGCCGCGCGGGGGAGCGACTTCGTGATCGTCTCGCCCCAGTACGCCGACCGTGTGCCGCCCTTGCCGACGGCCTGGCGGCTCAGCTGGGCGACGAGGTCGACGCCCTCCTGGCCCAGCATGAGGGTGAGCACGAGCGCGCGGGCACGGTCGGGGTTCTCGACGGGGATGCCGTGGAGTTCGGCGAGCGACTGGGCGAACAGCGCTGTGGCATCCAGGAACCCGATCGTCTCGACGCCGGAGAGCGCGAGGGTGACGCCCGTGCCGATGCCGGGGACGACCGCGGTCGCGCCGACGGCCGCGCCGCCCGTCGTGACGGCGGCGAGGTAGCGACGCTCGAGCATCCGCACGATGTCCGCCGTCGAGGCGTTCGGATGCCGCAGCCGGATGCTGCGGAGATGCGCGACCACCACGGGTCGCTGCACGCGCAGCACCCCGTCGAGCGCACGGATGGCGGCGGGATGCTCCGAGGAGCCCTGCGGCGGCAGACCGCCGTCCCACGGCGAGTCGTCCGGCATGGAGTGGATCCGGTGGACCTTCGCCATGGCAACGGGCGTCAGCGGCGGATCAGACGAACTGGTTCGCGCGTTCGAGGTCTTCGGCGAAGTCGACCTCGACGGCGTACAGGTCGGAGATGTCCAGCGGCTCGACGAGCAGCCCGTTCTCGATGATCGCGAGTTCGAGCCCGCGCTCGAAGTAGTCCTGGTCGCCGACCCGGCCGAGCTGCGTGATGAGTGCGTGCTTGTCGGCGCTCGAGATGTAGTTGATGCCGACGGCCTCGCCGATGCCACCCCGGACGACCTTGGAGAGTTCCTTGATGTAGCCCTCGGCGGTGACGGTGTACTTGACCTCTTCGTCGCTGACCTTGGCGGTGTTGACGGTGACGAACGACTGGTCGCGTTCGATGAGGGCGACGGCACGGCCGAGTACGCGCGGGTCGAAGACGACATCGCCGTTCATCCAGAGGACGCCGCCCCGGCCCGTGGCCTTGAGGGCGCGGAGCAGGCTCTTGGAGGTGTTCGTCTGGTCGTAGCGGTCGTTGTGGACGTAGTCGACGTGCGGGAACGCGTCGATGATGGTCTCCGCGCGGTAGCCGACGACGGTCGTGATGCGCGCGTGCGTGCCGAACGCGGCGCGGATGTTGTCGTGCTGCTGGCGCATGATCGTGCGCCCGTCCTGCAGTTCGGTGAGGGACTTGGGCAGACTGCGACCGAGACGCGAGCCCATTCCTGCGGCGAGGATGACGGTCTGAAGGGTCAAGGGGTGCTCCTGGAGGATTCTGTTCACTGTCTGTTCGACGAGTGGACACTCCTTCGTGCCGTCGGACATGGTAGCGAAGCTGCCTGGGAATCCTTGGGAAGTGCCCGGTCTGTTGCCTTTTTGTGATGTTCATGGGAATGTGTCGCGCCGCGCAACACCCCCCGCGAGAGTCGGTCGCGCTTGGTAGGTTGGAGGGGTGACCGCCGCTCTGCCGATCCCCCAGAACGAGGACGGAGGACTCGGTCCGGCGGTGCCTCCGTTGCCGACGGTGAGCGCAGCGGATGCCGCGGCGACGCCCCCTCGGTCGACGTCGCCGACGAAGAAGCGCACGCCCGGAGCGGCACGCCCTCCGCGACGTCCCGCGGCGAAGCCTGCGGCCGCTCCGGCGACCCCGGCGAAAAGCGATGCGGACAGCGCGGCGGCGGCGGAGGAGGCATCCCCTCCGGCAGCCGCGCCGCCCCCGGTGCCAGCGAAGCGCCCGGCGCCGCCCGCCAAGAAGCGCGCTCCCCGCACGGCCAAGGCCACGCC
>JASCPG010000046.1 GCA_029960085.1 Microbacteriaceae bacterium PS02067 | reverse complement strand
CCGCCACGCCGAGCACGCCTGCACCCGCCGCGCCGGCGGCCCCACCGCGGTCGCGGGCGGGTTCCGCGTTCCCGCCGCTCGACGCGCCGCCGAGCGCCGACGTCGACGAGACCCGCCTGTCGGGCCCGGCCCGCCAGCCCCTCGCCCGCATCGTCTGGGACGACGGCACCCGGCACGGCGTGTACGGCCGCTCGGTCTTCGGCCGCAACCCGTCCGCCGAGCCCGACGCGACGCGCGTGCCGGTGCGGGATGAGACGCTGTCGCTGTCGAAGACGCATTTCGAGCTCGTCGTGGACGAGGAACGCGCCCTCTGGGTGATCGATCGCGAGTCGACGAACGGTGTCGTCATCCGCCGCGGCACGCAGCGTCAGACCGCCGTTCCCGGTGAGCGGACCCGCGTGCGCATGGGCGACGTGCTCGAGATCGGCGACCGGAGCGCCACCGTGGAGGTCGCATCATGAACGAGTTGCCGATCGTCGTGCGCGCGGGAGCCGCGAGCCACACGGGGCTTCGCCGGCGGGTCAACGAGGACTCGTTCCTCGCGGAGTCGCCGCTCTTCCTCGTCGCCGACGGGATGGGCGGCCACGATGCCGGCGACCGCGCGAGCGCCGCCGTCGTCTCCGAGTTCGGCAGGCTCACCGGAGCGCCGAGCCTCGGGATCGACGAGGTCCGTGCGACGCTCCGCCGTGCGCGCGGTCGCGTCGAGGCGATCCGCAGCGAAGGGCGAGCGGCCGGCACCACCCTCACGGGGGTCGTCATCGCCGAGGTCGGCGGCGTCGGGTACTGGCTCACCGTCAACGTGGGCGACTCGCGCACCTACCGCTTCGCGAACGGCATGCTCGAGCAGATCAGCGTCGACCACTCCGTCGTGCAGGAGCTCATCGACGCGGGAGTCCTCTCCGGAGCGGATGCCAGCAGCGACAGCCGCCGCAACGAGATCACCCGCGCGATCGGCGCGGGAAGCGACGGCCAGGCCGACTACTGGATGGTGCCTGCCGAGCCGGGCGACCGCATCCTCGTGTGCTCGGACGGGCTCTCGGGCGAGCTCACGGCGGTGCAGCTGCGCGACATCCTCGTCGGCGAGGACGACCCGCAGGAGGCCGCGACGCGGCTCATCCACGAGGCGCTGCTGCACGGCGGACGCGACAACATCACCGCGATCGTCGTCGACGCGCTCGCGGTCTCGGGCGTCGACGACGGGGTGTTCGACACGGCACCGGCGGGTGCGCGCGGCATCGAGCCCGACAGCGACACGCGACCCCGCTCCGGGTCGAGGGGAGCACGCTGATGGCGCGCGGACGCGAAGCGCAGGTCCACTACCGACCGGCGCAGGGTGAGGCGGCCTGGTGGATCGCCGCGGAAGGCCCGGCGGTGGCCGCGCTCGCGGCGACGGTCAGCGCGCACACGGCCGAAGCCGTCTGGCGGCGGATCGGCGACGGCGGCATCGGTGCCGTGCTCGATGCGCTGACGGGCGCTTTCGGCACATCGCTGTCCGCGATCCCGCCGTTCGCCCTCGCCGTCGCGGAGGCGGGCGGCATCCGCGTCGCCGTGCGCGGTGCGGTCTCCGTCATCGTCGACGGCGTCGACGGTGCGCAGGAGGTCTCCGGCGCGTCCGTCGCGACCTGGTCGGAACGGTTCGTCGCCGGCGCCGCGCGCGTCACGATCGCGGCCGGGATGACGGGGGAGGACGCCGTCGTGCCGCTTCGTTCCGGCGTCGCACGCGCCGATCTGGTCGTCGTCACCGTCGGAGCGGCGTCGCCGTCTGCGGCGGCCGCGGCCGCTCTCGCAGACGACCCGGCTGTGGCGGATGCCGAGGCGCCGCTCCCCGAGGTCGTGCCGGTGGATGCCCCGGAGCCACCCGCTGCGGATACCCCTGAGCCGCCCGCTGCGGAGAACGCGGTCGGGGCATCCTCACCGTCTCCTGCGGCCGACGTGCCTCCGTCGGACGTCACCGCGGCCGAAGCACCTCCCGTCGACGCCCCTCCCGCTCCGCCGAGCCCGCCCCTCGTGGCACCGGAGCTCCCCGCACCGCCGCCCGCGCCCACCACGGGCCCCATCGCGGGCGTCGGGGACACGCTCGGCCCCGCGATGACGACGGCGCTGCCCGAGGCGCCGGAGGAGCACGAGATGATCTGGGGCGAGACGATCGCCCGCCCCGCCCGTCCCCCGCGCCCCGCGCCGTCCGCACAGACGCCGTCCGCGCCCGAAGCGCAGCCCGCGGCGCGCGGCGGTGACCACGACGGCGCGACGATCTCGGTCGTTGAGGCCCGGGCGCTGCGCGACGCCGAGCGCGCACAGTTCGAATCGACCGACGGGGTGCCGCCGCGTCGTCCCTCGCGGGGGCGCATCCTCCTGTCGACGGGCGAGGTCGTCGAACTCGAGCGTCCCGTCGTGATCGGGCGTCGTCCGAAGTCCACGCGGACCTCCGGCGCGGAGCTGCCGACGCTCGTCGCCGTCGACAGCCCTCAGCAGGACATCTCGCGCAGCCATGTCGAGATCCGTGCGGAGGGCGACCACGTGCTCGTCACCGACCTCGACACGACCAATGGCACGCTGCTGCACCGCGTCGGCCAGACCCCGGTGCGCCTGCACCCGGGCGAGCCGACGATGGTCGTGACGGGAGACTCGCTCGACCTCGGCGACGGAGTCATCGTCACCTTCGAGGACCTCCCGTGAGCGGCAAGCGACCCCCGGCGCCGCCGCCCGCGCTCGCCGGCTTCACCTACGTCGAGGTGCTCGGTTCGGGCGGGTTCGCCGACGTCTACCTCTACGAGCAGCAACTGCCTCGCCGCCGCGTCGCGGTGAAGGTGCTCCTCGCCGACCGCATGGGCGCCGGTGCCGCCGAGCAGTTCGCCGCCGAGGCGAACGTCATGGCGCTCCTGTCGACGCACCCCGCGATCGTGACGATCTACCAGGCGGGCGTCTCCGACGACGGCAGGCCGTACCTCGTCATGGAGTACTGCTCGCGTCCGAACCTGCAGGTGCGCTCCCGCGCCCAGGCGTTCTCCGTCGCCGAGGCGCTGCGGGTCGGCGTCCAGGTCGCCGCCGCCGTCGAGACGGCGCATCGCGCGGGCATCCTGCACCGCGACATCAAGCCCGCGAACATCCTCGTCACCGAGTACAACCGCCCGGCCCTCACCGACTTCGGCATCGCGACGACAGCGGGTGCGGAGGAGTCCTCGACGGGGATGTCGATCCCGTGGTCCCCACCGGAAGCCTTCAGCGACCAGCCCGCGTCGGGGGTCGCGACCGACGTGTACGCGCTCGGTGCGACCGTCTACACGCTCCTCGCGGGGCGGTCGCCGTTCGAGCAGCCCGGAGGCCGCAACAGCGGCGCGGACCTCATCCAGCGGATCGAGACCGAGCCGGCCGCGCCCCTCGGGCGCCCCGACGTCCCGGCGTCGCTCGAGGCGGTGCTCGAACGGGCGATGTCCAAGCGCCCGGGCGATCGCTACGAGTCCGCGGTGGCCTTCGCGCGGGCGCTGCAGCGTGTGCAGATCGAGCTCGCCCACTCCGTCACCCCGATCGACATCCTCGACGATTCGCCCGAGGAGGGCCCCGACGAGGACGAGGACGGCGAGCTCACCCGGGTCCGCGGGATCGTCAGCATCGAGCCGCACACGGCGCCCGCCGCCGGTCCGACGCGTCGTCGCCCGGAGGCCGCACCCGCGGCCGAGACGACGGATGATCCGACGCTGCGCCGCTCGCCCGTCGCGATCCCGCCGGTCGCCTCGGTCGCTCTTCCTGCGCCTACTGCGCCGCCTGTCGACGACACGATCGCAGCTGTGCGCCCGGTGCCCCCGCAGTTCGGGGCGCCGGTCGGCATCCCGCCGGCTGCCGCCGGGCAGGGCACGGCGCCGGCAGACGCACCCGTACCGCCGCACGCGCCCGCTCCCGCGTCCCGTCGGGGCCTGTGGATCGGGCTCGCCGTTGCGGCATCCGTCGTCCTCACGGCGGGCGCCGTCGCTGCGGTCGCGGGCATGCTCGGGGTCTTCGGCGGATCGACCGAAGACCCGGTCAAATCCCCTGCGGCGTCGGTCGCCCCCCAGGATCCCGTCGGGGATCTCGTGCCCGCCGTGTCGGACCCGGTGGGGGTGGTGCAGGGCGGCGAGGTCGTCTTCACCTGGGTGAACCCCGACCCCAAGGAGGGGGATGCCTACATCTGGTACCCGTACACCCTCGACGGCAACGGTCAGGCGCAGCGCATCCTGACGACGTCCGTGACGCTTCCGGCCGACCCGAGCGGCCGCACCTGCATCAAGGTGACGCTGCAGCGCTCCGACTCGACGACGGGACCAGAGACGCGAGGGTGCACCCCGTGACCGACATCGAGGACACGGTCCCACCTCTCGGAGATGGTGGCGACGCGCCGACGCCCGGCGATGTCACTGTCGAGTTCGCGGGCGAGTACCACCGCGTCTCACCCGACGCACCCTTCACGATCGGACGCGAGGGCGACCTCGCGATCGACGACAACCTGTTCCTGCATCGGCACTTCCTGTCGATCGAACCGGCCGGGAACCTCTGGTGGCTCGTCAACATCGGGGCGCGCCTCGCCGCGACCGTCAGCGACACGGAAGGCCGCGTGCAGGCCCAACTCGCCCCCGGCGCGCGACTGCCGATCGTCTTCGGCGTCACCACGGTCGTCTTCAGCGCCGGTGCGACGACGTACGAACTGACAGTGCACGCGGCGCAGCCGACGTTCCGCGAGACACGACCGGATGCCCTCGCCGTGGGCGAGTCCACGATCGGGGCCGTGCCGCTCACCCCGAGCCAGAAGGTCATCATCGTCGCCCTCGCCGAGCCGGTGCTCCGGCGCGACGGCACCGGCATGAGCGAGCTGCCGAGCTCCTCTGCGGCAGCTCAGCGCCTCGGCTGGAGCCTCACGCGGTTCAACCGCAAACTCGACAACGTGTGCGACAAGCTCGACCGGCAGGGGGTTCCGGGGCTGCGCGGCGGCGTGACGGCATCCGCCACGAATCGCCGCGTGCGCCTCGTCGAGTACGCCGTCGCCTCGCGCCTTGTCACGCGCGACGACCTGGCGCTTCTCGATGACCCCGCGCTCACCGGCACCGCCGGCGGCTCCGGCGCCTCTCGCACCCCCGGCACCGCCGCGGGCTGAGCGGTCGGCCCGTCAGAGCCGCGAGTGGCCGAGCACCTTCACGATGATGCCGCGCCGGCGCAGCTCGCCGATGGCGTGCGTCTCCTCGTCCACCGTCCGTCCGAGGGCGTGCTTGTCGGCCACGACGACGACGTCTCCGCTCGTGAGTCGTCCGAACAGCCGCGTGAGCCGCTCCGACCAGCTCTCACCGGTCTCCGGCGCCGGGTGACGGAAGCCCTCGATCGGCACCCCGAACTGCGCCAGCGCATCACGCTGCGCGATGACCGACGGCAGGTCGTCGCGCGCGACGACGAGCCCGACGAGGCGCGCACCGGTCGGGCGCTCCGCCCACCAGTCGGTGCCCGAGACGATCACCGGAACGGCCTCGGTCACGGCGGGGAGGGCGACCGACTCCGCGTAGTCGGCGGGCGCGCGCCCCGTGGCATCCGTGTGGTCGGTCATCCTGCTCCTTCGTCGACGCACCTATTCTCACAAATCGGAGGCGTCGACGGTCACTCCTCGTCGCGCAGGCGGAGTTCGACGCTCAGCTGCTCCGCATCGAGCTCGGCACCGCTGTGCCGGAGCGTGCGCGTGCTGTAGTGGCCGTGCGATCCCAGTTCACCGAGTCGCGTGCGCTGCGCCACGATCACCGCGAGCCGCAGTTCCAGCATGTCGCGCGCGAGGGCGCTCATGTCGTCATCGGGCGGGGTCGCGAGGCGTGCCGTCACGCGGCGGATGACCTCGGGGTCGAATGCCGAACCGTCGCGGCGCACGAGCGTCGGGGCGGACAGGGCGGCGTGGGCGGCCCCGCGCAGTTCCTCGTCGAGCCGCTTCTGCTCGTCGCGGTCGCCGGCGGCATCCGCCTCGGTGTCGAACTTCAGGTGCCGGACGACCCACGGGAGCGTGAAGCCCTGCAGCATGAGGCTCACGAGCGCGACGACGAAGGCGATGAAGATGAAGATGGGGCGCTCGTCGATCGAACGGGGGATCGTCTGGGATGCCGCGAGGGTGACGACGCCGCGCATGCCGGCCCAGACGATGACCGTACCGTGGCGCCATCCGAGCGGCGACGAGTGGTAGTAGTCGAAATCGGCGAGGCCGCGCGAGACGCGCTCGCGCATGCTCTCGATGCGGCGCTCGGCCCGTTCGGGGGAGGGTTCGCGGCGTCCCTTGCCTTTGCCCTTGCCCGGCCCCGTTCCCGGATCCGTGTTCGATGCCGGCAGGGTCGCCGAACCGCCCTGCGCACTCATCGCATCGAGGCGGGCGTCGAGGTTCTCGAGGCGGGAGCGGTCGAACCGGCCCGCGCGACGACGGCCCGCCCAGAGGATCAGCGCGACGTACGCCGCCCGCACCGCGAGGAGGATCGCGAGCGCCGCGAGCGCGACGAACGTCGGGAGCACGAGCCCCTCGTGCCGCTCGCGCACGTCGGAGACGATCTGGTCGAGCTCGAGACCCATGATGAGGAAGATCCCGCCCTCGAGGACGAGTTCGACGGTGCGCCAGTTCACCTCGTCAGACAGTCGCTGCTCGGGTGTGAACCAGCGCTGCGCGCCCTGGCCGGTGACGATGCCCGCGATCACCGCCGCGACGAGGCCCGAGCCGTTCAGGTGCTCGGCGGGCAGGTACGCGAGGAACGGCACCGTGAAGCCGATCGCCGTGCTCGCGGCCGAGTCACCGATCCAGGCACGCAACCGCAGGGTCAGGATGCCGACGATCGCGCCGACCACGACGGCGATCAACACGGCCCACGCGAACGCCCCGAGCGCCTTCCCGAACGAGAACGATCCGGCGACCACGGCGAGCAGTGCGGTTCGCAGGAGCACGAGTGCCGTCGCGTCGTTGAGCAGGCTCTCGCCCTCGAGCATCGTCGTCACGCGTGGCGAGATGCCGAGCTTCTTCGCGATCGACGTCGCCACGGCATCCGTCGGACTGAGGATCGCGCCGAGGGCGACCCCCAGCGCGAACCCCACGCCGGGCAGCACGAGCGAGAAGAACCAGCCCAGCACGAGAGACGTGACCACGACGAGCACCACGGCGAGCCCCGAGATCGGGGTCAGATCTCGACGGAACTCGATCGCCGGCAGGCGCACCGCCGCCGCGTACAGCAGCGGCGGAAGGATGCCGACGAGGATCAGCTCCGGATCGATCTCGGGAACGTCGACGAAGGGCAGCAGACCGACACCCAGGCCGAGGGCCACGAGCAGCAGGGGCCCCGCCACGCCGAGGCGCTGCGCGAGCGCCGTCACGACGGCGACCGCGACCACCCCGATCAGGCCGACGAGGAGGACATCCATCGCGTCAGAGGAGCCCGAGCGCTCGCACGGCGTCGCGCTCGGCCACGAGTTCGGCGACGGAGGCATCCACGCGCGATCGTGCGCGATCGTCGAGGTCGAGACCTTCGATGATCCGATAACCCGATCCGTCGCTCGTCACGGGGAAGGACGAGTACAGCCCCTCCGGCACTCCGTATTCGCCCCGGGAGAGCACCGCGGCACTCGTCGGGCCGTCGGGCGTGCCGAGCACGCTGTCGCGGACGTGCGAGATCGCGGCGTTCGCCGCGGAGGCGGCCGACGACGACCCGCGCACGGAGATGATCTCGGCCCCGCGCTTGGCGACGCGCGGGACGAACTCGTCGTCGAGCCAGGCCGCGGCGGCAGCCGACCCGCCGAGTCGTTCGGCGAGAACCTCGCGCGCGGGGCGACCCGCGACCGTCGCATGGTCGACGTCGGGGAACTGCGTCGCGGAGTGGTTGCCCCAGATCGCGACGCCCGCGATGGCGGAGACGGGCGCGGCGGTGGCCGCGGCGAGCTGCGCGACAGCACGGTCGTGGTCGAGACGGGTGAGGGCGCCGAAACGGTCGCCCGGGATGTCGGGGGCGGATGCCGCGGCGATGAGCGCGTTCGTGTTCGCCGGGTTCCCGACGACGACGACGCGGACGTCGTCGGCTGCGACCGCATTCAGGGCGGCGCCCTGCGGGCCGAAGATCCCGGCGTTCGCCGCGAGCAGGTCGGCACGCTCCATCCCGGCCGTGCGCGGGCGGGCGCCGACGAGCATCGCGATGTTCGCACCGTCGAAGGCCGTGCGCGGGTCGTCGGTGATCTCGACGTCCTGCAGCAGCGGGAACGCACAGTCCTGGAGCTCGAGCGCGGCGCCCTCCGCCGCCTTCAGCCCCTGCGGGATCTCGAGGAGTCGCAGCCGTACGGGGCGGTCCGTTCCGAGCATCGCGCCCGAGGCGATCCGGAAGAGGAGCGCGTAGCCGATCTGGCCACCCGCTCCGGTGAGGGTCACGGTCGTGGCATCCATGTCCCGAGCCTACGCTGTGAGCCCACCGCGCCCACACCTGCAAAATGCCGGATGACGGCGCGGATGCGCCGACGGGGCGCACTGTGCCGCGGCGTGTCGCGCGATACGGTATGCCCATGACGTTCAACAGCAACGCCGATGTGAGCGGTTCCGGCGCGAGGCGGCGCGGGCCCGGCGGAGGCGCGATCGCCGGGGGTATCGGCGGGCTCGGAGCGATCGCCGTGATCCTGTTGCAGATCTTCACCGGCGGTGACTTCTCGAGCCTCCTCGTCGGCAACGGAGGCTCGGGCGATGCGGGCCCCGGGACGGAGCTCTCGAATTGCCAGACCGGCGCCGACGCGAACGCGAGCGTCGACTGCCGGCTGGCCGCGGGATCGAAGGCCATCAACGTGTACTGGGCGAGCAAGACGACCGGCTACCGCCCGCCGCAGCTCATCATCGTCGACGGCTCGACCCCGACGGCCTGCGGCACGGCATCCAACGCCACCGGCCCCTTCTACTGCCCGCCGGAGGAGACCGTCTACATCGATCCGACGTTCTTCGATGTGCTGGAGCAGCAGTTCGGCGATACTGCCGGACCCCTCGCCCAGGTCTATGTGCTCGCCCACGAGTACGGGCACCACATCCAGCAGATCACCGGCACGTTCGACAAGTACCCGAACAACGGCACGGGCCCGGAGAGCAACGGAGTCCGCAGTGAACTGCAGGCCGACTGCTACGCCGGTGCGTTCATCGCGGGTGCGCCCGACCAGAAGGACGAGAACGGCGTGCCATTCATGAAGACGCCGACGGAGGACCAGATCCGCGATGCGCTGGCCGCCGCAGCGGCGGTCGGTGACGACCACATCCAGTCCATGTCCGGCCGGGTCAACCCGGAGAGCTGGACGCACGGATCGAGCGAGCAGCGCCAGCGCTGGTTCGCCACCGGGTTCAAGGGCGGGCCGAGCGCCTGTGACACGTTCGCCGTATCGGGGAGAGACCTGTGACCCCCGGCCACGACGGGCTCGACGATGTCCTCTACCCCGAGATCGAGCCGTACGAGACGGGGTTCCTCCTCGCGGGCGACGGGCAGCGCCTCTACTGGGAACAGTCCGGAAACCCCGAGGGCAAGCCGGTCGTGTTCCTCCACGGCGGGCCCGGCGCGGGAACGTCGCCCTGGCAGCGACGCTTCTTCGACCCCGCGGTGTACCGCATCGTGCTGTTCGACCAGCGCGGGTGCGGCAAGTCGACGCCGCACGTGAGCGACCCCGAGGCCGACCTCCGCCACAACACGACCTGGCACCTCGTCGCCGACATCGAGCTGCTGCGCAAGAACCTCGGCATCGAGACCTGGCAGGTCTTCGGCGGGTCGTGGGGCTCGACCCTCGCCCTCGCCTACGCCCAGTCGCATCCGTCGGCGGTGTCGGAACTCGTCCTGCGGGGCATCTTCACCCTGCGCCGGCATGAGCTGGAGTGGTTCTACGAGGGCGGTGCCTCGGCGCTCTTCCCCGACCTCTGGGAGGGTTACCTCGCCCAGATCCCGGTGCTCGAGCGCTCGCGCCTCATCGAGGCGTACCACCGCCGTCTCACCGACCCCGACCCGGCCGTGCACGTGCCCGCCGCCGTGGCGTGGGCGACGTGGGAGGCATCGACGATCACACTCCTGCCCGACGAGGGTCTCGTCGCCTCGATGGCGGAGCCGCACGCGGCCGTCGCGTTCGCGCGGATCGAGAACCACTACTTCGTGCACGAGGGCTGGCTGCGCGAGGGACAGCTGATCGAGGACGTCGCGGCGATCCGCGGCATCCCCGCCGTCATCGTCCAGGGCCGGTATGACGTGTGCACCCCGATCATGACCGCGTGGGACCTCCACCGGGCGTGGCCCGAGGCGGAGTTCGTCGTCGTGCCGGATGCCGGGCACTCGGCCTCCGAACCCGGCATCGCCCGCGCCCTGCGCGCCGCGACCGACCGGTTCGCCTCGGCCTGAGCCCCGGCGGGGCGCGGGCGCGGCCGCCCGGCAACCCGCCGCGGACGTTCCTCGTTCCGAAGCGTTCTGCGTTCCGAAAGCAGGGTCGATCGGCTCCCGCCATCCCCGGCCCCGCCCGCACGTACAGTTGGGCCTGCTTTCGGAACGCTGACGACCCCGCCCGCCCCCGGTCAGGGGCCGTGCACGGCGGCCGCTCAGTGTCGAATGATAGACTGGGGGCACTTGCGGCGCCGATCCTGGCGCTTCTCGCGTCGTAGAACGCTTCCCTCGCCGCCCGGCCCGTCCGGATGATCGGCTGACATTCTTCGTACGGCGACCCTGTGCGCACATCCCGCAGAGGCCACCGATCCGGGCATCCCGCCCAGAAACATCCCCCATGTCTGACATCACTTTCCGCACGCTCGGCGTGCCCGCGCCTCTGCTCGACGTCCTCGCGAAGGACGGCAAGACCGAGGCCTTCCCCATCCAGGTCGACACCCTGCCCGACACCCTCGCCGGCCGCGACGTGCTCGGCCGGGGCAAGACCGGCTCCGGCAAGACGCTCGCGTTCTCGATCCCGATGGCCGCGCGCCTCGGTGGTGCGCTCGCGGGCGGTTCGCGCCGCGCCGGCCGCATCCTCGGCCTCGTCCTCGCCCCGACGCGCGAGCTCGCGACGCAGATCAACGCGACGCTCGAGCCCCTGGCATCCGCCTACGGCATGACCACGACGACGATCTTCGGCGGCGTGAACCAGAACCGCCAGGTGGCGGCGCTGAAGGCCGGCGTCGACATCGTCGTCGCGTGCCCCGGGCGCCTCGAAGACCTCATGCAGCAGGGCTTCGTGAAGCTGGATGCCGTGGAGATCACCGTCATCGACGAGGCCGACCACATGGCCGACCTCGGCTTCCTGCCGTCGGTCACCCGCATCCTCGACAAGACCCCGCGCGGCGGACAGCGGATGCTGTTCTCGGCGACCCTCGACAACGGGGTCGACAAGCTCGTGAACCGCTTCCTCGAGAACGAGGTGCTCCACTCCGTCGACGAGGCCCACTCTCCCGTCGCCGCGATGACCCACCACGTCTTCCATGTGGACGGGGCGGATGCCAAGAAGGAGCTCGTCAAGACGCTCGCCTCGGGCACGAGCCGCCGGATCCTTTTCATGCGCACGAAGCACCACGCCAAGAAGCTCGCGCAGCAGCTGACGGCGCAGGGCATCCCGTCGGTCGATCTGCACGGGAATCTGTCGCAGCCCGCGCGTGACCGGAACCTCGCCGCGTTCGCGTCGGGTGCCGCGAAGGTGCTCGTCGCGACGGATGTCGCCGCCCGCGGCGTGCACGTGGACGACGTCGAACTCGTCATCCACGTCGACCCGCCCATGGAGCACAAGGCCTACCTGCACCGCTCGGGCCGCACCGCCCGTGCGGGCGCCGAGGGCTCTGTCGTCACGCTCGTGCTCCCCGGTCAGGAGAAGGATGTCAAGGATCTCCTTCGCAAGGCTGCGATCACGGCGACGCCGGTGAAGGTCTCGGCGACGTCGCCCGAGGTCACCGAGCTCGTCGGCGAGGTCGCGGCGTACGTCCAGCCCGCGCCGACGGTCGAGCAGCCCCGTCGGGGCCAGGGCCAGGGCGGCCGCAGCCAGGGCGCGAACGCGCAGCGCAAGCGTGCGGCGCGCGAGGGCGCTGCCGGTGGCCAGGCGGGTCGTGGCGGTGAGGCCGGCCGTGGTGGTCAGCCGCGCAAGGACCGTTCCGGTCGTCCGGCAGCGGAGCGGTCGGGCCGCCCCGCCGAGCCGTCCCACACGTCGCGTCCGGCCCGCGAGAACGCCGCGCCGCAGGGCAACCCCCGCACATCGGGGCGCCGTGCCGGCCACAGCGGAGGCGCCGGCGGCAAGCTCATGGTCGGCTCCGTCGTCCGTCAGAACGGCACGGGACGCCGCTCCGGTCGCTGACCGCCCTGTCGCGGACGCCCTCACCCCCGGCGTCGGCCGCGCTCGGCCGTGATGGGCTGGAATGAGCGAGGCGCTGCGGCGCCGTCCGGGTGACTGCGCGGTCAGGCCCCGCGGATGAGGTCTGCGGCACGCTCGCCGATGACGATCGCGGGCGCATTCGTGTGCCCGCGGATGATCGTCGGCATGATCGAGGCGTCTGCCACACGGAGGCCGTGCACGCCCCGCACGCGCAGCTCAGGATCGACGACGGATGCCTCGTCGAGGCCCATCCGTGCGGTTCCCACCGGGTGGTAGAGGGTGTGCGAGTAGCGGCGCATCGCGAGTTCGATCCGTTCGGCGGCGGACAGCGATGCGCCGTTCTCGGGCTGGATCCAGCCGCCCGTCGTGAGGGCACGGAGTGCGTCGGTCGCGATCAGCCGTTCGCACTCGGCGAGCCCCGCCGCGAGAGTGCGGGCGTCGTGACCGTCGGGGTCGCTGAGGTAGCCGGGGTCGATCAGCGGCGCCACCATCGGATCGCCCGACGCGAGTCGGATGCTCCCGCGACTGCGCGGGCGCAGCAGGATCGCGCCGACCGTGAGACCCTCGCCCGGGAGGGGCACGAGCCCTTCGCCGACGTACGGCGCGGGAGCGAAGATGATCTCGATGTCGGGCAGGTCGGCCGCGGAATCGGCCTCGTCGGCCACGTCGGTCCTGACGAACCCGTACGCCTCGGCGACGTTCGAGGTGAGCATTCCCCGCCGCCGCGTGAGGTAGCTCGCGAGCTGCGCGGGGGCCTCGGCCCCGAAGAGCGTGCCGCCGCGCGCGGCCGGTGCGAGGCCCGCGACGAGGTGGTCCTGCAGGTTCGCGCCGACTCCGGGCGCGTCCACGACGACGTCGATGCCGTGGGATGCCAGGTGCTCTGCCGGCCCGATGCCACTCAGCATCAGGAGGTGCGGCGTGTTGATGGCGCCGCCGCAGAGGATGACCTCGCGCGCGGCGCGGGCGTGCCGCGTGACCCCCGCGACATCCACGTAGACACCGCTCGCCCGCGGCGCCTCGCCCGCCGCGCCGGCCGCGAAGGTCACGCGCCGCGCGTGCGCGCCGGTGACGATGCGCAGGTTCGGGCGCTTGCCCGCGGGGCGAAGATAGGCATCCGCGGTCGACGCGCGGCCTCCGCGATGCTGCGTCACCATCGTCTGAGAGAACCCCTGCCCGGTCGGGAGGTTCGCGACGGTGACCGGATGCCCGAGCTCGCGCGCCGCCTCAAGGAACGCGGCCGTGTGGGGGCGCGGATCACGCTGGTGCTCGACGCGCTGCGGACCGTCGGTGCCCGTCCAGGTCTGCGCTCCACAGTCGGATGCCGAGCGAGAACCCCCGCCCGAACGCGACCCCGAGCCGGAGCCGGAGCCAGGAGCGCCTTCCACGCTCTCCACCCGCCGGAACACCGGCGCGAGCGCCTGCCACGACCACGTGTCACCGGCGATCGTCGCCCACTCGTCGTAGTCGGCCGAGAAGCCGCGAACCCACATCATCGCGTTGAGCGAGGAGGACCCCCCGAGCGTCTTGCCCCGCGGCCAGTAGACCGTGCGGCCTTCCAGAGCGGGTTGGGGGACGGTGTCGTAATCCCAGTCATAGCGGCCGCGGAAGAGCTTCGAGAAGGCGGCCGGTACGTGCAGTTCCAGCGCCTTGTCGACGCCGCCGGCCTCCAGCAGCAGCACGGAGACCGCAGCGTCCTCACTCAGTCGCGCTGCCAGCGCCGCCCCGGCCGACCCCGCGCCGACGATGACGTAGTCGGCCTCCAGCCCGGCGATGCCGCGACGGCTCCCGGCCCGACGCGACCCGCTCATGCGCCGAACGCCTGGACGAGGGTCACGCCCATCGCCGCCCAGTTGCCGGTCATCCGGAAGCGGGTGAACCCCTCGCAGACGGCGGCGCCCGTGCGCGACGTCACGAACCACGGCGGCTTGGGGAGCACCGACAGGCCGTAGCCGCGCAGCGCCGACGACGCCGACCGCGGGAACGGGCGGAACGGTCCGTTGACGACCGTGCGCTCGACGCGGTCGAGCAGGAAGGCGTTGTGCACGATGCCGATGCCGCTCGGGGCATCCTCGAGCGTGCCGCCCGGGAACGCCCCCCAGGTCGCCGTCGGTGTCAGGAACCCGAACGCCGTCCACGAGTTGATCGCGATCGTGCCGTAGTGGAGGTCCGCGATGGCACGGTCGAACCCGTCGCCGAGAGCGTTCTGCGTCTCGGGGTCGATCAGGACGTTCGCGCCGAGGGTTCCGGTGAGTCGGTCGTTGGCGTGGGTGACGGCCGCGTCGAGGAACTCCTGCCCGTTGCCGGGCAGCGCGACGACTCCCAGCACGGGCGAGAAGTACTCGGTCGTCTCCAGCACGGATGCCTCGGACGGGGATGCCTCGATGAGCGCACGCGTGCCGTCGGCGCACCATGCGGCATCCGGGTACGACTCGCGTGCGGCCTCGAGCTTGCGGTCGCTGTTCGGGTACCAGACGGGCCGCCGCGGCGCCCGGTCGTAGGCGGCGCGCAGTTCGGTGAGGAACGCCTCGCGCTGCGGCCAGTCCCGCGACAGCAGGACCACCTGGCCGGCGATGCAGTTGTGGCCGCTGTTGTGCAGCCGCATCGTCACGATGTGCTCGGCCTGGAAGCGCAGATCGGCCTCGGACCATTCGCCGGGCACGACGATGATCGGCGAGACGCCGCCGAGCTCGGCCGTGATCGGCACGCCGAGGCCCGGGACGATGGCCCGGAACGTCGCCTCGGAGCCGGTGATGTGCACGTGCGAGATCGATGCATGCCGCGTGAGGTATGCGCCCACATCGCCGCCGCCGCGCACGATGCGCAGGAAGCCGGGTTCGATGAGGGGGGCGAGCGCGCGCTCGAAGACGGGGACGAGCGCGTCCTGCGTCGGGTTGACCTTGAGGATCGAGACCCTGTTGAACGCGAGCAGTTCGTACAGCACGTCGAGGTAGGGGATCGAGGTGATGTTGCCGGCACCCAGCACGAGCCCGACCCCGCCGGAGGATGTCGGGTCCAGCTGCCCGAGCCCCGCCTCGCGGTGCGCCTCGGCGAGGGTCACACCGGGCTCCAGCCACACCTCGGTGCGATAGCCCGAGAGGAGCAACCGGTCGGTCGCCGTGAGCGGCGAGGTGTGGATGACCGTGCGCCCACCCGGCGCGGTGCCCGTGCGGATGCCGGCGAGCGGAGACTTCCCGGAGGCGAGCGCGCCGAGCGTGTCGGCGTAGGCGTCGAGGGCGACGAGCGCGGCGTACGGCCCGGAGAGCCATTCCTCCCCGCGCAGCGGATGCCCGGGCGTCAGGCCCTTCGAGAGCGCGGCGACGTCGGCCCACTCCTCCGCGACGGCGGCCGTTGTCGCACGCAGGCGCGTGATGAGGGTGCGGCGCTGGCCGAGCGTCAGCAGCGTCCATGCGCGGGCACCGGTGTCGAGTTCCGCGATGGCGGCATCGAGCGGGGCGCGGACGGCCGGGTCGAGGCTCGTGGCATCCGCGGCAGCGCCTGCGCGCGGGGCACTGGCACGGGGCTTCTTCGCAGCGGCGGTGCGCTTCCGGGCGGGGTCTGCGGTCGCGGTCACTGCACTCTCCTTCGGGGCGGACGCCTGAGAGCAAGCCTACGTCGCCTGTGGCACTCGATCCCAGCGTTTCCGGCACTCGGTCACGGCAGCGGCGCTGAGCCTGACAGGCCTCCGCCCGCCCCTACTCGATGTCGTCTCGGCGCAGACGGTAGCGGCCGAGCGGAACGAGGCTCAGGAGCACGAGGGCGGCGGGCAGCACGCTGAAGCTCAGGACGATGCCGGCGACCGCGGCATCCGGCTGCGCGATGCTCTCGCCGGCCGTGCGCTCGACGTACCCCGTCACGGCGAGGACGGTTGCGAGCGCCGTGGCGCCGAGCGCGAAGCCCGTCGTCTCGCCGGCCGTCCACGCCCCGCCGAACGCTCCCGCGCGCCCCGCGCCGAAGCGGTGCGCGTCGTGTGTGATGACGTCGGGGAGCATCGCCATCGGCAGTGACTGCATTCCTGCGTATGCGACGCCGGCGAGGCCCACCGAGACGTAGATCCAGGCACCGGGGGTCCAGAGCACACCGACCGTCGAGATCGCCGCGACGGTGAACAGCAGGTTCGCGGCGACGAACGCGCGCTCCTTGCCGATGCGCCGCGCCCAGACCCCCCACGCCGGCGCGGCGACGAGGGCGGGGGCGATGAGCGCGACGAACAGGAGGGTCACGGCGTCCTCCGAGCGGAGCACCCACGTCGCGAGGTATTGCGCGCCCGCGAGCATCAGCCCCGTCGCGAGCGCCTGCAGCACGAAGGTCAGCAGCAGGGCGCGGAACGGCTGGCTGCGGCGGAGTGTGTCGAAGGCGGACCGGAAGTTGTCGCGGATGCCTCCGGCGGGCGTCGAGGCATCCGTGCCGACGTGGCGCTCCGACTCGTCGCCGACGGTCTCGGCGATGAGTTCCGCCTCCTCCGCCGTGCTCGTCCCGGCAGCGGCCATCGCCGAGCGCGCGTGCAGGCCGCGCCGGGCGACGCGCGTCGCGATGAGCATCCCGAGGCCGATCGCGACGCCCGCGACGATGCCCATGAGGAGGTACCCCGTCACCGGGTCGCCCGTCGCCTTGCGCAGGAGCGGTCCGCCGGCTCCGAACAGCAGGATCGCGAACGTCAGCACGACGACGCGCCACGTGAGCAGTCGCGTGCGCTCGTCGTAGCGGTCGGTGAGTTCGGCGGGGAGGGCGACGTAGGGCACCTGGAAGAGGCTGAACGCCGTCGCGGTGAGGAGGAACGCGACGAGCACCCACGCGGCGCCGAGCGCGGGGGCGAGCCCCGGCGGCACGGCGAAGGTCAGCGCGAAGAGGACCGGCAGGCTCAGGGCGCCCACGAGCATGAGGCGGCGGCGCGAGCCGTTCCGCGCGAGGTCGCGGTCGGTCAGCGCGCCGACGACCGGGTCGATGACGACGTCCCACACTTTGGTGGCGGTCACGATGACGCCGGCCATGAGGGCGGCGACGCCGAGGCTGTCGGTGAGGTAGTAGGTGAGGACGAGCCCGGGGAGTGTCGCGAACCCGCCCGTGCCGATCGAGCCCACCGCGTACGTGGCGATCGTGCCGCGGCGGAGGCGCGCGGTCGTCCGGATGCCAGGTGCGTCGTTGCCCATGTCGCTCACCCTAATGGGCGGCGGGCATCGCTCGCGTGAGCCGCAGCGAGCCCCGCCGTGCGCGGGGAGGCCCCGCTCAGATGAGGCTGAGCTCGCGCAGCTTCGCTTCGACGTCGGCGTTGCTCGGCTCGACGTGGTGCGTGGCGTCGGGGTAGACGACGACCGGGATGTTGGTGCGACCCGAGATCTCGCGTGCGACCTCGACGGCGGCCGGGTCCTCCTCGAGATCGACGTACGTGTACGCGATGCCGAGTCCGTCGAGCTGCGCCTTGGTGCGGCGGCAGTCGCGGCACCATTCGGCGCCGAACATCGTGATGGTCTGGTCGTCGCTGGGCGCGGAGGAGGTCATGACTCCAGCGTACGCCCGGCCGGCTGGGGCACGGCGGCCCTCGCGGATGCCTGTGCCTGACGCTTCGGGGCGTAGACGAACAGCGCGTGGTACACGAAGCGCACGACGAACGCGGCGGCCAGAGTGATCGCGGCGGCGAGGACGCTCGGGATATGGGCACTCTGCACGAGCATCGCGAGCACCGGGATGCGCACGAGCGCCTCGACGTTGTTGAAGGCGAACGATTTGACGAAGCGGATGCCCATACGCCCCGATTCGGCGCGCATGTCGGAGAAGACGAGGTACTCCAGCAACAGGAAGTTGCCGATGATCGTCAGCTCGCTCGCGATGATCGCGGCGGGGATGTACTCCATGCCGAGGCGGATGAGCCCCCACATGATGACGAGGTTGGCGATGGCCCCGACGCCGCCGACGAGCGCGAACGCCGACATGCGGCCGAAGCGCAGCATCGCGAGCTGGGTGAGGAAGCCGATCCCCTGCATGAAGGATGCCTTCGACTCGCCCGCGTACCGCGAGGCGAACGCGAACGGGACCTCGCCGATGCGCAGCTGACGGCGCGCGAGGATCTCGAGGAGGATCTTGAACCCGCGCGGGCGCAGCGCGTCGAGGTCGATCGCGTCGCGGTCGATGAGGAAGAAGCCGGTCATCGGATCGGTGCAGCCGTGGAGCTTCCGCGGGAACATCGACTTCGTCAGCAGGGTCGAGCCGCGCGAGACGAGCATGCGGGTCGTGCCGGCGAGGCCTCCGGCCGTGCCGCCCGCGACGTAGCGGGATGCCACGACGACATCCACATCGCCCGCCGCGGCGCGGTCGAGGAGACGCGGGATGTCCTCCGGCGGGTGCTGCAGGTCGCCGTCCATGACGAGGCACCAGCGGGACTGTGCGGCACGGAAGCCCTCGACGACGGCGCCGCCGAGGCCGGCCTCGGGCTGGTCGCGGTGGATCAGCCGGATCGGCACCTCGGAGCGCGCGGCGATCGCCGCGATGACGTCGGGAGTGTCGTCGGTCGAGTCGTCGACGAACACGATCTCGAACGCGCGCCCCTCGAGTGCAGCGTCGATGCGTCGCACCAACTCGGCCACATTCGGACCTTCGTTGAAGGTCGGAACGATGACGGACAGGTCCATGCAGGCCCTCGCGAATCAGTGGCGGACGGGATCGATTCAGCGTAACCGGCGGACCCTCGCGATGTCCTGTCGGTGGTCTGTCAGTTCCCTATGTGACAGCGAAGCGTCACCCGTGATTCACCCGATGAGCTTCTTCACGGCCGGGACGCCCATGCCGAAGTTGATGCGCACGCACGGCAGGGCGAGCTTCTCGCTGCCGACCGACACGTACCCCTGCTCGATCGTGCGGGCCAGGACGAATCCGGCTTCGCGGAGCCCCTCTTTGGAACGGTCGTCGTTGTGACCGAATGGGTACGCCATGATCTCGTGCGCGTCGGGAGCCCCGACGCCGACTCCCTCGAGCGCGGCGACGGACGCGTTCATGTCGGCCGCGATCTGAGCGGGGGTGAGGTTCACCATCTCGCCCTTGCCGTTCGCGCCGGCCTTGTGCATGTCGTTCGTGTGCGAGCGGGCGAGGATGAAGCGGTTCTGCGTCGCGGCGCCGTCCACCGTGATGTCGAACGACGTCGCCATCACCTGCAACTGCTCGTTGATGGGGGATGCCATGGTCAGCCACGTCGGGTCGGCGTCGTCGTCGGTCACGATCACGGAGTGGTCGGGCAGGTAGAGGGCGCCGTCGATGAAGGCATCCAGCTCGTCCCACGTCGGCAGGTAGAACGCGGAGTCCTTGATGTACTGCATCGTGGCGCGGTAATCCTCGATGTAGGAGTAGTTGCCGCGCAGCCAGCCGCTCTCGCCCCCGGGCTTGTCGGTGAACTGGTGGTACATCATGATCGGCACGCGCGTCTTCGCGGCGGTGACCTGCGCGGGTGTGGTCCATGCGCCGTACAGGGTCGTCTGCTGGTTCGTGCAGGCGACGAGGCGGGAGCCGTTGACGCGCACGGCCGGGTTCGCGGCGCCCGTGGCGGGGTCGGCGGATGCCGCGGCGGCGGATGCCTGGTCGGCGTACCAGCCGGCAAAGGCGCGCCCCTCGGCGCGGGGGAGGGGGAGCCGGTCGTAGAGCCGGTCGTTGTGCTGCAGCTGCGGGGGGAGGTCTGCGCCGTCCACGACGAAACTCACGGCGCACGCGGTCGGGTCGGCCTTGTTGTCGGCGAGGAGCTGCTCGGCGGGGGTGAGTGGTGTCGGTGTGGGCGTCGGGGTCTCCGACGCGGCGGGGCTTTCGCCGGCGCCCGGCGCCGAGCTCGGGTCGGCCGCGCAGGCGGCGAGCGTCGTGGTCGCGATGCTGAGCCCGGCCGCGGCAGCGACGAGGCGGGCGTGGAAAGTGCGCACGCGTGTCCCCTGTTTCTCGGGCCGCATCCCAAAGCGGCCCCTCTTGTCAGGCTATTGCCCGCCGTGCTGGGAGAACGCCGCGACGCGTCGGGCGCGGTGGCCTCAGAAGTGGATGATCTGGCGGATCGCGCGCCCGTCGGCGAGGGTGTCCATCGCCGCGTTGATGTCGTCGAGCGCGATGCGGTCACTGATGAGCTCTTCGACCGGCAGTCGGCCCTCGCGCCACAGCTGTGCGTAGGGCAAAGCAAAACCCCCGCCATGTAGAAGCTAGGCGAGGGTTTCTGGGACCGTTGTAACGACGGTCCGTGTGGCTCCGACGGGCGTCGATCCCGTGACCTCACGATTTTCAGTTGTATTCGCGGGGTCGGTAGGTGCTCACGAGTGCTCGTTCGCCGCGTGATTCCGCGGAAATCGTGCTCGTTGGTGACGGCTGGTTCTGGATGGTTTCAACCGAGTCCCCGGCCCGGTACCGGCCCAGGTGTCGGCTGCCTGAGGACGTAGATCTGTGTCGACTCAGCTCGCAAGCATCGCTTCGACATCTGACAAAGCGACCGAAAGGATGCGACGCGAACTCCTGTAGTTTTCGACAGCTCGCTCGACGTCGATTGATATCTCAACACGTGACTCGACGAGCTTTTGGGGAACTCTCAGACGCATAAGGGCTGAATCACTAAAGCGAGGATGGTGTGCGCCCTCCTGACTGTCGGCGAGTTCCGCCTGCACGGGTTGGCTGAGTAACCAAGGAACGAGAAAGGCGATTGACTCGGACGTTAGAGACCGCAAGACGTAGAACTCAGTGCTGCAGACAACCGCGGCGCCGGACAAGAAGATGTCGGCGTCGACCAGCGCAACTTGACGGAGATACGGGCGCAGCCTGGAGATGATCACGTCGCCGGGCTGCAATCGCTTCTTTGTGCTCCCCACGCGCTCCACGACCGGGCGGTAGAGCTTGAGCACGCCCTCCTCTGCATCCCCGGTGTCAGCGACGGCGTACCCATTCTCGTGGCTCCGGCTTGGGCTTACGGTCTCGCGACCGATTAGCGCTATGTCGCCTAGGGCGACGCTAAGCGAGGCATCGCCCCTTGCCGACCTCGCTGTGTACCGTTCTGGGGTCAGGATGAGTGGACTCTCTAGCTCTTGGACGAGCACCGATGCGAACTTCACGATGCCTCACCCCACGCAATCTTCTTCTCAGTTACGTGCGCCCGAAACGCATCGACAGCTTGATCCAAATCGTGATCCGCCCGATCCCACAGCGAGGATCCGGTCGCGGATGTCCGCTCAATAGTCGCGCCTCGGCTGTCCTTGCCGGGTCGATCGCTTGTCATGAAAAGAATCGACTCCTGTGCAGTGTCGCGAGACGCAATCATCCGCTCGCGCTTTATACCGAAGACGACCTCGGCCTTCTGTGAAGTGTGAGGCTGAAAGGTGGTTCGGCCGAGGCTGAGCACAGACACGATCTGGAGCCTGCGTAGAAGCCACTCACGCATTCCGCTGCTTGACTTTGAGCCGATGCGGCCGGTGGGCAGGACAATTGCGAGTCGTCCACCGGGCCGAAGAAGCTTTACGCATCGCTCAATGAACAAGATGTCGCGTTCGTTCCGCTTTGTTGGATGCGCGAGCTCGTAGGCGGAGATGAGGCTAGGTTCGCGCACTTCGCCTGCGAACGGAGGATTGGTGATGATGGCGTCGTATCCGCTGAATCGTGAATGTCTCACTCGTACTGTGTCTTCGATCGTCATCGAATGTTCGTCAGCTCCCATCGCAAAGAGCGACTCCCCGATGGCCGGTGTAAGGAGACTATTCAGCCGGGTCACGTTTCCGGGCGGCGCTCCCGCGATGAGCATCATCGCTTTGCTGACCTGGATTGCTTTCGCATCTACGTCGAAGCCCCAAACCGATGGAGCATCCTCTATCGACTCGGACTGACGTAGGCGCTGAGAGTATGAGATCGAGTGCATCAGGAACCCGCTCGATCCGCACGCAGGATCGAGCACTTGTTCG
Source organism: Microbacteriaceae bacterium PS02067 (assembly GCA_029960085.1). Lineage (GTDB taxonomy): Bacteria > Actinomycetota > Actinomycetes > Actinomycetales > Microbacteriaceae > Microbacterium. The sequence goes on along the minus strand of JASCPG010000046.1, from coordinate 5,225 downwards.
CCAGGCTTCGGATCGACGATCCGGACCACTGCTTCGATCACATGGCGGGGAGTGAAGTACTGCCCCTTGGCGCCCTTGTGACTTTGAGTCATTAAGTACTCAAAGACTCCGTCCATGACTTCAAGGCTTGAGTCGGCAATCGACACTTCGCCCAGCACGCCTGCGCACTCGTGGAGCTGCTCAGGACGCAGTCTCGAGACTTCGTCCCCGTCCAAGATAGTCGGCCACCGCCGTTCCGCCTTCTTCAGAGCCTTCGTCGCTAGTTCAGAAGTCTCAGCAGGGGATGCGCCAAGCAGCGACCCCGAGGTTCCCTCCGACTCCATCGCAAGCTGAGCGATCAGCAACTTGAACACCTCCGAGAACGCATCCTCGCCCGATCCTGCGAGCACGAGCTCCTCGAGGCGCCTGAATACCGACTCCCAGCTTCGTGGGTCGAGTTGATGCCTTTTCGCCATGTTCTGCCTCCGACGAGTCACTCTATCCGTGACGGCAGACACGGAAGTTCGGGATATCCGATCTTGGGATACATCAGTCGCGAGCTGAAGACTCGGTCGTGATCGAAACGATTGGGCCAACCGCGATGAGTAGTTCTGTTCACGACCCTCGCTATCTCGAGCTGATTAGTCGGTTGCGTGGCTTCCGGAGGGCCGCCGGCATCTCGCAGTTGGCGTTGGCGGAAAGTCTCGGCCGCGTTCAGTCCTACGTATCGAAAGTCGAATCAGGCGAGCGGCGGATCGACGTGATCGAGCTGTCTGATCTTTGCCACGCGCTCGACGTCTCTCTTCTGGACGTTCTGCCGTCACAGCTACGAGAGCAGATGAAATGACAGGAGTGGACGCGGACAAGCTCGCATCGGTTCGTGCATCCGTCGATCGGTTGATTGGCGTACAACTGGAATTGCTGAGGCTTCCCAAAGCCGCTCTGGCGGCGTTCGAGCCGTCACAGATCGGGACGATTGTAGGTACGCTACTTGATGCGTGCATCCCTCAGCTCGAGCTACTGCTCCCCGATGTCGAATCTCTGGCCGAGTTGGGCCTGACGAAGGCTCCGGGACTGCTTGGCGACCGAGAGGGCTATCCCGATTTCGAACACTCAAGCGGATTGCGGCTGGAGCTCAAGCTGCTCTACGTCGATCCCCTGGGTGGGATTATGAAGGAAGTTGCCACACGCCGCGAGGCTTCCGCTCGCCTTACCCAGAAGGTGACGGTCAAGAACGTCATCCCCGACAGAGACCTCCTTATGGTGGTCGCGTACCAGCTGACCGCGGTTGATGGGGAGCCCGAGATTTACTCGCCTACAATCGTCGACGTTGGGTTGTTTCCGGTTGCCGAGTGCGTAGCTGCGCGGGATTATCGGCTCACGGCCGCCGGCGGCCTGTGGTTTGGCGATTACGAAACGCCTACGATTTTGAGTCGCTCCGGGAAGGTCAAGCAGGGTCACGGCCTGCCGCTCGATACGACGGTGTATGGGCGCAAAGAGTCCGAAGGGCGAGACTTCAACGAGGACACGAACTTTGGGAAGCTCAAGCGAATCCCCTACGAGCCGCTCCAGCGCTTCTTGAAAAAGCACGGGGCGACTTACACGTCCACCGGGGGGTACCCAGCTCCGTGGCGCATCGATAGATCGGCGGTAATGGTTGACGGTGCTGATGCGGCTCTGATCGCACCGATCGACGTCCATACGAACGACGTTCAGCTACAGATCGAGCTAGTCGAGGGCTCCGATTAGCCAGATGCCGATCACGCCGGCGCCGAGGAGCGCCCGGACCGCAGCGAAGCGAGGACCGGACGCACCGCAGTGCGTGGGCGTCGTCGGCCGGAGGCCGGCCTTGAACGAGTAAAGAAGAGTGCGCATGCGCCGAACGTAGAGGTCGCTTCGGACATCGGAATCGCGGACTCCCGGCCCATTCCCGGCCCAACGGCGTCGCGAGCGAAGGTCGTTGGCATCCGCCACAGCCGTTTCGACTCGCTGCGCTCGCTCAACGACCAGGCGATCGAGGCCGGATGCAGGAGCAGAAAAACCTCCCCTCATCAGGGCAAAGCAAAACCCCCGCCATGTAGAAGCTAGGCGAGGGTTTCTGGGACCGTTGTAACGACGGTCCGTGTGGCTCCGACGGGCGTCGATCCCGTGACCTCACGATTTTCAGTCGTGCGCTCTACCAACTGAGCTACAGAGCCGCATGGCATCCGAAGAGCCATGTCTAAACGAAAGGCCCTCCGAGAAGGGCCCGTCGCTGAGAGCGACCCTGACGGGACTTGAACCCGCGACCTCCGCCGTGACAGGGCGGCACGCTAACCAACTGCGCTACAGGGCCATGCTTGTTCAGTTATGTGTATGGAGTGTGACCCCAACGGGATTCGAACCCGTGCTACCGCCGTGAAAGGGCGGCGTCCTAGGCCGCTAAACGATGGGGCCGAGCGAACCCTGGGGCTCACGCTTACCGAGGGTCAAGCATACGAGATCCCGTGCCAAATCGGAAATCGAGGGCGTGGGATCCACCCCGTCCATTCGCTCTCGCGTAAGGATAGTGAGGCGTGTGGATGCCCGTGGCCCCTGTGATCTTGGGGCGAATGTTGTTAGTGTGACTGAAGTTGATGGTGTGAACACTCGAGCGCCAACCATCCCGAGAGGCAGAGCGCGGTGAACGACGAGTCCGTATCGGCAGACGACTGCGGTTGCGCGCCGACCGTGCGCGAGCTCCGCACCTTCGGCGGTCCGCTCTCGCGCCGCGCCGCGATCGGGATCGGCGGCCTCGGCATCCTCGGCCTGTCCGTCCTCGGTGCCGGCTTCGCGTCGGCCGCGATGGCCGACGGCTACCCGTCGTGGGACGACGTGCAGCGCGCCAAGAACAACGAAGCCGCCAAAGCGGGCGAAGTCAGCCGTATCGAGAGCCTGATCGCACAGCTTCAGGCCGACGTCGCGAACAAGCAGGCCGAAGCATCGCGCCTCGCAGGAGAATACGCGGCCGCCCAGGAGGCCTACGAGACCGCCGCCGCCGACGCGGCATCCCTGCAGGACCAGGCCGACGCCGAGTCGGCGCGCGCCACCGAAACCGCCCAGAAGCTCGGCCGGCTCGCCGCGCAGCAGTACCGCGCCGGCGGCGACGATGCCGCCCTCGAACTCTTCTTCTCGGGCTCCGCGGCGACCGCCGATGACCTGCTTGCCCGCCTCGGCACGATGGACCGGCTCGTCGAGGCCAACCAGGGCGTCTACGCCGATGCCGTGAGCGCGCGCAACAACGCGCAGAACCTCAGCGACAAGGCCGCGGTCGCCCGCGATGAGCGCGACCGCCTGCAGAAGGAAGCCGAGCAGAAGATGGTGGCGGCCCAGAAGGCCGCGGATGACGCCCAGGCCGCCCTCGACGCGCAGGCGGCCAACCTCGACACACTGCAGGCGCAGCTCGCCGCACTCAAGGACACGACTGCCGCGACGATCACGCAGTACCAGATCGGCGTCGAAGAGCGCCGCAAGGCCGAGGAGGCCCGCAAGAAGGCCGAGGCCGAGGCGCGCGCAAGAGCCGAAGCGGAAGCCCGCCGCAAAGCGGCCGAGCAAGCCGCTGCGGGCGGCGGAGGCGGCGGCGGGGGCTCCTCTGGCGGAGGCGGCAGCTCGGGTGGATCCGGTGGCCAGGCTGGCACCGGAGGATGGGTGCGCCCGGCATCCGGCTACATCAGATCCGGGTTCGGCAACCGCGGCACCATCTGCGGCAACGGCTACTGCACGACCGGACACCGCGGCATCGACTTCGCGACCAACTGCATGTCGCCGATCTACGCGGCCGCATCGGGGCGCGTGGTCTTCGCCGCCTACGCCGACGCGTGGGGCAACTACATCAAGGTCGACCACGGTGGCGGCATCATCACCGGATACGCGCACATCGCGTACGGCGGCTACGCCGTCGGCGTCGGCCAGTACGTGAGCGCCGGCCAGGTCATCGCCTACGTCGGCAACACCGGGGCATCCAGCGGTTGCCACCTCCACTTCGAGGTCTACTCCGGCGGGGTCCGGATCGACCCGGCGCCGTACCTGCGCGCTCGCGGCATCTCGGTCTGACAGACGCAGAAGAGCGGATGCCTCGTGGCATCCGCTCTTCGTCCGAACTCTCGGTTCAGATGGTCTTCGGGGCGTGGCCCTCACCCTGCGTGGCGGTCTGCGCGCCCTCGGCCTGGAAGCGCTCGAACGCCTCCGCGACGAGACGCTCGGCCTCTGCGGCATCCCCCCACTGGTCGACCTTGACCCACTTGTTGGGCTCGAGGTCCTTGTAGTGCTCGAAGAAGTGGCCGATCTCACCCTTGGTCCACTCGTCGAGGTCGCCCACGTCCTGGATGTGGTCCCAGCGCGGGTCCTTCGCGAGCACGGCCACGACCTTGTCGTCGCCGCCGGCCTCGTCGAGCATCTTCAGGACCGCGACGGGGCGGACCTTCGCCATGACACCCGGGTACAGGTCGCGGTCGAGCAGCAGGAGCACGTCGAGCGGGTCGCCGTCCTCGCCGAGGGTGTCCTCGAAGAAGCCGTAGTTGGCGGGGTAGCCCATCGGGGTGAACAGGACGCGGTCGAGGAAGACGCGACCGGTGCCGTGGTCGACCTCGTACTTGACCCGGCTGCCGCGCGGGATCTCGATGACGGCGTCGTATGCGCCCATGCTGTGCTCCTTCGGAGGGTCTGTGACTGGCCGCACCCAGCCTAGTCGCGGGCGCTCTGCGTTCCGCACTCAGTCAGATCGGGCTGGTCGGTGCGGCGAGCCCGCGGAATCACGCGGGCGGGCGCGCGGACCGCGGGCGGATTGGAGGAGTTCGGGTCGCGTGGGTGGGGGAGAGTGGGCGGGTCGAGCGCGATGGGTGAGGGCGCAGGGCGGGGATCGGGTGCCTGAGTCGCCGGGGCGGCGGCGCTAGCGTGGATGCCATGGAGCACCGCCCGGGCCTCGATCCTGCTGTCGCCGAGATCCGCCGTGCGGTGCGGGAGTGCCTCGCGGGGATCGACGGCCCGGTGCTGGTCGGTCTGTCCGGCGGGGCTGACTCGCTCGCCCTCGCGGCGGCCGTCGCGTTCGAGGCGCCGAAGGCGGGGGTCTCGGCGTCCGCGACCGTGATCGATCACGGACTGCAGTCGGGCTCGGCGCAGGTCGCCGCGCGCGCGGCCGCGACCGCGGAGCAGCTGGGCCTGCCGACGCGGGTCATCGCCGTGCAGACGGCGGCGCCGGCGGACGGTGGCGGCCCCGAATCGGCCGCGCG
>JASCPG010000045.1 GCA_029960085.1 Microbacteriaceae bacterium PS02067 | reverse complement strand
CCGCAGCCCCCGCAGCCCCGCCGCAGGTCGCCCCCGCCCCGCCCGCCCCCGGGTACCAGGGCTACCCGCCCGCTCCGCCCGTGCCGCCGCTCCCGCCGCAGCAGGGGTGAGGCGCGAGGCCTCGTGGATGACCGTCTGACAGAGGTGGATGCCTCGGACCTCCTGCGCCTCGCCGTGGAGATCGCGCGCGAAGCGGGCGACCTCGCTCGGCGCCGCCGTGAGGAGGGCGTCCGGATCGCCGCGACGAAGTCGGCCCTCGCCGACATCGTCACCGACGCAGACCGCGAGGTCGAGCAGCTGATCCGTGACCGACTCGCCGCGGCCCGTCCGGGCGACGGCTTCCTGGGGGAGGAGTCCGGTGCGGAGCGCGGCACCACCGACGTCACCTGGGTCGTCGATCCCATCGACGGCACCGTCAACTACGCCTACGGCATCCCGCACTACGCGGTTTCGATCGCGGCGGTGACGGGGGCGCCCGATCCGGCCTCGTGGGCGGCTCAGGCCGGCGTCGTCTTCACCCCGGCCGTCGGCGAACTGTTCCACGCCACCCGCGGTGGGGGCGCGTGGCTCGGTGACGCACGACTGGCTGTGACGGAGAGGGCGGATGCCGGGGCGCTCCTCGCCACGGGGTTCGGATACGACCCGGCGACCCATGAGGGTGACCTCGCCCGGGTCCGGCAGGTCATGCCGATCGCGCGCGACCTGCGCCGCGCCGGCGCCGCGTCGCTGGATCTGGCATACGTCGCGGCCGGCCGCCTCGACGGCTACTTCGAGCGTGGGCTGCAACCGTGGGATCACGCGGCCGGCGCGCTCCTCGTCACCGAGGCGGGCGGTGTCGTCGGCGGCGAGCCGGGCGGCCGCCCCGGCCGCGCGATGACGATCGCAGCTGGTCGTGAGGTGTTCGACGCCGTGGCATCCGCGATATACCGGTGACCATTCATCGCATTCACAGACGTCCCGGGGTAGTGTTTACCCGATCGTTACCTTTGCCGCCCGAACGGTGAGGGGAACGGAATCCCCAGTACGTCGCCGTGTGCCCCCGCACGGCCGGACGAGAGCCTGTGATGTGACCCTCGACTCCCCGACGGGTGACGCTGCGCCCGAACGCAGCGCCGACCGCCCCACCTCCGCGCCGTCGGCGCCGGAGGCGACCGGAGTCCTCACCCGCGCCGAGTACCGTCGGCGCGCCGCGGCTGCTGTTGCCGCCGGTGGCTCGGTGTCCGCGACGGATGCCACGCAGGCTACGCCCGAGCCGTCGCTCGCGGAGACCGTCGTCGCCGATGTCGCCGCCGCGATCCTCGCCGAGTCCGTCGGTGCCGAGCCCGATCTGTCCGCGCGGCTGCGCTTGCGCCATGCCGCACAGGCGGTGTTCGCCGAGGTCGCCACGCACGCTGCGGCTCCCGCCGAAGACGCGCCTGCAGCGCATACGCCGGTCGAGCCGGGTTCGACGTTCGCGGCGAGCGCGGACGGCGAGGCATCCGATCTCGATGAGTTCGAGCGCGCCGCCCGTCTGTTCTCCTTCACGGGCGAGACTCCCATCCAGCGCCCTGCGCCCGCGGCGCCCCAGCCGGCTGCGGCGGGGCACGTCCCCCCGCGCCGTTCGCGTCGCGGTGTCGTGGCGCAGCGCATCGCCGCGGCATCCTTCTCGCTCGGCGTGATGACGATCGTCGGCCTTCTGGCGGTGGGCACCACGACCCCTGCCGAAGCACTCGCCTCCGCGACATCCGCCGCCACGACGACGGACCTCACGACGGTGGCGTCGGCGACGGCGCCGAAGCGCGAGATCCAGGCATTCGTCGCCGGCGGTGGCACCGATGTGGCGAGCCTCGGTCGCCCCGAGGGCGGCTACAACGTGGCATCCATGGCGGATGTCGCCGCAGCAGGCGGCGTCACCGAGTTCGCCGGCACGTGGGTCAGCGACCCGACCGCGCCGATCCAGTGGCCGTTCCCCGTCGGGGTGCCGATCTCGGCGGCGTACGGCTCGGTCAGCTACCTTGCGCAGTTCTCCTCCCCGCACCGCGGCGTCGACCTCACGCCGGGACTCGGCGCGGACATCCAGGTCATCGCAGCGGGCACCGTGCGCATCGCGACGGAGGCCGGCGGTGACTACGGCGTGACCGTCGTCGTCGACCACATCATCGACGGCCAGCTCGTCTCCACCCGGTACGGGCACATGCTGCGCGGATCGCTCGCCGTCAAGGTCGGCGACACGGTCACCGCGGGTCAGGTCATCGGCAGGGTCGGCCAGACCGGCAAGGCCACCGGGCCGCACCTGCACTTCGAGGTGCTTCTCGGCGGGTCGACGCACACCGACCCGATGCCGTGGATGTACGAGCACACGAAGGGCCACCACACCGTCGGTTGACGGTTCGGTCGGATGCCCCGAACCTGATATCCTCTTCTAGTTGCCCGCGCGCGGGCGGCACGCCCCGATAGCTCAGTGGCAGAGCACTTCCATGGTAAGGAAGGGGTCGTCAGTTCAATCCTGACTCGGGGCTCGCAGCATCCGCATCTCGCCGTGCGGGTGCAGCGCGGCAGGGTAGCTCAGTTGGTGAGAGCGCACGACTCATAATCGTGAGGTCGCGGGTTCAAGCCCCGCTCCTGCTACAGAAACCCCCGGGAGGCCGGGGGTTTTCGTGTTTCCGGGCGCGGGTCGATCAGTCGGACTCGAGCACGGCCATCGCGGCGTTGTGGCCGCCGAGTCCGCTGACGGCGCCGCCGCGGACCGCGCCCGAGCCGCACAGCAGGATGCGCTCGTGCGCCGTCGCGACGCCCCAACGCTTCGCGGGGGTGTCGCGCGGGGCGTCGTCCTCGAGGAACGGCCACGACAGCGGGCCGTGGAAGATGTTGCCGCCGGGCATGTTCAGCGCGTGCTCCAGGTCGAGGGTCGTCTTCGTCTCGATGCAGGGCCGGCCGTCGGCATCGACGACCAGCAGGTGCTCGATCGGTTCGGCCAGCACGGAATCCAGCGAGTCGAGCACGGCGCGCTGCAGCCGCGCGCGCTGCGCGTCGAGCGATTCCGCGGACACGAGGTCGCTCGGCGTGTGCAGCGCGAAGACGGTGAGCGTCTGCGCCTCCGTCGCGGCCAGATCGTCGCCGAGGATCGTGCGGTCCGCGAGCGAGTGGCAGTAGATCTCGCACGGGAGGATCGCGGGGATCTCCCCGCCGGCGGCCTGCCCGTAGGCATCCTGCAGCTGCGCGTACCCCTCGTTGATGTGGAAGGTCCCACCGAACGCGGCCTCGGGTGCGACACTCTCATCGCGCAGTCGAGGTAGCCGCCGCAGCAGCAGGTTGACTTTCACCTGTGCGCCGTGCGGCCGCGGAACCCGCGCGGCGGAGGGGGTGCCCATCAGCTCGTCGAGCACGGCCGGCGCGACGCCCGCGAGCACATGGCGGCCCGCCACGGTCTCCTCGCCGGCGGAGGTGCGGAAGACCACGGTGCCGTCGGGGCGGATGCCGGTCACTTCCGCCCCGGTGCGGATCTCCGCTCCGGCGGCGCGGGCCGCGGCGTCGAGCTGCGTCGTCACGGTGCCCATGCCCCCGATCGGCACATCCCAGTCGCCCGTGCCGCCGCCGATCACGTGGTAGAGGAAGCACCGGTTCTGCTGCAGGTCGCCCTGATGCGCCGACGCGAAGGTGCCGATGAGCGCATCCGTGAGCACGACCCCGCGGACCAGGTCGTCATCGACATGCGACTCGATGAACTCCCCGATCGGGCGCTCGAACACGGCATCCCACACGGCATCGTCGCCGACGAGCGCCCGCGCCTCGCTGCGCGTCGGGAGCGGGCCGGTCACGGTCGGCCAGAGCGCGGCGGCGATGCTGCCCGTGGCTTCGTAGAGGGTGTCGAAGCCACGGGCATCCGAGGCGGCACCGATCTCGGCGAACGACGCAGCCGTCGCGGCGGCGTCGGTGCGGTCGACCAGCAGGCCGCGACCGGCGGGATCGCCCGGCAGCGGCGTGTACGACGAGTACCGGCGGTGCGCGAGGCGGATGTCGAGGCCGAGATCGTCCTGGATCTGCTGCGGCAGCAGGCTCACGAGGTAGGAGTAACGCGAAAGGCGTGCATCCACGCCTTCGAACGCGCGGGCGCTGACGGCGGCGCCGCCCGTGTGATCCTGGCGTTCCAGCAGCAGCACCGAGCGGCCGGCGCGGGCGAGGTAGGCCGCCGCTACCAGCGCGTTGTGGCCGCCGCCGACGATGACGACGTCGTGAGTGGGCGTGGGGAGGGTCACGCACAGCACGCTAGCGCCCGGCGGCCCCCGCGTGTCGGAGGACGGCGTTAGCATGTAGCGTCACCTCCCCCTGCTCTCGGAGACCCCCATGCTCGGAAAACTCCTGGTCCGCTATTTGTGGACCTACAAGTGGTGGCTGCTGGGGGTCCTGGTCTTCCAGTTCGCCTCCGCGATGGCCTCCCTCTACCTGCCGCGGCTGAACGCGGACATCATCGACAAGGGCGTCGCCGCCGGTGACACGGGATACATCTGGTCGCGCGGGGGGTTCATGCTCGCGATCGCGCTCGGACAGATCGTGGCATCCGTCATCGCGACCTACTTCGCGGCGCGCGCGGCGATGAGCGCCGGTCGCGACATCCGCCGCGACGTCTACGAGAAGGTGAGCGGCTTCAGCGAGCGCGAGGTCTCGTCGTTCGGTGCCGGCACGCTCATCACCCGCAACACGAACGACGTGCAGCAGGTGCAGATGCTCGCCATGATGGGCGCCACGATGCTCGTCACGGCACCGCTCCTCGCGATCGGCGGCATCATCATGGCGCTGCAGCAGGACGTCGGGCTGAGCTGGCTGATCGCCGTCGCCGTGCCCGTCCTCCTCCTCGTCGCGGGCCTCATCATCAGCCGCATGGTGCCGCTGTTCCGTCAGTACCAGGACAAGCTCGACGGCGTGAACCGGGTGATGCGCGAGCAGCTCACGGGCGTCCGCGTCATCCGCGCGTTCGTGCGCGAGCGCATCGAAGAGGCGCGCTTCCGCGTCGCCAATACGGACATCATGATCGTCGGACGCAAGGTCGGATCGCTGTTCGTCGTGATGTTCCCGCTCGCCATGCTCGTGCTGAACATCACGGTGGTCGGCGTCATCTGGTTCGGCGGCATCCAGGTGGATGCCGGGCACGTGCAGATCGGCACGCTCTTCGCCTTCATGCAGTACGTCGGACAGATCCTGATGGGCGTGCTCATGGCCACGTTCATGACGATCATGATCCCGCGCGCCGCGGTGTCGGCCGACCGCATCGGCGAGGTGCTCGACTCCAGCGACGCCCTCGAGCGCCCGGAGCACCCCGTCAGCGCCTTCCCCGAGCCGGGCGTCGTCGAGTTCGACGACGTCGAGTTCAGCTATCCGGGCGCGGAGGCGCCGGTGCTGCAGGGCATCTCATTCCGTGCCGAGCGAGGCGAGACGGTCGCGATCGTCGGCTCCACGGGTACCGGCAAGACGACGCTCGTCTCTCTCATCCCGCGCCTTTTCGATGTGACGGGCGGAACCGTCCGCGTGGGCGGCGTCGACGTGCGTGCGGCCGACCTCGATCGCATGTGGGAGGGCATCGGCTTCGTGCCGCAGAAGGCGTTCCTGTTCACCGGCACCGTGGCCTCCAACCTGCGGTTCGGGCGTGAGGACGCGACCGACGACGAGCTCTGGCACGCGCTCGAGATCGCCCAGGGCAGGGACTTCGTCGAGGAGATGCCCGACGGCCTCGACTCGCGCATCGCCCAGGGCGGCACGAACGTGTCGGGCGGTCAGCGCCAGCGGCTCTCGATCGCCCGCGCGATCACGCACCAGCCCGACATCCTCGTCTTCGACGACTCGTTCTCGGCGCTTGACGTGACGACGGATGCCAGGCTGCGCCAAGCGCTCTGGAGGGAGCTGCCCGAGGTCACCAAGATCGTCGTCGCCCAGCGCGTGTCGACGATCACCGACGCCGACCGCATCATCGTGCTCGACGATGGCCGCATGGTCGGGTCGGGCACCCACGACGAGCTCCTCGCGACCAACGAGACATACCGCGAGATCGTCGAATCGCAGCTGGGGGTGGACGCGTGAGCGCCGCGAAAAACTCGACCGCCCCGCAGCCGGAGATCTCCGAAGAGGAGCGCTACGAGCTCGAACTCGCCGAGCAGGCACGTCTGAACTCGGGCGACTGGGACTCGGTCGCGCCCGGCAAGGCCACGAACTTCCGAAAGAGCTTCGGACGGATGATCGGGCTCCTCGGACCGTACAAGTGGGCGTTCGCGCTCGTGTCCCTCTTCGGCGCGATCGGCGTCATCCTCGCCGTCATCGCCCCGAAGGTCCTCGGCGAGGCGACGAACATCATCTTCGAGGGCGTCGTCTCGTCCGCACTCCCGGCCCAGTTCGCCGGCATGTCTCAGGATCAGGTCGTCGAGGCGCTCCGGACCGCGGGTCAGGGCGACATCGCGAACATCGTCGCCGCGATGCACGACTTCCGCGTGGGCGGCGGAGTGGACTTCGAACGCCTTCAGTGGGTGCTCGTCGCCGTGATGGCGATCTACGTCGTCTCGTCGCTGCTCACCTGGATCCAGGGTTACGTCATCAACGTGATCATGGTGCGCACGATGTGGCGCCTGCGTGAGCAGGTCGAGGCCAAGATCAACCGCCTGCCGCTCTCGTACTTCGACAAGGTGCAGCGCGGCGAGCTGATCTCCCGCGTGACGAACGACATCGACAACATCACGCAGACGATGCAGCAGTCCCTGTCGACGGCGCTCACGAACGTCCTCACCGTCGTCGGCGTGCTCGTCATGATGTTCTCGATCTCGTGGCAGCTCGCGATCGTCGCTCTCGTCGCACTCCCGCTCATGGGCGTCATCTTCGGCGTCATCGGGCCGAAGTCGCAGAAAGCGTTCGCGACCCAGTGGCGCAAGGTCGGGCGCCTGAACGCCCGCGTCGAGGAGTCCTTCTCGGGCCATGCACTCGTCCGGGTCTACGGCCGCGAGCGCGACTCGCGCGAGAAGTTCCAGGAGGAGAACGAGGAGCTCTACCAGGCGGCCTTCAAGGCGCAGTTCCTCTCCGGCCTCATGATGCCCGCCATGATGTTCATCGGGTCACTGTCGTACGTCGGCATCGCCGTGCTCGGCGGGCTCATGGTGGCATCCGGCCAGCTCCGCCTCGGTGACGTGCAGGCGTTCATCCAGTACTCGCAGCAGTTCACGCAGCCGCTCGCCGAACTCGGCGGCATGGCGGCGGTCGTCCAGTCCGGCACGGCCTCCGCGGAGCGCGTCTTCGAACTCCTCGACGAGGAGGAGCAGGAACCGGATGCCGCCGACGCCCCCGCGCTCGTCGAGGGCCCCGGAGTCATCGAGTTCGAACACGTCGCCTTCAGCTACTCGCCCGACAAGCCGCTCATCCGCGACCTGTCGTTCCGCGTCGAGCCGGGGCAGACCGTCGCGATCGTCGGCCCGACGGGCGCGGGCAAGACGACGCTCGTCAACCTCCTCATGCGGTTCTACGAGCTCGACGGTGGACGCATCCTGCTCGACGGGCAGGACATCGCGCGCCTCACCCGCGACGACGTGCGCTCCCGCACCGGCATGGTGCTGCAGGACCCGTGGCTGTTCGCCGGGTCGATCCGGGAGAACATCCGGTACGGCAACGAGGGCGCCTCCGACGAGCAGATCGTCGAGGCGGCCGTCGCGACGCGCGTCGACCGCTTCGTCCATTCGCTCCCCGACGGCTACGAGACGATCCTCGACGAGGATGCCGCGAACGTCTCGGCGGGGGAGAAGCAGCTCATCACGATCGCGCGCGCGTTCGTGGCATCCCCGAGCGTGCTCATCCTCGACGAGGCGACGAGCTCGGTCGACACCCGCACCGAGCTGCTGCTGCAGCACGCGATGGCGGCGCTCCGATCGGGGCGCACCTCGTTCGTGATCGCGCACCGCCTGTCGACGATCCGCGACGCCGACCTCATCCTCGTGATGGAGCACGGCGACATCGTCGAGAAGGGCACGCACGAAGAGCTCATCGCCGCGCAGGGTGCGTACTTCCGCCTGTACCGTTCGCAGTTCGAGCAGGCGACGGGTGAGGATGCCGGCGATCCGCGAACCGCCGACGCAGCAGTCTCGGAAGACCACGAGGACGTGAGCGGCGAGGCACACGCGTGACGACGGCGCCGACGCCCCGGCGAGATGCGCGGCTGGTGCTGTCGTGCATCGGCATCGGACTCGCCGCAGGCCTGCTGTCCGGCCTCTTCGGTGTCGGCGGGGGCACGGTCATCGTGCCGATGCTCGTGCTGCTCCTCCGGTTCGACCAGCGTCGCGCCGCCGGCACGTCGCTCGCCGCGATCGTCCCGACGGCCGCGGTCGGTGTCATCTCCTACGCGATGCACGGGTCGGTCGCCTGGATCCCCGCGCTCATCCTGGCGGCATTCGCCGTCGCCGGCGCGCAGATCGGCACCTGGCTGCTCGCGCGACTGCCGCAGAACGCCGTCCGGTGGGGATTCATCGCGTTCCTCGTGTTCGTGATCGTGATGCTGTTCGTCGTCGTGCCCTCACGTGACGCCGACCTCGACCTCACGTGGGCCTCGGGCGCCGCCCTCGCCCTGCTCGGTGTCATCACGGGCATCCTCGCCGGGCTCCTCGGCGTCGGCGGGGGCGTGGTCGTCGTGCCGGCCCTCATGATCTTCTTCGGCACGAGCGACCTTATCGCGAAGGGCACGTCGCTGCTCATGATGATCCCGACGGCCGTGTCGGGGACGATCGCCAACGTTCGCCGGGGCAACGTCGACCTCGTCGCGGCGGCGATCATCGGCGTCTCCGCGTGCACGACGACGGCACTCGGATCGTGGATCGCCACTCTCGTGAACCCCGCGGTCGGCAACGTGCTGTTCGCGGTCTTCCTCACCTTCATCGCCGTCCAGATGGCATTGAAGGCGGTGCGCGCTCGTCGCGTGGGTTGATCCGGCCGGGCCGTGAGACACCCGCCGCGGTGCCGTCGGTAGGATCGAGGGGTGTCCGTGAACCCTGATCTGGTCGGTCGTGCCTTCCCGCCGACCGCCCCGTACCTCGTCGGCCGGGAGAAGGTGCGGGAGTTCGCCCGCGCGGTCTTCGCCACCGACCCGCAGCACTCCGACCCCGAGGCCGCCCGCGCGCTCGGCTACGCCGATGTCGTCGCCCCGCCCACGTTCGCGATGGTCGTCCAAGACCTCACCCTGCAGCAGCTGCTCGCCGAGCCGGACTCCGGCATCGCGCTCGAGCGCACGGTACACGCCGAACAGCGCTTCCACTACACGCGCCCCATCGTCGCCGGCGACGAACTGGTCGCGCGCCTGCGCATCACCAACATCCGCCCGTTCGGCAAGGGCGCGATGGTCACGAGCGAGGCGGCGATCGAGGATGCCACGGGCGCGCACGTCGTCACGGCGACGTCCGTCCTCCTGATCGGCGGTGAGGTCGCATGACCGATTCGACAGCCCCCACTCTCACCGTCGGCGACATCGTCGCCGAGCGCACCGTGCACCTCACGCGCGAATCGCTCGTGCGCTACGCAGGCGCCTCGGGCGACTTCAACCCGATCCACTACCGCGACGACGTCGCCGCAGAGGTGGGCCTTCCGGGCGTCCTCGCGCACGGCATGCTGACGATGGGGATCGCCGTCGAGACGATCATGCCCTGGCTCGGCGACGCCGGTCGTATCGTCGAGTACGGCGCCCGGTTCACGCGCCCCGTCGTCGTCGACGCGCAGGACGGCGCCGACCTCGTCATCGTCGCGAAGGTCGGCGCGCTCGACGAGGACATCGCCCGCATCGACCTCACCGTCACCTTCGCCGACACCGCGGTCCTCGGCAAGACCCAGGTGCGCGTGCGGCTCGGCGGCTGACGTGACGGAGATCGCCCCGCGTCCGCTCGCCGAGCTCACGACCCTGCGGGTGGGCGGCACGCCCGAGCGCATGATCGAGGCGCGCACGCGCGACGAGCTCGTCGACGCGCTGCAGGATGCCTGGGCCGCGGGCGAACCCTGGATGGTCGTCGGCGGGGGATCCAACCTGCTCGTCGGCGACGAACCCGTCGAGGGCGTCGTGATCCTCGTGCGCACGACCGGCATCGAGGTGCTCCCCGGTGTGCAGGGCGGGCGGCGTCGCCTGCGCGTCGAAGCCGGGCACGACTGGGACGCGCTCGTCGCGTACACGGTCGAGCAGGGGCTCGCCGGCGTCGAGGCGATGAGCGGCATCCCCGGTACTGCCGGCGCGGCGCCGATCCAGAATGTCGGCGCGTACGGGCAGGAGATCGTCGAGACGCTCGTCGAGGTCGAGCTCCTCGATGAGGCCACCGGCGGGATCGAGACCGTCCCCGCCGCCGACCTCGAACTCGGCTTCCGCACGTCGGTGCTGAAGCAGCACTACGGCCACGGCGCGCGCCGTTCCGGCGTCATCCTCTCGCTCACCCTCGAGCTCGAAGAAGTCGGCCACGGCGTGTTCCCCGTGCGCGGCACGCAGCTGCGGCAGGCGCTCGGGATGGATGCCGGTGCCGCCGCCACCCTCGCCGACATCCGCAGCACCGTCCTCGCGACGCGCGCCCGTAAGGGCATGGTGCTCGACGACGCCGACCCCGACACCTACAGTGCGGGCTCGTTCTTCCAGAACGCGGTCGTCTCCGCGGCCTTCGCGCGGACCCTGCCGGCCGAATGCCCGCGCTGGCCGATGGCGCCCGTGATCGACCAGACGCGCATCATCCCGCTCGCGGCGTACGACGGCGTCGTCGCCCCGCCCGTGTCGGTGCAGCCGGACGTCAAAGTCAGCGCCGCGTGGCTGATCGAGCACGCCGGCCTCGGCAAGGGTTTCCACCTGCCGCGCTCGCGCGCCGGACTGTCGACCAAGCACGCCCTCGCCCTCACCAACCGCGGCCACGCGACCGCGGGCGAGGTCGCCGAACTCGCCCGCTACATCCAACAGCGGGTGCAATCGGAGTTCGGCCTGATCCTGCAGCCCGAGCCCGTCCTCGTCGGCGTCGAGCTGTAGGTTCGGCGCCCGGCCGCGCGGGCCGCGTCTCGGAAGCCGCGGCCCGCGAAAGGGTCAGCCGAAGAGCTTCTGCAGGCGCTGCACGCCCTCGAGCAGCTGCCCGTCGCCGAGCGCGTACGACAGGCGCAGGTAGCCGGACGGCCCGAACGCCTCACCCGGAACGACGGCCACCTCGGCCTGATCGAGGATGAGGTCGGCGAGCTCGAGCGACGTCTGGACCGTCGTCCCGCCCCACGACCTGCCGAGCAGCTCCCGGACATCCGGATACACGTAGAACGCTCCGAGCGGGGTCGGCACGTTCACGCCCGGGATCTTCGCGAGCTCCGCGACGATGAGCTTCCGGCGGCGGTCGAAGGCCTGCCGCATCTCCTCGGCCTCCGTCTGCGGGCCCGTGAGGGCGGCGACCGCGGCGCGCTGGGCGATGTTGTTGACGTTCGACGACAGGTGCGACTGCAGGTTCGCGGCGACCTTGATGGCATCCGCAGGGCCCACCATCCAGCCCACGCGCCATCCGGTCATCGCGTACGTCTTCGCGACGCCGTTCACGAGGATCGCCTGACCGGCGAGCTCCGGCACGGCCTCGACGATCGACACGGCACGCGCGCCGTCGTAGACGAGGTTCTGGTAGATCTCGTCGCTGATGACCCAGATGCCGTGCTCGAGGGCCCATTCGCCGATCGCCGTCGTCTCCTCGGGCGTGTAGACCGAGCCGGTGGGGTTCGAGGGCGACACGAACACGAGCACGGTGGTCCGCTCCGTGCGCGCCGCCTCGAGCTGCTCGACGGTCACCTTGTAGTCCTGGTCGGCGCCGGCGAAGACCTCGACGGGGATGCCGTCGGCGAGGGCGATCGCCTCCGGATACGTCGTCCAGTACGGCGCGGGCAGCAGCACCTCGTCGCCAGGGTTCACGACGGCCTGGAACGCCTGGTAGACGGCCTGCTTGCCGCCGTTGGTCACGAGGATCTGCGACGGCGCGACCTCGAGGCCCGAGTCGCGCAGGGTCTTCGCCGCAATCGCCTCGCGCAGCACCGGGAGGCCCGCGGCGGGGGTGTATCGGAAGTTCGCCGGGTCCTTCAGGGCGAGGGCCGCAGCATCCACGATGAACTGCGGCGTCGCGAAGTCGGGCTCGCCTGCGGCGTAGGAGATGACGGGCTTGCCCTCGGCCTTCAGCGCCTTGGCCTTGGCGTCGACCTTGAGGGTCGCCGACTCGGCGATGGCGGAGAGCTTGCGGGAGACGGGGGCGCGGTCGGCGCGCTGCGTTTCGGTCACGTCTCCAGCGTAGTCCGGCGCGGCATCCACCGAATGGGGGATGCCCGCGTCCACCGGATGCGGGTGCCGACGGATGCCACGGCGCGGCAGGCTGAAGGCATGAGCGAACCCGCTGTGCGCGTCGAAGACCTGCGCAAGACCTACGGTGACCGTGACGTCGTGGACGGGCTGACCTTCCACATCGATGCGGGGGAGACGTTCGCCCTGCTCGGGCCGAACGGCGCCGGCAAGTCGACGACCGTGGAGATCCTCGAGGGCTACCGTCACCGATCCGGCGGTGTCGCCACTGTCCTGGGCGACGATCCCGCGGCCGCGCACCGGGCCTGGAAGTCCCGCATCGGCGTCGTGCTGCAGACGGCCGGCCAGGCGGGCAACGCGACGGTCCGTGAGCAGGTCGCGCAGTTCGCTGCGTACTACCCGCACCCGCGCAACGTCGATGAGGTCATCGCGGCCGTCGGTCTCTCCGCTCAGGCGAAGACCCGCATCTCCCGGCTTTCCGGCGGGCAGCAGCGGCGCGTCGACGTCGCCCTCGGCGTCGTCGGGCGACCGGACGTGCTGTTCCTCGACGAGCCGACCACGGGCTTCGACCCCGAGGCACGGCGCGAGTTCTGGGACCTCATCCGCGCGCTCAAGGCCGACGGCACGACGATCGTCCTCACGACCCACTACCTCGACGAGGCGGCGAACCTCGCCGACCGGGTCGGGGTGATCGCCGCCGGGCGGATGCGCGCCATCGGCTCGGTCGACGGGATCGGCGACGCCCGGATGCGCACGCCGATCGTGCGCTGGCGGGAGGCGGGTGAGGTCCGCGAAGAGCGCACCGACGCACCGCTCGCGTTCGCACGATCGCTCGGCGACCGCCTCGGCGGGGAGCCGGAGGACCTCGAGATCGTCCGCCCGAGTCTCGAAGACGTCTACCTCGATCTTGTCGCCGCCGCGCCGGCCGACACTCCCACCGCCTGAGCACGGAGCCACCCATGACCGACGTCACCGCTACACCCACCCGTCAGCCGAGCGCCCTCGCCCTCGGCATCCATCGTGCGCGCTACGAGATCCGCACCTATTTCCGCTCGCCGGATCAGGTGTTCTTCACGTTCCTGTTCCCCGTGTTCATGCTGGCGCTGTTCAGCACGATCTTCTCCGGGATGACGCAGTTCGGGCCCGGCGTTCCAGACACGACCGCCGTGCAGTACTACCTGCCGGGGATGCTCGCCGCCGGGCTGCTGCTCTCGGGCACGCAGAACCTCGCGAGCGACATCGCCGTCGAGCGTTTCGACGGCACGCTCAAGCGCCTCGGCGGGACGCCGCTGCCCGCCATCAGCTATTTCATCGGCAAGTTCGGCCAGGTGCTCGTGACGGCCCTGCTGCAGGCCGCGGCGGTGCTGGTGACGGGGGTACTGCTCGGTGCGACTCTTCCGTCGGAGCCGGAGAAGTGGCTGACGTTCGCGTGGGTGTTCCTCCTGGGGCTCGCGACGTGTGCGCTCCTCGGCATCGCGCTGTCGGCGGTGCCGCGCTCGGGCAAGAGCGCGACGGCGGTCGTGCTGCCGATCGTGCTCGTGCTGCAGTTCATCTCGGGCGTGTACATCGCGTTCACGCTCATTCCGGAGTGGCTGCAGAGCGTCGCGTCGGCCTTCCCTCTGAAGTGGATGGCGCAGGGGATGCGCTCCGTGTTCCTTCCCGACGACTTCCGCGCGCTCGAGACCGGCGGCGAGTGGAACCTCGGCGGCGTCGCGATCGCCCTCGTGGCCTGGCTCGTCGTGGGGCTCGTCATCACGCGGCTGACGTTCCGCTGGAACCGGCGCGCGGCGTGACGCGCGGAGGGCGAGGATAGGGGCATGGTCCCGCGTCGACTGATCGATCTGTCGTTCGCCGTCGCGGCGTGCGCGAGCGTTGCGGTGCTGTTGCTGTCGCTTCCCGAGATCGCGCCCGCGCGCTTCGTCGGCGGGCTCCTCTCGCTCGCGATCCTCGCCGCCGCGTATGTGTTCGTCGGGCGCGCGGCGCTCGTCGTACCGATCCGCGGCGCGGCCTTCGCCGGCTTCATCGCCGTCGTCGCCATCGCGATGGTGCTCGCCACGTGGGCCGCGCCTGCGCTCGCGATGCTGCAGACGATCGCCTACCCCCTGATCTGGATGGTCGGCGACACCGGGCGCGGGGGAGTGCTGGGGTCGGTGGTGATCGCCGCTGCCGTGTTCGTCGGGATGGCGGCGGGGGGCGGCTTCTCCGCGGAGTCGGTCGTGTCGGCGGTGATCACGGCGGTGCTCTCTGTCGTGTTCTCGATCTGGTTCGGGCTCTGGATCTCGAGCATCGTGGAGTACGGGAAGGAGCGCGCGCGGCTGCTCACCGAGCTCACGGCGGCCCAGTCGCAGCTCGAACTGCTGCACCGCGATCGCGGCGCGGCGGAGGAGCGGGAGCGGCTCGCCCGCGACCTGCACGACACGGTCACGCAGTCGCTTGCGGGGCTCGTGCTGATCACGGAGCGCGCGCTCCGCCAGTCCGCCGTGGGGGATGCGGATGGTGCGCAGGCGTCGCTTCGGACCATCGAGAGCGTCGCGCGGGAGGCGCTCGACGAGTCGCGCGCGCTCGTCGCCCGCACGGCCGCGGTTCCCACGGACGATGCCGCAGGCCGGGCCGTCGAGCGGCTCGTCGAGCGGTTCCGCCGGGAGAACGGCGCCGAGATCCGTCTCGCGCTCGGCGACCTCGACTCCGCCACGGGGCGCGAGGCGCAGGTCGTGCTGCTGCGCTGCCTGCAAGAGTCGTTGTCGAACGTCCAGCGGCACGCGCACGCGTCGCGCGTCGACGTGAGTGTGCAGGCGACGGAGGAGGCGCTGATGCTCGAGGTGTGCGACGACGGGCGCGGATTCGATGCGGATGCCCCGCGCGACGGCTACGGGATCGACGGGATGATCGACCGCGTCGCACTCGGGGGCGGCCATCTCGATCTCCGCTCCGACGACGGCGGTACGCGCGTGCGGATCCGGATTCCGGCGGCCACGCCCTCGTCGACCCCGTCGAGCGCTGCCGGTCAGCTGAATGCCACGTCAGTGAGGGTGGCGCGATGATCCGCCTCCTGATCGCGGACGACCACCCCGTCGTCCGTGCGGGGCTCGTGGGGTTGCTCTCCGACGAGCCCGACTTCGCCGTCGTCGGAGACGTCGCCGACGGCGAGGCCGCCGTGCGCGTGGCGGCGGAGGTCCACCCCGATGTGGTGCTGCTCGATCTGCAGATGCCGCGCCTCGACGGTGTCGCCGCGACGGCGGCGATCGTCGCGGCGCGCGGGGCGCAGGCCGTGCCGCGGGTGCTGATCCTCACGACCTACGAGTCCGATGACCGCATCCTCGCCGCGATCGAGGCCGGGGCATCCGGCTATCTGCTCAAGGCGGCGCCCGCCGAGGAGATCGCGGCGGGCATCCGGTCCGTCGCCAGCGGGCAGACCGCGCTGTCGCCACAGGTCGCGATCCGGCTCGTCGATCGGATGCGGGGAGAGGAGCGGCCCTCTCTCACGGCGCGTGAGCTGGATGTCCTCCGGCGGGTGGCGCTCGGCGGCTCGAACAAGCAGATCGCGACCGAGCTCGGCATCGGGGAGTCCACCGTCAAGACGCACCTGCTCAACGTCTTCGACAAGCTCGGCGTCGGCGACCGCACCCGTGCGGTCACGCTCGCGATGGAGCACGGACTGTTCGACTGAGCGCGCCGCGGGGGAGCGCCTCGCGCGTCCGGGCACCGGCAGGGTCACCCCGCCGCGGCGTCGGTCGTGCCGAAGAGGCCCTGGCCGTGCGCCATCAGCGCGTCGTACGCCTCGCCGTAGGTCTCGGGGAGATGTGAGCCGGGCGCCTGCCGCTCCAGCAGCATGCCGAGGAGCCCGCGCGCGGGAGATGTCAGCGGGCGGGCGCGATGGGTGTCGGCGGTGTCCTCGGCGACGGCCTCGGGGTTCGGCGGCAGCCACAGCGCTTGCGGCGTCGGCCACGTCGAGGGTTGCCGCGGCGTGTCCGAGGTCAGGGCGTTGTGGATCGGGGTCGCGCCCGCGTCGCGGGCCGTGAGCGGGGCGAGACCGTGCTGTGCGCACAGCGTCGCGATCACCGACGCGTGGTGCATCTCGTCGTGGATGACCGTCCCCGCCCGCGTGTACGCGCTCACGACGACGGCCGGCACACGCACGCCGAGCCGGTCGAACGTGAAGCCCATCTCGCCCGCTCCCGAATCGTCCGGGGGCTTGGCGGCGGGCGGCGGGACGTGATCGAACGTGCCTCCGTGCTCGTCGAATGTGACGACGAGTGCCGTGTTCAGCGCATTCGAGCCGCGTGGCGCGGTGCTCGTGCGGATCGCGTCGTAGACGTCCTGCAGCAGCTGGTCGCCCGCCCGGACGTCCGAGATCGCGCTGCTGTCCACCTCGATCGTCGTCCCGTCGCTGAGCGTGAGCGTGCCGTCGCGCAGCTCTCCCCAGGGCGGATGCATGTCGTTGTGGTTGAAGACCATCCGCGGCTCGATGAACGCGTAGTCGGGCAGGTTGCCCGCCTCGGCATCCGCGTAGAACTGCGTCATGTCGCGGAAGTTCGACTTCCAGTACTTCTCGAGCGACGGTGCGTGGATGAGGCCCGTCAGCGACACGAGCTGAGTCGGGTCATAGTAGACGCGCCACGTCAGCCCGGCCTCCTCGAGGCGATCGAAGATCGTGGGGGATGCCGGGGCGTCCAGCCACTTCCGGTAGGAATGCCCGTCGTGGTTGACGACGAAGCCGTGCGACGTCGACGCGTGGAAGAACGACCGATTGCAGTACGTCTGGGACGGCACGGCGGAGAACCAGCGGTCGTACACCGCGAACTCGCGGGCGAGCGTCGAGAGGACGGGCATCATCGCGGGCGAGAACCCGCCCATCACGACGCGATACTCGTCGGCGGTCGGCTCGCGGTCGAGGGAGTGGCGGAAGTTCGCGATGTAGTCGCGGACGAAGCCCTCGTTGCGCGGATCGACGGAACTGATCGGCGCGTTGAACGGCGGACGCTCGATGTCGAACAGCTGCGTGTTCACGTGCGGGTAGGTCTCGCCCGGGTCCGGATGCGGCTGCTGCATGATCGTGTCCGGCGGGCCGTCGTAGACGTGCGCGTCGATACGGGTGCCGTCGGGCGCTGTGTTGGCGTAGGCGCCCTGCGCGATGCCGTCGAACTGCCGGCGCGACTTCTCCTGCGCCGAGTACAGGTGCCCGAGCACGTTGTCGAAGCTGCGGTTCTCGAACATCAGCACGACGACGTGGTCGAACCCGGGCTCGGGGCGCTCGGGGAGGGGCGGGAACCCGCCGTCGGGGATGGCCTGGCGCTGCGCGGCCGAGATGCCGAAGCCGGCGCCGATCGCACCGCCCGCGACGGCGAGGCCGGCGAGCCCGATGCCGGTGCGCCGCAGGAACTCCCGCCGGCTGGTGCCCTCGGCATCGCTCTCCACCCTGGCAGTCTACGAGTCGCGGGCGGGCGCGCCTCGGCCCGGCCGCGGCGGCCCGGCTCAGCTCTCGTGCGGCAGGTCGGTCTCGGTGGGCCAGGTCGCGAGCATTCGGTCGAGGCCGTCGACGAGCTGTGCGAAGCTCCCTTCGACGCTGCGGGCGAGCGCGAAGCCGCCCCCGTTCTCGAGCATGCAGAATCCGTCGAGCGACGCCCGGAGGGCGCGCGTCGCGTCGATGAGGGCGTCGTCATCGACGATGGCGTAGCCGCGCAAAGCCGCCGACACGACCTCCTGCACCTCGAGCCCCGCCGCGACGAGGGCGTCGTCATCTCCTCCCGGGAGGACGGCCCGCCGTGTCATCCCGTAGCGGCCGGGGTGCCGTAGGGCATAGCCGCGGTACGCATGGCAGAGGCGCGTCAGCGCGTCGGCGCGCGAGACGCCGAGGGCCGCTCCGCGGAGCTCCGCGGCGAGTTCGCGCAGGGCGGAGGTCGCGACGGCCACACGAAGCACCTCGAGCGACGCGATGTGCTTGTAGAGGCTCGGGACCTTCACTCCGGCGCGCGTCGCGACCTCCGCGAGGGTCAGCGACTCGCCTCCGATGTCGTCGACGGTGTCGAGCGCGATGCGGACGACGCCGCCCCGGGTGAGCCCGACCCTAGGCATCCGTCGCCGCCCGGCAGAAGGCGATGAGCGCCGGGAGGACCTGCTCGGGATCCTCGACGTGCGGATAGTGACCGGCGCCGTCGACGAGGACGACATCGGCGCCGAGGCGCTCGCCGACCCACGCCGCCTCCGCCGGCGCATCGGCGAAATCGGGGTCCGCGGTACCCATCACGACGAGTGCCGGGGCGGTGACGTCGTCGAGTCGCCGCTCGGCGGGAGCGTGGTCGGTGCGCGTCGTCTTCACGAAGGCGGCCGTCGCGCCGGGCCGGTGCATCGCGGCGTCGATCGCGGCGCGGTGCTCGGCGAAGTCCGCCGGCAGGCGGCCGGGGTACAGCCGCGGCAGGTGGGAGAGCCACGCGGCGCGTGCCCACGGGCGGAGCATCAGCAGCCGGAAGAGCGCCGTCATGACGGGGCTCGTCGGCGGGTTCCGCACGAACGGTCCGAGAAGGCCGAGGCCGTCGATCGCGGCGGGGTCCTCCGCCGCGGCCCACACGGCTGCGCTGGCGGCCATCGAGTTGCCGAGCACGACCGCGGGGCGGCCGAGCGCCGCGATGAGCGCGAGGATGTCGGTGCCGGCGGCGACGTCGTCGTAGGCGGAGAACGTGGCATCCGACTCGCCATGACCGCGCAGATCCATGACCGCCACGCGGAAGCCCGCGTCGACGAGTGCCGGGAGAACGAGACGGAAGCTCGCGGCGATGTCGCCCATCCCCGGCACGCACACGACGAGGGGCCCGGTGCCGGCGAGGCGGTACGCGATGCGCCCCTCGGGGCGCGCGAGGTGGTGCACGTCGAGGTCGGCGAAGCCGCTGAACACTGTCATAGCCATAAAGCTAATATCATTAGCCACGATGTGCAAGATGGCCGAAGGACGGCGAAACGCGGTGTGGGTGCGGATGCCAGGCATCCGCACCCACACCGCGTTCGCGGGGAGGCTCAGTCCGTGTCGGTCAGGTAGTCGGCGTACGCCCCGAGCGTCAGGAACGTCGGGAAGTCCTCGCCGAGCGCCACATCGCGGAAGATCTGCGCGGCGTCGTCGAAGCGGTCGCCCTCGCGACGCTCCACCTCGCCGAGCGTCTGCGTGATGAGCCCCTCGATGTACTCGCGCGTGATCCGGTCGCCGTCGGCGGTCGAGCGGTCCTGGTGGATCCACTGCCACACCTGCGAGCGCGAGATCTCCGCCGTCGCGGCATCCTCCATGAGGTTGTCGATGGCGACGGCGCCGAGGCCCCGCAGCCACGCCTCGATGTAGCGGATCGCGACCGACACGTTGGCGTGGACCCCGGCCGCCGAGATCGGCAGGCCGATGTGCACGTCGATGAGCTGGGATGCCTTGACGTTCACCTCGGGGCGCTGCCGGTCGACCTGGTTCGGCTTGTCGCCGAGCACCGCGTCGAACTCCGCCTGCGCCACGGGGATGAGGTCGGGGTGGGCCACCCACGTGCCGTCGAACCCGTCGCCGGCCTCACGCTTCTTATCGGCCGCGACCTTCTCGAACGCCTGCGCCGTCACCTCGGGGTCGCGCCGGTTGGGGATGAAGGCGCTCATGCCGCCGATCGCGAAGGCGCCGCGCTTGTGGCACGTCTTCACGAGCAGCTCGGTGTACGCACGCATGAACGGCACCGTCATCGTGACCTGGCTGCGGTCGGGCAGCACGAACCGGGCGCCGCGGCCGCGGTAGTTCTTGATCATCGAGAAGATGTAGTCCCAGCGGCCCGCGTTCAGGCCCGCGATGTGGTCGCGCAGCTCGAAGAGGATCTCCTCCATCTCGAACGCGGCCGGCAGCGTCTCGATCAGGACGGTCGCCCGGATCGTGCCGTGCGGGATGCCGACGTAGTCCTCGCTGAACGTGAAGATGTCGTCCCAGAGCTTCGCCTCTTCCGCCGATTCGATCTTCGGCAGGTAGAAGTACGGGCCGACGCCGTTCTCGATCAGGCGCTTCGCGTTGTGGAAGAAGTACAGGCCGAAGTCGACGAGCGAGCCGGATGCCGCGAGGCTGCGCCCGGCGCGGTCGGTGAACTCGATGTGCTTCTCCACGAGGTGCCAGCCGCGCGGTCGCATGACGATCGTCGGGGTCTGCTCCGCCGTGACGCGGTACTCCTTGCCCTCGGGGCTCGTGAACGACAGCTGACCGCGGATGGCGTCGTAGAGGGACAGCTGCCCCTCGATCACGTTCTTCCAGGTGGGGCTCGTGGCGTCCTCCTGGTCGGCGAGCCATACCTTGGCGCCCGAGTTCAGCGCGTTGATGGTCATCTTCGGGTCGGTGGGGCCCGTGATCTCGACGCGGCGGTCTTCGAGGCCGGGGCCGGCGCCGGCGACCTGCCACTCGGCGTCGTCGCGGATGTGGGCGGTGTCGGCGCGGAACTGCGGGTCGTGTCCGTTGCCGATCTCGAAGCGGCGGCGCATGCGGTCGGCCAGCCGGTCGTGGCGGCGGCCGGCGAAGCGCGCGTGCAGCTCCGTCAGGAAGGCGAGGGCGTCCGGGGTGAGGACCTCGTCATAGCGATCGCGGAGCGGTCCCGTGACGACGAGGGCCGTCGTCGGGATCGGCCCCGTGGTGGGGCGGGTGGTCGATTCGGGCGCGAAGCCCGCAGCGGTGGGAGTCATGGCCCTGTCTTTCTGTGCGATGGCCGGTGATGGACGTAGGACCACTCTGGGTGAAGAATCACACCCCGATCGACCGATCCGGTGGTGAAGTTTCCTCGAAATTCACTGTCTGTGACAGAATGCGTGTCATGACACTGCAGAGTCAGAGCCTCGGCGACATCGAGGCGGACGACGGCACCGACGCCGCCGACGCCCTCACGATCGGACGGCGCATCCGCCAGCTGCGGACGGCACGCGGGATGACCCTCGACGCGCTCGCCGCCGCGGTCGAGCGGGCGCCCAGCCAGCTCTCCATGATCGAGACCGGCAAGCGCGAGCCGAAGCTCACGCTTCTGCGCGCGATCGCGAAAGCGCTCGGTGCGAGCGTCGACCAGCTCCTCGAGGCTGAGACGCTCGACGAGCGGGCGACGCTCGAGATCTCGCTCGAGCGGGCCATGAAGGGGCAGACCTTCCGCGCGCTCGGGATCGCCCCGTTCCGTATCGGGAAGTCGGTGCCCGACGAGGCTCTCCGGGCGATGCTCGCACTGCAGGGCGAGATCGAGCGGCTCGGTGACGAGCGGTCGGCGACGCCGGAGGAGGCACGGCGCGCCAACGTCGAGCTGCGGCACCTCATGCGCCGGCAGGACAACTACTTCGGCGGGCTCGAGGAGCAGGCGCGCGGCATCCTGCGCGCCGTCGATCACCCCGGCGGCCCGCTCACGCAGCGCACGGCCTCCGACATCGCGGCGCACCTCGGGTTCTCGCTGCACTACGTCGCGGACCTCCCGGCATCCACCCGCTCGGTGGCCGACATCAAGAACGGACGTCTGTATCTGTCGAGCACGGTGCCGGCGAAGGGAGACTCACGCACCGCCGTGCTGCAGGCGCTCGCGAGCCGCATCCTGGGGCACAGCGAGCCGCACTCGTACGCCGAGTTCCTGCGTCAGCGCGTCGAGACGAACTATCTGACCGGTGCACTCCTGATTCCCGAGGACCACGCCGTGCCGGTGCTGCAGGAGGCCAAGGCGCGCCGCGCGATCTCGATCGAAGACCTGCGCGACGCGTATTCGGTGTCGTACGAGACGGCCGCGCACCGGTTCACGAACCTCGCGACGCAGCATCTCGGCATCCGCGTGCACTTCCTCAAGGTGCATGAGTCGGGCACGATCACGAAGGCGTACGAGAACGACGACGTGAACTTCCCGTCCGACCGGCTCGGCTCGATCGAGGGACAGCTGTGCTGCCGGCGCTGGACGAGCCGGGTCGTGTTCGACATCCCCGACAAGTTCAACCCGTACTACCAGTACACCGACACCGGCAACGGCACGTACTGGTGCACGGCGCGCGTCGAGGCATCCAGCGAAGGCGCGCACTCCGTGTCGGTGGGTGTGCGCTTCGACGACACGAAGTGGTTCCTCGGTCGCGAGACGTCCAACCGCGGACTGTCGCGGCACGCCGTCGAGGTCTGCTGCCGCCGCGCGCCGGCCGAGCTCGAGTCGCAGTGGCGCGACCAGGCGTGGCCGAACGTCCGTACGCCGCGGACCCTGCTCGCGACCCTGCCGACCGGATCGTTCCCCGGCGTCGACACGACCGACCTGTACGAGTTCCTCGAGGCGCACGCGCCGCGGG
The DNA here is from genome assembly GCA_029960085.1 of Microbacteriaceae bacterium PS02067. Classification (GTDB taxonomy): domain Bacteria; phylum Actinomycetota; class Actinomycetes; order Actinomycetales; family Microbacteriaceae; genus Microbacterium. The sequence goes on along the minus strand of JASCPG010000045.1, from coordinate 5,677 downwards.
ACTGACCGACGATCAGGCGAGCCTCACCATGCTGGCGGGGCGCGACGGCGCTGGGTAGCCTCCGTTGCATGAGCTCCTCCACGCCGTCCTCCGCCCCGGGCGCCCACCCCGACGAGCCCCACCGTCAGGGCCTGGCACAGCGTCTGAACTGGCTGCGCGCCGGTGTCCTGGGCGCGAACGACGGCATCGTCTCGACGGCGGCCGTCGTGGTCGGCGTCGCGAGCGCGACCTCCGAGGTCATGCCGGTGCTCCTCGCCGGATCGGCGGCTCTCGTCGGAGGCGCGATCTCCATGGCGCTCGGGGAGTACGTGTCGGTGTCGAGCTCACGCGACACCGAGCACGCGCTCATCGCGAAGGAGCGTCGGGAGCTTCTCGAGGAACCGGAGGCCGAACTCGCCGAACTCGTGGGCCTCTACGAGCAGCAGGGCCTCAGCCACGCGACGGCGAGCCTCGTCGCCGAGGAGCTGACGCAGAAGGATGCCCTGAAGGCGCACCTCTCGATCGAGCTCGGCATCGATCAGGACGACGTCGTCAACCCCTGGCACGCCGCGCTCGCCTCCGCCATCGCGTTCTTCGTCGGAGCGCTCCTGCCGATGGCGACGATCCTCTTCCTGCCGCACCCCGCGCGCATCGTCGCGACGTTCGTCGCCGTGCTCATCGCGCTCGCCCTCACCGGTTATCTCGCGGCCTGGATCGGCGGTGCTTCCCGGGCGAAGGCCGTCATCCGCACCGTCATCGGCGGGGCCATCGCGCTCGTGGCCACCTTCGTGGTGGGCTCGCTGTTCGGCACCACCGTCGGCTGACCCGCCGACCGGGCGCGCGCACCTGCCTAGGAGTCGGCTATGAAAACGGTGACAGCGGGGCATTCTTAGCGTCGTCTCAGAGCGCGGTCGAGACCGTATCTTCATGACCGCTCCCGCTCGCCCCGCCCTCGTCCTGCCGACGAGCCGTACCCGCGCGTCCCCCACGGCCGCGGCGGCTGCCGACCGCCGGCGCGCGCACCGGCACTGGTGGCGCGCTGCGGCGACCACCGTCATCTGGCTCACGAGCCTCTTCGTCGTCGCGCTCTGGGTCGCGGGTGCCGGCATCCAGAGCCTCCTCGCGGGCGGCGGGGAGATGCTCACGACGCTCGGGCGCCTCACGGGCCTCGTCTCCGCGAACCTTCTGCTGTACCAGGTGCTGCTCATGGCGCGGGTGCCGCTGTTCGAGCGCGGATTCGGGCGCGATGCGATCACCCGGCTGCACCGCGTCGTCGGCTTCTGGTCGTTCTGGCTTCTCCTCGCACACATCGCACTGCTCATCTGGGGCTACGCGGCGACGGCCGACGTGAATCCGCTCGCACAGGCATGGGACTTCGTCTGGAACTACCCGGGCATGCTGCTCGCCACGGCGGCGACGGGGCTGCTCATCATGGTCGTCGCGACGAGCATCCGCCGAGCACGGCGCCGTCGCCGCTACGAGTCGTGGCACCTCCTGCACCTCTACGCCTACCTCGGCGTCGGGCTCGCGATCCCGCACATGCTGTGGACCGGCGCCGACTTCCTCTCCCACCCTCTCGCCACCGTCTACTGGTGGGCCCTCTGGGCCGGGGCGGCCGCCGCCGTCATCGTCTTCCGCATCGGCCTGCCCCTGTGGCGCTCGTGGCGGCACGCCATCCGCGTGCACGACGTCAGCCGTGACGGGACGGGCGCCGTCGTCGTGCGCATGCGCGGTCGCCACCTCGAGCGGCTGCGCGCACAGGGCGGACAGTTCTTCGTCTGGCGCTTCCTCGACGGCCCGGGCTGGACGCGGGGGCACCCGTTCTCGCTCGCCGCCGACCCTGCACGCGGTGAACTGGTGATCGCCGCGCGCCTCGTCGGCGACGGCACGAACCGACTGGCGTCGCTCCGACCCGGCACGCGCGTGCTCATCGAGGGGCCCTACGGTCACCTCACGGGCGATGTCCGCTCGCGGCAGAAGCTCCTCCTCCTCGGCGCGGGCGCAGGCGTCGCGCCGCTCGTCTCGCTGCTGCAGGCGGAGCCTTTCGCGGCCGGAGAAGCCACGCTCCTCACCCGCGACCACACCGACGACGACGCGATGCGGATGGATGCCGTCGCCGAGCTCGTCCGCGACCGCGGCCTCATCCACTACCGCCTCGACGGCCCGCGCCGCACCGACGCATCGACGTGGCTTCCCGCGCGCGACGCCGGATGGCGCGGTGAGGATCTGCTGCGCCACCTTGCGCCCGACCTGCACGCGCACGACGTCTTCGTGTGCGGACCGCCCGCCTGGATGGACGCGGTGCGCGCCGACCTGCGGCGCGCGGGCGTCTCGCCCTCGCGCATCCACACCGAGTCCTTCGCGATCTGACCCGACCCCGACCCGAGGAGAACACCATGAAGAGAATCGTCTACGCGCTGCTCGCGACCTTCAGCGGGCTCGTGCTGCTCTTCAGCTATCGCACGTCGCTCGGTGAGGCGGTCGCCCTGCCCCCCGAAGTGAAGACGGACACCGTGGCATCCACCTCGTCGACGGGCGCGTCGGGCGCGACGGGCGGGTCGTCGTCCGCGACGCCTGCGCCGTCCGCGACGGCTGCGCAGGCTCCGGCATCGTCCTCGGGGCTCACCGACGGCACGTTCACCGGCTCGTCGGTGAACACCCGGTACGGACCCGTCCAGGTGCAGATCACGGTGAGCGGCGGCACGATCACCGACGTCCAGGCGGTCGACTACCCCGACGGCAACGGTCGGGACCGTCAGATCAACCAGAGCGCGATCCCGCGACTCGTCTCGGAGACCTTGTCGGCGCAGAGCGCCCAGATCGATTTCGTCTCCGGAGCGACCTACACGAGCGACGGCTATCAGCAGTCGCTGCAGTCGGCGATCGATCAGGCGGCGTCGTGAGCGCGCGTCGCGTCTGGACCCGCCGGCTCATGGGCACCGTCTTCAGCGTGCACCTCATCGGTCACGTCGACGACGCCCGTGCCGACGCCGGCGTGCAGGCGTTCTTCGCCGAGATCGACGAGCTCGAGCGGATCTTCTCGCCGTTCCTCGCTGAATCGGAGATCTCGCGCATGCGGCGCGGAGAGCTGCTGCCCGAGGGCGCCGACCCGCGCGTCGGAGAGGTCGCGGAGGCGTGCCGCGCGGCGGAGATTGCGACCGGCGGTCGCTTCAGCGCGACCTGGCGCGGCGGATTCGACCCGACCGGCTACGTCAAGGGATGGGCCGTCGACCGCGCCGGCGGCGCGCACCTCGCGCCGCTCCTGGAGCTGCCCGGCGCTATCGCCGTCGGTGTGGGCGCGGGTGGAGACATCCGCACCTGGACGGCTCCCGGCGCCGCGTGGAGCTGGCATGTCGGCATCGCCGACCCGCGCCGCCCCGGCGAGGTCCTGGCGACCGTCGACCTCGTCTCGGGCGCCGTCGCCACCTCGGGCGTCGCGGAGCGCGGTGCCCACATCATCGATCCGCGCACGGGTGAGCCCGCCCTCGGCGCCCTGAGCGTCACGGTCGTCGCCGGCACCCTCGCCCTGGCCGACGTGTGGGCGACGGCGGGGATGGTGGCGGGCACCGCCGACCTGTCGTGGACGGGCGCCGAGGGGATCGATTCGGGGTTCGTCGTGCCGCAGGAGGGAGCGGTGCACCGCGGCATCCGCGGTGTCGAGCTCGAGGTGGTCGCCGCGGCATGAGTCGCTCCACGGTGACGCCGTGCCGACCCGGCCCGGTCAGTCCGCGCGCGGGAGCGTCAGGAGGAAGGTCGTGCCCGCCGGCGACGTGCTCTCGATCGCGACCGTGCCGCCGATGGCGACGGCGGCGTCACGCACCAGCGCGAGCCCGAGCCCGAAGCCGCGGCGCCGTCCGGCTTCGCCGCCGCGGGCGAACCGCTCGAAGATCCGCACCCGATCGCCCTCCGCGATGCCGGGGCCGTCGTCGGCGACGCGGATGAACGCGTGATGACCGTCTGTACGCGCCGTGATCGACACGCGCGACCCCGCCGGCGCATGCTGGATCGCGTTGTCGAGGAGCGCGACGCACACACGCGTGAGCGTCGCGCGCGACATGCGCACGCGAGCGGATGCCTCCCCATCGACGACCACCTCGACCGCCGCCTCGTGGGCGAGCGGCGCGACGGTGCGCGCCGCCGCCGCCACGGCGGTCGCCACGTCGCCGGGGGTGTCGGTCGCGGTACCCTCGGCGACCAGGAGCATGTCGGTGAGCACCTCGTCCATCACCGCGACGTCGCCGCGCAGGGCGTCGATCGTCTCGTCGAGCGGTTCACCGCGGGAGCGTCGCCGCTGCAGCATCTGCACGCGGGCAGACAACGCCGTCAGGGGTGTCCGCATCTCATGACTCGCGTCGGCGACGAAAGCGCGCTGAAGCTGGAGCGCATCGGCGAGGGGGCGCACGGCGCGGCGAGCGGCCGCCCACGCGACGACTGCGAGGACGACGACGCCGACGAGGCCGAGAGCGATCACCCACGGCAGGATGTCGTCGAGGTCGACCACGACGCGGTCGCCGTCGCCCCCGCCGAGCCCGGGTCGTCCTCCCTCGTGGGGATTCTCCGGTCGCGCGCGCACGAGGAGCACGGTCACGAGCACCGCGACGCCCACCGTGATCACCAGGGCGGAGGCGACCCCGACGAGCACGCCGATGCGGAGGGCCGCCCGGCGCACCCGGGTCTGATCGGCCGACGCGCTCATCGCGCCGCCCCCGCCCGGTATCCGCGGCCGCGCACCGTCTCCACGACATCGGGCGCCGTCTTGCGTCGTACGTAGTGCACGTACGTGTCGACCGAGCTGAGGGCGTCGTTCGATTCGAACACCGCGTGCAGGATCTCGCCGCGTGTGAAGACGTGCTCGGGGCTCTCGGCGAGGAGGCTCAGCAGCTTCGTCTCGGTGGGGGTCAGCGCGACGCGCTCGCCGCCCGGGCCGTAGGCGACCGATGCGTCGGGGAGGAAGGCCCAGTCGGCGAGGGAACGACGGCGCCCCTCGACGCGGTGTCCGCGCACCAGAGCGCGCAGCCGGGCGAGCAGCTCGTCGAAGTCGAAGGGCTTCACCAGGTAGTCGTTGGCGCCGGCATCCAGTCCGTCGACGCGATCGGCCACCGCGCCGAGGGCCGTGAGCAGCAGCACGGGGGTGGTGATGCGGGCCGTGCGGATCGCCTCGACCAGTGCGATGCCGTCGAGACCCGGCAGTCGGCGGTCGATCACCATGAGGTCGAAGCGCTCGGCGAGCGCCCGGTCGAGGGCGAGCCGGCCGTCGGCGAGGTGGACGACGTCGTACGCCTCGCGCAGCACGTCGGAGGTCATCCCGGCGATCTGCGCATCGTCCTCGACGTAGAGGAGCCGGGGGAGGGGGGTGGGATTCAGGCTCATGACCGGCTCGCCACCAGTGCCGCCCAGAGCTCGGCGCGCGCCGGGAACGACGCGAGGTCGACACCCAGCACCTGCTGGGTCTGCGCCACCCGCGCGCGCACGGTGTGTCGATGGATGCCGAGTGCCTGCGCCGCCTCGTCGATGCGCGCGTCGTTCTCGAGCCACGTGCGCACCGTCGTGACGAGCGCCGTGCCGTGCGCGCGGTCGTGCGCGTGCAGGGGCTCGAGGCTCGCGGCGGCGAGCGCGCGCGCCTCGACCGAGTCGAGCGCGGCCAGCACTCCTGCCGAGGTCCGGTCGCCGAAGCGGGCGACGGCACCCGGGCGGGCGC